>NZ_JBFUBH010000084.1:0-10333 GCF_056405855.1 Pararhizobium sp. P1_E7 | reverse complement strand
CGATCGCGGGGGTCAACGACCCGCATACCGGCGGCGCGTCAATCACTGGCACGGCGACCGAGAACCAGGTGTTGACTGCCGTCTCCACTCTGGCCGACGTCGATGGCCTGGGTTCGCTGCACTATCAGTGGCAACGCAATACCGGCTCAGGTTACGTCAATGCCGGAACCGACCAGGCGACCTACACCCTCGGAGACGCCGATGTCGGCGGCACGGTCCGGGTGGTCGT
The DNA here is from genome assembly GCF_056405855.1 of Pararhizobium sp. P1_E7. Lineage (NCBI taxonomy): Bacteria > Pseudomonadati > Pseudomonadota > Alphaproteobacteria > Hyphomicrobiales > Rhizobiaceae > Pararhizobium > Pararhizobium sp. P1_E7. The sequence goes on along the minus strand of NZ_JBFUBH010000084.1, from coordinate 10,104 downwards.
CAGCTATACCGATGGCCAGGGCTTCTTCGAAAGCGCCACCAGCGCCAGCACCGCCGCGATCGCCAACGTCAACGATGCCCCGACCGGCGGCGTGTCAATCACAGGAACGCTTGTTGAAAACGAGGTCCTGACCGCCAATACCTCCGCTCTGGCCGATGCCGATGGCCTGGGGACGCTGCACTACCAGTGGCAACGTGACAGCGGTTCGGGATTCGTCAATGTCGGGGCCGACCAGGCGACCTACACCCTGAGTGATACCGATGTCGGCGCCCACATTCGGGTGGTGACTTCCTACACCGACCAACAAGGCACCGCCGAGGCGGTAACCAGCGCCGGCACCACGGCCGTCGGCGCCGTCAACGACCCGCACACCGGCGGCGTGACGATTGCCGGCACAGCGACCGAAGATCAGGTGCTGACTGCAGTCTCGACACTTGCGGACTCCGATGGCCTGGGGACGCTGCACTACCAGTGGCAGCGCAATACCGGCGCAGGCTTTGTGAATGTCGGCACGGACCAGGCGACCTATACCCTGCGCGACGCCGACGTCGGCGGCATTGTTCGCGTGGTGACGAGCTATGTCGATGGGCGGGGTTTTGCCGAGAGCGCGACCAGCGCAGGAACAGCCGCGATCATCAACATCAACGACGCACCATCCGGTAGCAACAAGACGGTCACCACGCTGGAGGACACGCCACGTGCACTGACATCGGCCGACTTCGGCTTCAGCGACACCGATGGCAACACGCTTTCCCGGGTCAAGATCACGGCGCTTCCTGGTGCCGGCACGCTGACCAACAACGGCATCGCGGTGTCTGCCGGTCAGTTCATTTCGGTCGCCGATATCAATGCGGGCAAGCTGAAGTTCACGCCGGCCCACAATGCCAACGGTACCGGCTATGCCCACTTCACCTTCCAGGTACAGGACAATGGCGGCACCGCAAATGGCGGTATCAACCTCGATCCCTCGGCAAACACGTTGACCATCAACGTCACACCGGTCAACGACGCGCCGGCCCTCGGACTGACGCAGACGCTGACTGTCATAGTCGAGGATGCCTCAACGGTGACTGCGCGCAAGGTGGCAAACCTTGCGACCACCGACGTCGATGGCGGCAAGAACGTACTGTCGCTCACGGGTGCCGATGCCAAGCTGTTCGAGATCAAGAACGGCGCGCTGTGGCTAAAGGCCGGCGTGACGCTCGACTTCGAGACCAACCCCGTCTTGGACGTCACCATTCGTCTTGATGATCCAACGATCGGCACAAGCTACGAGGCTTCGAAGACGATCAAGATCACCGTCGGTGACGTGAAGGAGACCTCGCCGGGCACCTCAGGCAACGACACGCTGACCGGCACCGGCGGCGACGACATTCTCGACGGCAAGGGTGGCAACGACATCATCAAGGGCGGCGCCGGCAACGACACGCTGATCGGCGGCACCGGCATAGACACGCTCTATGGTGGTGCCGGCAAGGACGTGTTCGTCTTCGCGACAACACAGGACTCGGCTCCGGGTTTCTCCGGGTTCATCAACAACGGTTCGCTCAATCCGCTTTCGGGCGCTGACAAGCGCGACATCGTTGCCGATTTCCTGCGGGGCGAGGACCATCTCGACCTCTCCAAGATCGACGCCAACGCGAAGGTCTCCGGCAATCAGGCCTTCACCTGGAAAGGGACAGGCAATTTCTCGGGTGGCTCGGGCGATCTGATCTACCGCACCTTCGACGCTGCCGGCACGGCCAACGACAAGACGATCGTTTATGGCGACGTCAATCTCGATGGCCGAGCCGACTTCCAGATCGAGCTCGCCGGCATCATCAATCTAACGAAAGGCGACTTTATTCTGTAGTTTCGGCGCTCGGTGCCCAGCACCACGTGTGTGCCCCCGTATCGATAACGTGACAACGCCATTGAAACCGCTCGACGCGCCGCCAGCTGAAAAGCCACCAGCGGCGCGTCCACGCGAAATAAAGATCAACTGAGGGGGATCGCGTTGCCGTCCTTGCTCGCTTGGTAGATGACGGAGAGATCGTCATATTTGCGACTAATGGCGGCGGCCCGTTGCTTCAGTTGCGAACGGTGCGGCTCCGGCGCCTGATCTATCAGCGCGTGGATTGATTTCCCCTTCCAGAAGGCGTTCGTCCGGTTATAGCCGCCGGGCTCCAGCGTGAAGACCTCCTTCAAAATCTTCAGGTCATGCGGAATGGCAAAGGCGTCGCGGGAATCCTCGTGACTAAAGAAGTAGAAGAAGTTGTCGAAGCCAGCCCAGGTGATCGCCGAAAGGCACATCGAGCACGGCTCATGGGTCGACAGAAAGATCAGGTCGCGCGAGTCCGGCCGCTCGGATCCTGTCATTTCGTAGAACCGCTTCAGGGTGTGCACCTCTCCGTGCCAAAGGGGGTTTTCGGTCTCGTTGTTGGTTTCGACGAGAACGGTCGAAAAATCCGACTTCCGCAACAGGGCGGCGCCGAAGATCTTGTTGCCGGCGGCCACGCCCACTTCTGTGGCCGGGATGATGCCGGACTCCATCGCCAAGAGCAGGGCGTCCAGCAGCTTCAGTGTTTCGTTTTGTTCGGTCATTTCATTTTCCTTGAAGATTGGTAGGCTGACGACACAGGTCGGAAATCCCATCCGGACCAGATCAGAGATTTGCGGGTGTTCAATGAGCCTGCGCCGCGAGCACGGGCACCTCAACGCCTTTGGCGTCATAGAGCTTGCCATTGAGGAAGTAGTCGCCATCGTGAAGCCGGGCGATATCCTGGTAGCGGATGCTCCGTTCGACCCCCGCTACGAACACGGACTGCTGGTCAGAGTTACCGGACTTGATGTGGTTGAACAGCAGGTTGAGGGCGATTGCCATCAACGCGGCGGAGCTGATGCCGGAATGGAATATCGTGGCAAACCAGGCTGGGAAGTGCTCGTAGAAGCCTGGAGACGCGATCGGGATCATGCCAAACCCGATGGACGTTGCCACGATCACCAGGTTCATGTTGTTGTTATAGTCCACCTTCGAGAGGGTGCGGATGCCGCTTGCCGCCACCGTGCCGAAAAGCACGATCCCGGCGCCACCGAGGACGGAGCTTGGCACCGCCGCGACCACGCGGCCCATCACGGGCAGGAGGCCGAGGGCAACCAGGAAGAGGCCCCCTGTCGCCACCACATACCGGCTTTTCACGCCGGTCACGGCGACCAGCCCGACATTCTGGGCAAACGCACTCTGCGTGAACGAGCCGAAGACAGGGGCGATGATGCTGGACAGCATGTCGGCGCGCAGACCATCGCCGAGACGCCGGGAATCGACCTTGGTCTCGACAATCTCGCCTACGGCCAGAATATCCGCCGACGTCTCGACGAGCGTCACCATGATCACGATGAACATCGAGATGACCGCCGCAATTTCGAAGGTGGGGTAGCCGAAGTGAAAAATCGTCGGAAGGGCGAAGAGCTGGCCGTTCGCCACCTGCGAGAAGTCGGTCATGCCGGCGACATGGGCAATCCCAGTGCCGATCACTATCGCAAGCAGGATGGACAGCCGCGAAATCGACGCACTTCCGAGCTTGCTCAGCAGGAGCACGATGGCAAGCGTCGCTGCGGCGAGTTGGATGTTGGCGGGGCTTCCAAAATCCGGCGCGCGGCTGTTGCCGCCCATCGCCCAGAACGCGGCGACCGGCATCAGCGTCAGGCCGATGGTCGTGATGACGATTCCCGTGACGAGCGGCGGGAAGAAGCGGGTGATCCTCGAAAACACCGGCGTGATCAGCAGGCCGATCACTGACGCCACGATGACCGCCCCGAGAATCGCCTGGATGCCGCCGTTGCCGGAGATCGCGATCATCGTCGCGACGCCCGAGAATGAGACGCCCTGCACCAGCGGCAGGCGGCTGCCGAAGAATGGCAGGCCGATCGTCTGAAGAATGGTGGCAAGGCCGCCGGCAAAAAGCGATGCTGTGACCAACAAGCCGACGTCGTTCGTGCCGAGCCCGGCCGCTTGTCCGAGAATGAGCGGTACAGCCACGATGCCGCCGTACATCGTCAGAACATGTTGAAGCCCATAGGCGAGATTGGCCCCAATGCTGAGCCTTTCATCTTCCGGGCGCGTGTTGAATGCATTTTCCTCTTCCTTATGTGCCAAGGTAAACTCCTCCATACCTTTGCAAGCATTTCGCTTTGGGTTGCACCCCTGTCGATCAGGCATTTCGGCATAGCCATCGGGGCACAGGCTTATGCCGGAGCCATGCTCATGCCTGAAGCGGATAACGCTGCCGGTTGCGGACACAACGGCCAGGGCGCATTCGAAAAACCTGCAGCCGCGTTCTAGAGGCGGGCTTGCTGAATGGGTTTGAACGGCGCGTGCTGGTCTGTCGGGTCACTGCCGCGCGACGATTTTCTGGAATCTTTGCCCCGATGTTCGCCAGCCGCGCGCTACGATGGGTGTCGCGGGGGCCGTGGTCGAGCGGACACTGTGCGGATGGCGTTTCCGAAGCACAGCCATGGCGAAGTTCGTCATGAAAAAGATTATTGGAATACATGCCCTATCAGCTCCATAGTTGGACCGGCTTTTGGCCAGTTTCGCTAGGACCCTGTTCCAGGAGGTGCGAACTCCGGATCGTCATCAACACACGTTGAGCGGGGCATTCCTTGTGAGGTCTAGACCTGCACTGCCACAAACCCTGCATTCTTTTTGCAGAACCTGTCAAGCACACGCCCGCGGCTATTATGCCGCCTGATCGCGGGATCTCTCCACCCGCTCCGCGCTAATGCGTGTCGCGACTTCACCAATACTCAGCCAAATCAGGGCGTCGCCGGTTACAGACAGCACATCGTCGATGATATCTTCTCAGGAAAAGGCGAAACACCTTCAGGAAAATCGACAGAGATTTCCGTCAAAAAACGATGACTGGAAAACCTGATGCCAAGCCTCCGCTTCCATCACTCGCGGCCGTAAAGCCCGCATCCAGTATCGCTTGCCTCGCGTTCCGTCTTGGCGAAGTGACTGCAGAAAGGGGTAGAGGCTAAAGTGCCATCTACACGTGAAAGCTTGATCCCTCCGGCAAATTGCCGGGAGCAATTCCTCCAGCTGCAAGCTTGGTATGACCGTTCGGAGCGCCCGTGGATCGGACGCCCCGAACAGGTAAGCTACTTCTGGATGCAGGTATCAACGGTGTCCTTGGTGCACTCGTCGAGACCCGTGAAAACGGGATCGTCGACCGGCTTACCGGCGATCAGGTCCAGCATTACCGACGGCGCCTTATAGCCCATCTCGAACGGCCGCTGGCCGACGAGTGCCGTTACCAGGCCTTCCCGCGCGATCGCCACTTCGTCGCCGATCGTGTCGGCAGCACCAATGACGAACTCGTTGCTGGCTATCTTGTCAGCCATAGGCTTGAACAAGTCGCGGTAAGGCTGCGGCGCGCCGAACAGCGGCCAACCGCCCATAATGCCGAATGCACCAAGGTCGGGATTGGCGGCGAGGATATCGGTCATCGCCTGAACGCCCTTGGCGCCGTCGTCATTGGTGAACACCGGGCACCCGGCGACTTCCGTCCAGCCGCCCTCACCCTTCAGCTCGGCAAGTCCCTTCTGGCCGGTCAGCGTRTCGCGCATGCCCTGGGCACGGCGCAGAATGTTGTCGGCACCCGGATTGCCTTCAATCGTGCAGATCTTGCCGCCGTTCGGCATGGCCTTTTTGATGTAATCGCCGATGCGTGCACCCATCAGATAGTTATCGGTGCCGAGATAGGTCTTGCGTAGCGCCGAGTCTTCGGCGGCAAGGTCCGCATCCAGCGTCATCACGGGAATCGTCGGATTGGCAGTCTTCAACGTCTGGGCGATCAGTTTGGCGTTAGACGGCGAAATCGCAATCGCAACGGTGTCGGCCTTGCCCAGCATGTCCTGGACGATCTGCGCTTCACCGGCCTCGTCCGAGGTCGATGCCGGGCCTGTGTAGAAGCATTCATATTCCGAGTCCGAGTTTTCCTTGTTCCATTTTTGGCACCCCTGGTTGATCGCTTCGAAGAATGGATTATCAAGGCCCTTCACGACGATGACCAACTGCTTCTTGGCCAAAGCCTGTCCGGCAGTGAGTGCCAGAACGGCGACGCCAAGCAATAGTAACTTCCTCATGGCTTCCTCCCTTGAAACAGACGGACACGGCGTGCCCGCCACACGTCAACCCGGGTACCAGACTATGCGAGGGTCATTCTGAGAGCGCTCGTACGCCCAGGCCGAGTCGATAAGCAATTCCAGATCGTAGACAGGTCGCCAATCCAGCAGGTACTTGGCCTTGCTGTTGTCCATCCAGTTCGAGTGGAACTGGCTCGGTATGTCGACGGATTCGAGGCCACGGGTGCGGGCGAGGTAGCCGGCGACTTCGCCATAGTCGACCGGCCGGTCCATGCAGATGTTGAAGAGCTGCCGCTTCGCACGCGGATTGTCGATCACGGCCAATATGGCGCCGACCAGATCATCGACATGCACGAAATTGCGCTTCAGCGGGCGTCCGTCTGCGTCGCGCAGCAGCGGCACAGTGCCTTGGCTTACATAGCGCTTGGCGTCGGCTTCCGGAACGAGCGTTCTCCAGTCAGGCCCGCCGAACACGTCGTCACCGAAGGAAAGCGTAAATTTGAAGTCATCCTTTTCCATGATCCACGGCGCGCGCAAACAGCAACCGTTGATGTCGTACTGGACGCCGAACTGTTCCAGCATCACCTCTTCCAGAACCTTCGACAGAGCGTAGCTCCCGGGATACGCGCTGTGCGGCGTCTGTTCGGTGATTGGTCCCTGGTGGCGATAGTAGAAATGGCCTATCGCGGCATCGCCGCCGATGAGGATGAACTGGCGCGCGAGGGCGTTGGAACGGAACGCCTCAAGCAACCAGAAGAGGCCCTTGACGGTGATGTCCATCACGTCGGCGGGCGTTTCCTTGCAGGTGGCTAAGTGGACAACATGTGTAACGCCGGTGAGTGCGGCAGTCACGACGTCCCGATCGGCGATCGAGCCACGGATCACCTCGACCCGGTCGGTCTCGGCGCACAACCGGTTGTGGCACAGCGCGCGAATACGCGCATTGGCAAATCGCGGATCGTCAAGCAGCCCAGCTATGAAGTGCCGCCCGACCTTTCCCGTGGCACCGGTGACAAGGATAAGCATGCTCTCCTCCCAGCAACAGCTAATATCCACGCGTTGCATTCGTCAACGTGTATTTGTATTACAAATGGAATATTATGAGGTGTGGTTCGATTCATCGTACAATTGATTGACGGTATCGCGCGGTTTTGCATAAATGCTAGGTATCGCGTCCTCTGGCAGGGAACCGATACGCGAGGGCTCCGCGCGCAGCATGAGCCTGGCTCGGGTGGTCGTGCGCCTGAGAGCTCGGGGAGGTTAGAAGGCTGGTGACGGTTCTCGAACTCACCAACATCTCCAAAAATTTTGGCGCCATCCAGGCGGTCAACGATGTTTCGCTTACCCTTGAGGCGGGGCAAGTGGTCGGCCTCATGGGCGACAACGGCGCCGGTAAATCGACGTTGGTCAAGATGATTGCCGGCAACTTTCGGCCAAGTCACGGAACCATGCAGATGGACGGCAGGGAACTCGTGCTTCATCGCCCCGTGGAAGCACGCCAGCATGGCATCGAGATCGTTCACCAGGATCTTGCGCTCTGCAACAACCTGACGGCGGCGGCAAACGTATTTCTCGGGCGCGAACTGCGCTTCGGCGTCGGCCCGTTGAAGGTTCTGGACTACAAGTCGATGTACCGACGCGCCGGAGAGATTTTCAAGGAGTTGAAGTCAGAGACGCGCCCACGCGACCTCGTCAAGCAGATGTCGGGTGGTCAGCGGCAGGCGGTGGCGATCGCCCGGACGATGCTATCGGAGGCGAAGATCGTGCTCATGGACGAGCCGACGGCGGCCATTTCGGTCCGCCAGGTGGCGGAAGTCCTCAATTTGATCCGCCAATTGCGTGACCGGGGCATCGCCGTCGTATTGATCAGCCATCGCATGCCGGACGTCTTTGCAGTTGCCGACCGGGTCATCGTGATGCGGCGCGGCAGAAAGGTCGCCGACAAGTCAATCGCGGCGAGTTCGCCCGAGGAAGTGACGGGGCTCATTACCGGAGCGATCGAGCAGGTATGATGAAAGCAGATCCACTGGATCGGATGGAATCGAAGGTCGGCGATGACAATTTCCCTTGATCAAACGATCAGTCAGAAGCAGCAAGGCTGGCTTGCGGCCACCCTCGGGAGTCAGACCCTCTGGGTGCTGCTCTCCGTCATCTGCGCCTGCATTTTTCTCTCTTTTGCCACCGACTCCTTTGCAACAACGAAGAACCTTTACAACATCACTCGTAACGTCACCTTTGTTGCGATCATCGCACTCGGCATGACGATCGTCATCATTACCGGCGGGATCGACCTGTCGGTGGGCTCGGTGCTTTGCCTGTGCAGCATGGTGCTGGCGGTTGTCATGCATGCCGGCTACGGCATTGAGGTGGGCATCGCCGCCTCAATCATCACCGCGCTTGTGATCGGGGCGTTCAACGGGGTGCTGATCGCCTATCTGGGTTTTCCACCTTTCGTCGTCACGCTCGGCATGCTCTCGATAGCGCGCAGTCTGGCGATGGTTGCGTCAAACAATACCGTCGTCTTCCAGTTCGGGCCGGATCACGATAAATTACTGGCGCTGGGCGGCGGCGCATGGTTCTTCGGCATTGCAAATCCGGTACTCTACATGATCGTCCTGGCACTTCTCACCGGCTTCGTGCTGCGCTGGACAAGGTTCGGCCGCTACATCTTTGCCATCGGTGGCAATGAACACGCCGCCACGCTCACGGGCGTTCCTGTGCGAAGGATCAAGGTTACGGTTTACATGATTTCCGCCCTCTCGGCGGGGATCGCCGGCATCATTCAAACAGGCTGGCTTGGAGCCGTCACGACCAATATCGGCGCCGGAATGGAACTCCAGGTCATTGCTGCCGCAGTCATCGGCGGCGCCAACCTGGCCGGTGGCGTCGGCACTGCCTCCGGCGCGCTGATCGGGGCCGCACTGATCGAGGTGATCCGCAACAGTCTCGGCTTGCTCGGTATCAACGCTTTCTGGCAAGGCACCTTCATCGGCAGTGCCATCGTGCTTGCCGTCCTGTTTGATCGGATTCGCAACTTCCGCCAAAGTGAATAGAGGGCGGGACAAGAACTGTTCCCCCGAGATACGCGGCGCGTGTCCTTAATTACCGCAAGAGTGTCAGCCCGGTCTGCGCATCAAACAGGTGCAGACGATCCTCTTTGACGATAAAGCAGACGTCGTCACCGGACTTTGGACAAACGCCTGCCTTGACGAGCGCCCCGATTTCCTTATCCGCGAACAGGAAGGTGACGAGGGCATCATTGCCGTGGAATTCAACGAGGTCCGCAGTACCGGCAACGCAGTTGATCCCGATTGCCCCGGCGGCTGCGGTTTCAAGATCCGCAGGACGAATACCAAGCACGATCTTCTGTCCGTCCGACAGGTTAAACCGCCTGCCGGAAACAGCAAAAGCGGCCCCTTGCACATGCAGCAACCAGCCATCGCCGTTTGCTTCGGCCGTCGCATCGATGAAGTTCATGTTTGGGGTGCCGATGAAGCCGGCGACGAACAACGTGCGCGGCCGCTCGTAGATTTCCGCCGGCGTGCCGACCTGCTCTATGCCGCCGTCCTTCATCAAGACGATCCGGTCGGCCAGCGTCATGGCTTCGAGCTGGTCATGGGTGACGTAGACGGTCGTCGTCTTAAGCTTTTGATGCAGCCGGGCGATTTCGACGCGCATATGGTTGCGCAGCTTCGCATCAAGATTGGAGAGCGGCTCGTCGAAGAGAAACACACGCGGCGTTTTGATCATCGCCCGGGCGATGGCCACACGCTGCTGCTGCCCGCCCGAGAGGGCAGTTGGCTTGCGTTCAAGATAGGGATCGAGGCCGAGCGTGGCCGACACCGCCCGTATGCGCTTGTCGATTTCCGGGCTTGGGATTTTCATGCGCTTCAGGCCAAAGGCGATGTTGTCGTAGATCGTCATATGCGGGTAGAGCGCGTAGTTCTGGAAGACCATGGCAACGCCCCTGTCGCGCGG
>NZ_JBFUBH010000083.1:0-10387 GCF_056405855.1 Pararhizobium sp. P1_E7 | reverse complement strand
GAATGACGCCGAGCTGGCGCGTGTCTGAAGTCATGAGGTTGGCGGCTCGGTCAACCGCCTGGAGACGTCCCCCACCAAATTTAAGCGCCACACTGCGAAATTCAGCGCGGTCGCGAACGTCACCCATATAAGATAAGGCACAAGTAGTAGCGCGGCTGYGAAGTGGATCGGATAAAAAAGTATGATGGTTGCGACGATGGATAACCAAACCAGGACGATGTCGACGAAGCCAAGGTCGGGGYGATGTAGGCCAAAGAAGAGCGGTGTCCAGGCAGCATTGAGAATAAGCTGCACTGCGTATATTGCCAGCGGCAATCCCGCGCCGGCGAAGCCGACTTCTCGCCAGACCAGCCACCCGGCAACGGCGATCATTAAATAGAGGACCGTCCACACTGGGGCGAAAAGCCAGTTCGGCGGACGCCATCGTGGCTTTTTCAATTGTTCGTACCATTCGCCCGGACGAAACCAAGCGCTCGTCAGCGCCGCGAGGAAACAAGCGATGGTGAAGCAACCAAGTCCGATGAGGGAGGAAATGTCCAACTAGGTGAGCCTTCTCATTTTTTCTCCATCATCGGGSGACATCATAGGAAAAGTCGCACTAGCTTGGGTCACGGCTGCGCATTGACTAGCGGTCCATCCGCCGAGACCTGCTGCAACAAACTCTGGATATCGGCCATTGCAAATGGCTTGGCGAGAACGGGCGTGCCCGCAAACTTGGGATCCAGACCACCGGCGCCATAACCCGTCGCGAACACGAATGGGATGCCACGCTCCTTCAGAACGTCGGCAATCGGATAACTCGGCTTTCCATCCAGATTGACGTCGATGATCGCCAGGTCGAATGTGCCTGTCCGTGCAGCGTCAAGCGCCTCCTGCATCCGAGATGCCACAGCGCCAACCTCATGGCCCATCTCTGTCAACGTGTCTTCAATAAAGAAGGCAATGAGCGCCTCATCCTCGACCACAAGCACGCGAAGTTTTTTTGCCAAAAGGCTCATCGCTTCCATCCTTTCAAACGAGCCGCTATGGCAAAACAATCATGTCACTGGCATTGCGATTTCGCACACGACCCCGCTCGGCTCGAATGAGAGCGTTACCTGTGCATCGAATTCGCGTTGGAGCGCACGCTCGAGAAGGCGGCTACCGAAGCCTTTCTGGGTCGGTGATTGGACTTCCGGCCCACCAATCTCCCCCCAGCGCAATTGGAGACGGCGCTCTCCCTCCGCCCCGACGACTTGCCAGTGAATCTCGATGTGCCCCGTCTCGTTCGCAAGGGCGCCGTATTTTGCTGCGTTGGTGCAAAGTTCGTGAAAAGCCATCGATAGCGAGAGAGCGAGTTTGGGCTTGAGACGCAAGGCAGGACCCGAAATCTTAACCCTCTCCTCAGGCCGGACGCAGATCGGCGCGATCGTCCGAGCGATCAATTCGTTGAGGTCGACCCCTTCCCAGTCCTCGCGCGTCAGCACGTCATGGGCCCTGGACAATGCGATAATCCGAGTTTCGAACTGACGGAAAGCGGGCGTATGTGCCTCCCCGCGAAAGGACTGTGCGGCCAGAGACTGAACCGTCGCGAGTGTGTTCTTCACCCGATGGTTGAGCTCGTTGACCAGCAACTGCCGGCGCTTTTCATGACGACGTTTCTCGGTGATATCCCGGGCGATCTTGGATGCTCCGATCACCTTGCCGCGACCATCCTTAAGGGGCGAGACCGTCAGCGAAACATCGAGCAGGCTCCCGTCCTTACGCACGCGTACGGTCTCGTAGGGTGCGACACGCTCGCCCCGTCGGATGCGATCGAGGATCTCTGGCTCTTCGTCCTGGCGATCCGGTGGAATCAGAATGTTGACCGGCTTGCCTATGACCTCCGCCGCTTCGTATCCGAATAGACGTTCCGCCCCCTTGTTCCAGGTCTGAATAACGCCATTCGTGTCCTTGCTGACGATAGCGTCGTGGGAGAACTCGACGATCGCGGCAAGACGCCCGGCATACTCTTCGGCCTTTTTCTGCTCGGTCACGTCAACCAGCATGTTTATTGCACCCACCAGCCTGCCGTCGGAGTCGTGCAGGGGTGTCGGGTAGGGGATAAACGGGACACGTGTGCCGTCCGGGCGCTCCGCGACCGCTTCTATCCCCCGGACAGGCCGATTTTCCTTGAGCGCGACGGCCATAGGGCACTGGTCGTGTGGCAGCGGTGTCCCATCCGGATTATAGAGACGCCAGGTGACACACCATTCCTCTCCCGGTCGCGGCGTCCGTCCCGCCAGGTCGACCGCTGCCTGGTTGAAAAATGTGATCCTTCCGGCGGCGTCTGTCGTGTAGACTGCGGCTGGCAGTGCCTCGAGCAGCTCGCGCATGTGACGTTCGCTCTGAAGGATTTTGTCCTCCATCCGCTTGGCTTCCGTCACATCCTGGATCACCCGGACCCCGTAGCGAAATTTGCCGGAGGCATCCCGTACGCAGGATCCATAAACGTCGAGATGCACCAGCGCGCCGTCTGGTCGCGCCGCGCGCTTGCGCACGGAGTAATGGTTGATTTCGCCGCGGATTTGCTGCGCGTAGAGCTCGGAATCGTGCTGACGGTCATCCACGTGCGTGTAGTCGAAGAACGTCATGTTCAGGAGCTCGTCGCGGGAGCGTCCCAACATTTTGCAAACGGCGTCATTGACGCGAAGCAGCCGGCCCTCCGCGTCCGCTTCGGCGATGCCGATAGTTGCGGCTTCATAGGTGGCCGCCAGGCGCTCCTCGCTCTCGCGCTGCGCGCCCTGGGCTTCATGAAGGCTCGTGACATCGGTTGTGAAACAGCGAGTGTTGATGAATTTCCCGCCGTCGAAGCGGCTGTTAGACGTGATCAGCACATGCTTGACCGACCCGTCCCTGGCCCGCAGCCGCGCGGGATAGCGATCGAGCTTTTCTCCGCAAGAGAGCCGGTGCAGGATATCGCCGATAACGGGCGCATCCGCGTGGAACTCCGCGATGTGCCGTCCGACATACTCGTCCGCGTCGTAGCCGAGCAAGGAGAGCTCTGCCTTGTTGGCGCGCAGGATAATGCCTTCACCGCTCACGATGTGAAGACCTATCGCGCTGTTTTCGAAGAAATCGTCGAGCTCCGCGGCCCGGCTTCGCACTTCACCTTCCAATGCCTTGCGCTCGGAAATGTCCTGGAAGCAGTTGACGGCTCCCTGGATCCGGCCGCGGTGGTCCCGCAACGGGCGGATATTCACAAGGGCAATGATTCGAGAGCCGTCCGGCCGTTCCATCACGACTTCAGCATTCTGTGTCGCCACGCCGGTCTTTACGGCCTCGGCCATCGGGCAGTCGTCGGGGGAAAGCGGGGTGCCGTCCAGGCGGAACAAGCGATGGGATCCGCAAAAGCGGTGCTTCGCCTCATCAATTGGGGGAGCCCTTCCCCATAGTTTCGAGGCTTCGTTGTTGAAACGCACAAGCCATCCGTCGTGGTCGCACACATAGACAGCACCTGGAATCGCTTCGAGCACGGTGGGCGCGGCAGCTATGAGGGCTTCGTACTCAGTTAGCCTGCGCGCGGCGTTCGGAAATTCCTCGACGTTCGACATTTGGCCCCCTGGTTCAAACGGATGCTTCTGCTTCGGCGAGGCGCAGCAAAATCAAATGCCAGCGACGCAAAATTCAATGCATCTTGGTTTACCGATTCAGAAGAACACATTGTAACGCGAGCGCGAGCCAAAAGGTTCCTTGCTCAAGTCGTCTTTCTTGACAACTTGGACATCGTCAATGCGCCAGATGCTTTAGGGTCGGATTGAAACGATCAGGAATTGCTAGGACCAGAGGATGCTTGATGTCGGTACTCGTCCGCAATAACGTGAAGATCGCGGGCCAGGGAACGCGCTCGATGATGTTCGCCCATGGCTTCGGCTGCGACCAGAATATGTGGCGTTTCATCGCCCCCGCTTTCGAGGACAGCTTCCGGACGGTCCTGTTTGACAACGTCGGCGCTGGAGGGTCAGATCTGTCGGCATTCTCTGCGGCCAAGTACAGCCACCTGCACGGCTATGCCGACGATGTTGTCGAGATTGGGCGGGTGCTGAATATCAAAGGCGGGATTTTCGTCGGACATTCGGTCAGCGCCATGATCGGCGTCCTGGCCGCGAAGAAGGCTCCGGAGCTCTTCGAATGCGTCGTGCTGGTCGGCCCGTCGCCGCGCCACATCGACGACGACGGCTATACTGGCGGCTTCAGCGCGGATCAGATCGAGGAACTGCTGGATTTTTCTCGACAGCAATCATATGGGGTGGTCCGCGGCCATGGCGCCGGCGATCATGGGCAATCCCGACAGGCCGGAACTTGGCCAGGAACTGACCAACAGCTTCTGCCGGACCGATCCAGAGATCGTCAAACATTTTGCCCGCACAACCTTCATGTCCGACAACCGCGAGGATCTGGCGGGCCTCGATGCGCGGGCGCTCGTGCTGCAGTGCAAGGATGACGTTATCGCTCCGGTCAGCGTCGGCGAGTATGTTCACCGGCAGCTTCCCAACAGCAAACTGGTTATCCTGGACGCAACCGGTCATTGCCCCAATCTCAGCGCGCCGGACGCAGTGATCAAAGCGATCCGCGAATTTGTCTAAGGATCCCGCCCCCCCAGAGCCGGCCGTTCCGGACAGTAGTAACCAAGCGGAGGACTTCGAGGACCTCCTCGAACAGGAGGGAAAAAGGTGAAAATCAGAAGGCAGAAGAACGCATCCAAAGACAAAGGCGGTCTTCTCGCACGTGCAGGTCGCGCCAATCGGCAGATCACCCCGTGACCATGGCTAGCAAGCTCTCGCCGGCGTCGAACTGCATTCGCACTTCGACAATCAGAAGTATCGCTACCAGCAGCGCGATACCGGCGAAGGTTAGTCGCTGTATCATGATCATCATGCTCCTGGAGAGGCCAGGCGTGGTTTTGGACGCTTGGACTCCCGGTGGCACCGGAAGCGATCGACACKATAATGTACTCTCCTATGTCGCAATTTTCAAACGCTAACAACTGTCGATTGGGTGAACTCCGAGGTTTTTGTTGGCGGCTAGGTAGGATTTCGCCCCTCTGCACGACCTGCCGGCATTTCTTCCGTCATCGGGCGCAGTTCCGTCTGAAGAGCGATTTGGCGCGGCCGGTCAGCTTCACCTCCCCTTTTCACCGGGCATAATGACTGGACCTGGGCATAGGTTTGGTTCACACTTCTGTCGTGGTCTGAGCATTACGCGTCTCAATGGAGGGCGACATGAAGCACCATGAATTCGATCAACTGCAGAATCTTGCCAGGATCCAGGATTATCCTCATCCCGTCATGCCGCGCGACGAGCGACTCCAACGCTGGGCGGAACTCCTCGAAGCGGATCCGCCGCGGCTTCTCTCGACGTTGCACGAAACCGAATATCAGCCGCGCGCGGTGCGCGCCGTGTTGCGCTGCAACAACTCGGCGATCTCGGTCGCCTTCGACGATCCTGTCCTTCGCGCAGCCGGGATGAAAAACGACACTTACGGAGAGGCTAAACGGTTCTTCGAACTGTCTGACAAGCAATTGCACCGTATCGTCTGCTACTGCCATTTCGGCGCGACGGTAAGCGCTCAGACGACCGCCAGCTATATCCGGGCAAAGCATGTTGACCAGCCGGAAAGTCTTATGGCCCGTCTGCGTGCGATGTTTGTTGGATAAGCCGGCAGGGTCTCTTGGCGCTCGCCGTAAGATTAGGGACCAGCACGCTCGCACCGCGGAACAATTCGCGCGGCAGGCCCACGAGCAGAGTGTGCTGTATCGCTTTACCGACCGCCTCTATCGCGCGCGTTCGATGGGTGATGTCTATGATGCGTCTCTGGATGCAATTGCCGATGGACTGGGTTGCGCCAGGGCATCGATCCTCCGCTTCGACGACCATGGGATCATGCGGTTTGTCGCTTGGCGAAACCTGTCTGCCGCCTATCGGCAGGCCGTCGACGGACACTCGCCATGGCGCCCGGGCGATCAAAATGCCGAGCCGATCTTCATCGGCGACGTTCAAACGGCTGACATACCGGAAGCTCTGACGGCAACCATCCTGCAGGAAGGCATTCGCGCCTTTGCGTTTATTCCGCTGACGATCGATGACAAGGTCATCGGCAAGTTCATGACCTATTTTGCAGAGCCTCGCGAGTTCACGCCGAACGAGCTCCAGTTGTCAGTGACGATTGCACGGCAACTCGGCTTCAGCATCGGCCGTCGATTGGCTGACGATAACGCCCGGCGATTGAGCGCCGCCGAAGCACCGACGCCCGGGGGTCTGGCGCCGCAAGAGTCGATCTCGGGCAGGCGATGGCGACGGGCAACTACATTGCCACATCAGGTTGAGACACAATTGCCGCAGTCAATTTAGGCTCACCGTAAAAAGCGCGGATCGCTGCGACGACACCGGCGGTTAGGACCGCAATCCCGCCGGCTTCCGTCAACGTCGGCCAACGGCCCTGGGCTACCAGTCCGAAGAGCGTTCCGAAGACTGTTTCCGACACGATCAATTGAGCGGAAAGCACGACGGGCAACCGTTGTGCGGCGATTGTCCAGGCCGTGGCCCCGCCGACGGATGCCAGGATCGCCAGAGAGGTTCCCCAGACATAAAGTGGTGCCGCAACATTCCAGCCGAGGCCGAGCCTGGGCATCTCGAACACGTCCATCACCACACCGACCGGCACGAACGCCAGCATCTCCAGCCCGCCACTGACCATGATAAGCGCTGTCCAGACGCCCGAATCCACGTTCGGGCGCTTCGCAAGTGCACTCTGGTTGAGAAGGGCGAACCATGTCCATAGGGTCACGGCCGCGACCGCCAACGGAATGCCGATCACCAGCGACTGTGTCGTCGCTATGCTTCCCCGGTCGAAGACGCTGATGTTGACGAGGCAAAGGCCGAGTGCTGCCAGCATGAGAGGCAGGAACAAGACATTCCAGGAGACGGTTCTCTGACGCAGGTTTCCAGTAACCGCCAGCACCACCGGCACCAGCCCCAGAAACGCGGGCGCGATCACCGGGCCTGCGAAAATGGCCGCGCCCACGACTGTCAGGAAATAACCGACATAGCCGATGAACCCGAGCCAGAGTGCCATCAGCAGGTCGTGGACGCTCAAATCTCGGGCGGCCTCCCTTCTTAGGGCAAGAATGCCAAGTCCGACGGCGCCGGAGATCACAAACCGGAATACTGCAAAATCGAAGACTGAATAATCGCCGATGACGAAAGGGACGACAAAATTCRGCGACCACGCGAAGGCCGCGAACAGGGCGGCCGCGATGCCGATCAACATGGATATGTTCATGGGACGGCGCCTTTGTTTGGAGGTTGAAATGCGGATCACTCGGTTTGTCACGAAGAGCCGAGGAAGACGGCGCCGAGCGCGACGATCGCGCAGGCCGTGACGCGCCGCAGCGTCAGCGCCTCGCCGAGAAATACCCGCCCGATCAGCACGGCGAACACCACGCTGGTTTCCCTCAGTGCCGTGATCGGTCCGGCCGGGCCTAGGGCGAAGGCCGCGATCACGGCGCCGTAGGCAATGAGCGACACCATGCCGCCGCCGATTGCCTTCCAGGTCTCCGGCGAGCGAAGCTCCAGCGTGAGTTTTCCGCGCATGGCGACATAGGTTGCCGACATCAAGGCGCCATAGATCAGGAAGATCCAGATCGCGTAGGTGCTTGCGTTGCCGGAGATCCGCACACCGATCGCATCGACCGTGGCATAGCTGGCGATGAACAGGCCGGTCAGCAGCGCAAATAGAATGGATGGCGTCGAAGCTCGCGTCCGGCCCAGAGAAAGGCTCATGATACCGAGTGCGACGAGAACGACCCCGACCATCGCAAGCAGGGTCAGATGTTCCCCGGCAAACACCAGTCCGCCAAGTGTCACCAGCAGCGGCACGCTGCCGCGAACAATGGGATAGACTTGCCCCAGTTCGCCATGCCGGTAGGCCGAAACCAGAAAGACGCTGTAACCAACTTGGAGACAGGAGGAGAGGATGAGATACGGCCATGCCCCGGAAGGCGGAAGAGGAAAGATTGCGGCGAAGGGGATGGCGATCAATGCCATCGCCAGGCCCATGACCGTCACCGTCCAAAGCCGGTCTGCGCCCGAGCGCAGGAAGGCGTTCCATGTCGCATGCAGGACCGCCGCAAAGAGCGCGAGCGCGATGACGGTCGCGCTCATCGAGACCCGTCCGGCATGGCAATGATGCTGGACGCCGCCTTGCGGACGTCACGCATGGCAGCGTCCCCCTGCCCCATCTGCGCCAACAGGGTTGCTCCTTCGAGAAGCATGAAGAGCGCGGCGGCCGCACTTTCAGCCCGATCCGCAGGCATTGTCTCATCGAGAATTTGGCGCAGACGTCGTTTCAGGCCGTCCTTGTGCCCGGCAACAGCCYCAAAGACCGGATGGTCGGCATCGCCGAACTCGGCCAGCGCATGCGCAAACAGGCAGCCGTGGAATTCCGGGCTGCGAAACCAGCGCTCATACCAGTCGAAGATGGTGGTGATCTTCTCTTCTGGCGTTGCCACCTGTTCGGCGAGGTCGTCGAGTTGGGCATTGAACCGGTCCGTCCGGTACCGCAACACCTCGACGATCAGTCCGTCCTTGCTGGGAAAGTGGCGATACATCGTCATCTTGGCGACGTCCGCCTCGGCGATGATGCGGTCGATGCCAGTAGCGTGGAAACCGACGCTCTTGAACAGGCCATAGGCGGTTTCGATGATGTGCTGACGTTTATCGGAGACGACTGGTGATGGCATGGCAAAAACCCATGGTGATGAGACAGGTCTGTATCATCACCATGGACTGAATTGCCGTGGCCGTCAAGAAGGCCGCTATCGCATCGCGATCATGGTCAGCGCGACAGCGACAAATGCCAGTGCGGCCGAGATCGCACCGAACGCGCACGTGCCGGTCCAATCCCATAGGGAATAGGCCGGGCCGCCGAGCAGCATGGTCGCCATGAAGGCGGCATTGAGAGGCGCGCGCATCGTGTGCATAGACCGCACTTGGCTGGCGACCCGAGACGGCGTTTCCAACGACACCTAAATCCTTGCCGCGCGCCGTGGAGGATGGGCTCCCTGCCCCCCATCCCTGATTTTCCGACTATCGTGCCGCCGCAAATCAGTTATTCTGAATTCCCKAGATCAATCGACATTTCGGGGGTTCCATGGACATTTCGACCTTACTCGCCTTCGCGGCGGCATTCTTCGTCTTCGCCGCCAGTCCCGGCCCGGACAACATGACCATTGTCGCACGCACGATTTCCAACGGCGCGGCGTCTGGCATCGCCTATGGCGCGGGAACTGTCGTCGGTATCCTGATCTTTCTTACACTCGCCGCCTTCGGCCTTTCGTTTCTCGCGGCCGAGATGGGCATCGTCATGATCGTCCTGCGCTATGCAGGGGCTGCCTATCTGATCTGGATGGGCGTGAAACTCTGGACGGCCGAGCCTGTTGTCCCCGAATTGCAGCCTGTCAGCGGCCGGCGTGGGTTGACCACGGTTTTTGCGACCGGCGTTGCTCTTAACCTCGGCAATCCAAAAATGCCGCTGTTTTATGTAGCGCTGTTGCCGAATGTCGTAGGCGCTTCATTGACGCTCGGCCATCTCGGAGCGCTGGCAGCGGTGATCCTCGTCGTTGAAGTGCTGGTCATCGGCGGGCATGTGATCCTTGCCACCCGAGCTCGCAGGCTTCTGCGCAGCGCATGCATCGTGCGGAGGGTGAACCGAGCCGCCGGTGGCGTCATGATTGGCGCTGGCGTGGCGGTCGTTGCTAGCCGCTGACCACGCGTCACAACAGACTGGTCCCGTGCCTTCGGCGACGAAGGCGGCGTCCGCCTCGCTCAAATCGTAGCGCGMCCGGTCGCCCAAGCCGGCAAGGGAGGCACGGGCCGCCGGCGGGACTGGGGTGGTGAGCGGTGAGCGGAGGCGCGAATCCATGCCGAGAGCTTAATCGCGGCGCGCGGTTTATACCAACAGATTTCGCCTAAACCGCACCGCCCGTCGCCTCCATTTTATGTCCGGTAACCTTCCATTACCGGACATATTCTGATAGCCTCCCAATCATGCAACAGCCCCCGACAAACACGCCCAAAATCGACGATTTTGCCGATCGCGATCCTTCCGACGATGTCGATCTCGTCATGGAAATGGGGGCACCACCCCCCGCCCCGCCGGCGACGCTCGCCCCGCAGCCGACACCTGGTGTCCCGACACCCCACGTCCCGGCGCGGCTGGAGGCCCTGGTCGCGACCGCCACCGCCTACGCCAACGCCGCCAGTTCCGAAAACACCCGCCACGCCTACGCCAAGGACTGGCGCCACTTCACCGCCTGGTGCCGTCGCGAAGGTTTTGATCCGCTGCCGCCGTCGAGCCAGGTCATCGGCC
>NZ_JBFUBH010000082.1:0-10515 GCF_056405855.1 Pararhizobium sp. P1_E7 | reverse complement strand
CATCTGTGCCTACCAGATCGACAACACCGCAATAATCTGAGCCGAGCGTGAGTGGTAGCGGTTGCGGGAGAGCGCTGTTGCCTGACCTGATCCAGCCGTCCCACGGACCAACTCCTACCGCATGGATTCGGACACGCATCTGGCCGGAGCCGGGTGATTCCAGCGGTAGGACTTCTTCCTGGATGACCTCAGGACCGCCGAATTCGTGGACTCTGTAAGCTGTCATCGCCAGTGCGCGGGCGTCGGCCGTAGTGACGGTTGGATTTGATGTCATATTGATCTCCCATGCAAAATCCGGATGTCAGGACGACTAGTCTACCCAGGTCACATCCTCCGCTTTCATCTCCGGCTTGTATTTTGAAGAAACGCCCTTCTTTGTGACTTTGGGACACGGTTCCCAATCACCTTGAACCCATTCCGGTGATGGAGGCAATTGCCATGTCTGCCAGTGGGGCCAGGGCGGCCGCAAGGCAAACATTAGCCGTCGCATCGTCGGCAGGCGGAAAGCGCGTCGCGAATCCGCGACGTCGGCGTCTGGCATGATCAGGTTCAGCGCACGGCACGTTTAAGAACGATCCAATCATTTTTGGATATTAGTAATACTTATGCGGGAAGGTGCCGCTCATCTCTGCTTGAGCGTCCTGGGAGACAAGGATGAGAAAACGAATAAGGCATCGTGGCTTTGCGGCCATTCCAGCCTGGAGAAAGCATGAAAATTGACATTCTAATAAATGAAAAACCTTGTGAAGAGGAGGTCTTGAGCATCTATAAAGCCAACGACTGGTCATCTGCACAGAAACCCCAAAGTTTACTGGCTGCCCTGCACAATTCGCACACTCTGGTAACGGCGCGTTCCAATAACCTATTGGTCGGACTGGCAAATGCCATTTCCGACGGGCACCTGGTCGTCTACTTCCCCCATCTGCTTGTGCATCCTGACTTTCAGAGACGGGGCATCGGTCGCAAATTGATGACCGCAATGCTCCAGAAATATGCTGATTTCCATCAGATAATGCTCACTGCGGACGGTAACTCCGTTCGCTTTTACGAGGGCCTTGGGTTTGTCAAAGCGGGCAGCACCGTTCCAATGTGGATCTATGCTGGAACAGACCATTAATTTAGCGTCTATAGGTAGACAAACAAGCCAACGATATCTCAACCGGTCACCGTACGGCGAGAGACATCTTGATACCTGCTGACGAAAATGACGGCGCAAACCAGGTCGATTTGCTGAGGGCCAACAAAACGAAACATGATTAAGATCGGCGCGGGTAAGGCATGTCATTCAACTTCATCTGCTGTCGTAGTCGAAGTTTCACGTACAACCTGATTGGAAGGCAGCCACACCAGCCTCGCTCCCATCACCCGAGTGGATCTGGCGGCGCCATTTCGCGATTGTGGACTTGACAGCTCCCCCAGAGATCGCATTCCGCGCATATATTTCGTTGCCTTTTCATATTGAAGGACCGGGCCAGTAGTTCGAATCCGTTCAAGGCGTGCGATGCAGGTCTGTTTCGGCTCAAACAGGCGGAAAYAATTTCGCTTATCAGCTGCCGACCAGCGGTTCAAATCCCTTCCAGAGCGCTAATCTCAACGTCTTGTCGCGGGCAGCAGCTGACATTCGCTTGAAAACAGCCGGCTGCTGATGAAATCGACGAAGACTCGCACTTTTGGTGAAAGATGCCGGCTCGATGGCCAGATCAGGTTGAACTGGCCGGGCAGATCGAGGTGATCGACCAGCAGCGGCACCAGTTCGCCCGTTTTCAGCGACGCCGCTGCCAGAAAATCCGGCATACAGCCGATACCCAGGCCACGCAGCACCGCGCCACGCAAGGCCTCCATATTGTTACAGGTCAGAATATGGCGGACGCGGACCTCCTGCTCGCCTGCTGCAAGAACGAGCGGCCACTCCTGTATCTTCCCGCTATTGGGAAAGCGAAATCCGATCCCGATATGGCCGGACAAGTCGCGCGGGCAGTTGGGCGTCCCCTGCCGTTCCAGATAGACGGGAGAAGCGCAGAGGAGCAGTTGAAACGGACGCAGCGCGCGCATCATGATGCGGCTGTCGGGCATTTGTCCGCTGCGGATGGCGACGTCGATGCCCTCATCGATGAGATCGACGATGCGGTCGTTGAAATCCAAATCGAGTTCGATCTCCGGGTAGAGCGATAGGAATTCGGAAAGCACAGGCAACAGCAAGTGATAGGCGACGATGGGCGCACTGACCCTGACGCGTCCGCGCGGTGTCTCCCGGGTTTGCAGGAGCGCCTCCTGGGCATCGTCGAGATCGTCGAGGACGTGACGGCATCGCTCGTGAAACGCGCGACCTTCCTCGGTCAGGCGCAGACTGCGGGTCGAACGCTGGAAAAGTCTGACACCAAGCTGGCTTTCGAGCTTCGTGACGGCCTTGCCGACGGCAGAGGGCGACAGGCCGAGCACGCGTCCGGCGGCAACGAAGCTGCCGAGATCAGCCGTGCGCACGAAGGCCATCAGGCCGGATAGTCGATCCATATAAAGCTGTCCATCTAGGTTCTATTCGAGCGTTGTATTCCGTTATGAATGGAAACGATGCGATATTTTTCGCCATTCAAGCACAAATATACTGATGTGGAAACAGGCCGCCGGTCTTGGCGGTTGTCTCCAGCTTCAGGAGCAATCATGTCCCCGCATTCGAAACATTCTGACGGAACCTCGAAATGGCTAGCGTTGTTGGCGGTGTGCCTTGCCGCCGCCGCCATGCCTTTGACATTCACCGGCACGGCGGTAGCACTGCCCTCGATCGGCCGAACATTGGGTGGCAGTCCTGTCGCGATCGCCTGGGTGACGAACGCCTTCATGCTGACCTTCGGCTCTAGCCTAATGGCGGCGGGATCGCTTTCGGATAGTTATGGCCGCAAGCGCATATTCCTCACCGGTGTCGGATCGTTCRCTGTATTTTCCCTGGCGCTCGTCCTTTCGCCGGACATTCTGGTCTTCGACCTGTTGCGGGCAGCACAGGGATTTGCGGCAGCGGCAGCCTTTTCCGGCGGCATGGCAGCACTTGCGCAGGAGTTCGACGGCCCGGCCCGGCTTCGCGCCTTCAGCATTGTCGGGACGAGCTTCGGCGTCGGCCTGTCGCTTGGCCCGGTCACGTCAGGCTGGATGATCGAAGCCTTCGGCTGGCGCAGCATCTTCGTGGCCGTGGTGATCCTCGCCGTTCTTGCCTTTGCTCTCGGTTGGCGCACGCTGACAGAAAGCCGGGATCCGGATGCTCGCGGTCTGGACTGGGGTGGTGCGCTGACCTTCACGGCGGCGCTCGGTCTCTTCACCTACGGTCTTTTGCTTGCGCCCGAACGCGGCTGGGGCGACGGCAGGGTCGTTGGGCTGCAGCTTAGCGCTGCGCTGTTCCTCATCCTGTTTGTGGCAATTGAACGGCTGGTCTCCCGCCCCATGCTTGACCTCTCCCTGTTCGCCTATCCACGCTTCGTTGGCGTGCAACTGCTGGCGGCGGCCCCGGCCTATGGCTTCGTCGTGTTGCTGATTCTGCTTCCGGTGCGCTTCATCGGCATTGAAGGCATGCGTGAGGTTGCGGCGGGCATCTTGATGATCGCGCTGTCCGCGCCGCTGCTGATCCTGCCCGTTGCTGCGGGGCTGCTGACGCGCTGGTTCCACCCAGCGACGCTCTGCGGCACGGGCCTGCTGATCTCGGCCAGCGCCCTGTTCTGGCTGGCACACATCCCGGTCGGGGCGCCTGTCTGGACAACAGCCTTGCCGATGCTGGTAATCGGCACCGGCATAAGCCTGCCCTGGGGGCTGATGGACGGGCTGGCTGTCAGCGTTGTGCCGAAAGAACGCGCCGGCATGGCGACCGGCATCTTCAGCACCACGCGGGTGGCGGGCGAGGGCGTGGCACTCGCGGTCGTCGGTGCAATCCTATCGATGCTGGTGGCGGGCAGGATAGGCGGGCTGGCGGCACACGGCGACATCGTCGTTGCCGCCCAGAGGCTTGCGGCCGGTGATGTTGTCATGGCGGCCAGCGCCATGCCCGGTGCGAAACAGGCAGCGCTGGTATCGCTTTATTCTGATGCATTCAGCGATCTACTGCTGCTGTTGGCCGCCATCACCCTTCTCACGGCGCTGGTGGTGTTTCTGTTCCTGAAGACAGAGGCGCATGACGCGCTCAAGCCCCAGGTCGATGGAGTGGCGTAATTGTCATTGAGATGACAATGTCCGACAATCTCAGGCGGCACATCTGATCTGAATGCGGGTTGCCGTCATTCCAGCTCGCCAGTGGGCGGGCGCGCTCTGTCGAGGCCCATCGGTAACGACACTACAGAGTGCGGAAGTAGCTCGTACTTGGCTGCGTAGCCAGATGACTGGCGATGCCGGCCCATGTTCCATCGGCAATCAGGCCCTCGACATGCGCGGCATGCCTTGCCTGGTTCTCCCAAACTTCTACAAGCGTGAACCGGCAGGGATCTTCGAGATCCTGCATAACAGTGACGCCCCGGCAACCGGGTAACGTCGGAAGGTCGACCTTGACTGTTTCCATAATGCTCTGGAAGCTGGCGAGACCTGCGGGCAAAGCGTTGAACTGCACGATGACGCTGACTGGCATTTTGTATCCGTAACAGAATTGAATATGGCTAATCTGTTACGGCAGGGAGGAAATCCCGCACATACCTTTTCCTGCCAAATAAGGACCTGATCCTGCGATTGCATTTTGCGCTGGGTTAGCTGCCATGCCCGAACAGTGTATGCATGGTTCGGACATAGGCGCGCGGAGAAACGCCAAACAATTCTTTGAAATCCCTTGAGAAGTGAGCGTCACTGGCATAGCCCGCCTCTTCGGCCGCCCGCGAAACCGTAGCCGCCGTATTCAACAGCTGAAGGCGTGCCTGTTCGAGACGAACCTGCGCGCGGTAGCGCATCGGCGACACGCCGAAGCAGGTGCGAAACCGATGGGCGAAATGCGACGGGCTCATTGCCACCTCGGCGGCGACATCCGCGACTGTCAATCGCGAACTGGCGCCTTCTTGGATGAAGCGCATGGCTCTGACAAGTTTCACGTCTTCGCTCGTTATGGAGGCTCGAACAACACTCGCGGCCTCTGAGCGCAGCAACCTGTAGCAAATTTCGCGCAGACAGGACGGTGCCAACATCAGGCAGTCCGCCGGATCGTCGAGCACCCGGATCAAACGCAGCAGCGCAGTGGCGAGATCCGGGGTCAGATCATCGCAAAATGCGGGAACCGTCATGTCTGCTTTCGGCGGCGAATATCCGGTTTCGGCAAATTCGACCAGCGTCTTTGCTACCAGTTCCGGCGGCAACTGCAGCTTGAGTGCAACGTAGGGCTCTTCCTCGGAACCTTGCACGACGGCATCGTAAGGCCGCTCGCCGTGCAGGACCATAAATCGACTGACGTCGTTGACGAAACGCTCGTTCTCGATCGAAACCAACTTCGTGCCGGAGGCAGCGATTGCTAGTGACGTGCCGGTATTTCGTCCCCGATAATAAGGAGCAGACTGACTGAACTTGACGATCCAGACCCTGGGCAGCGGTGTGAGCATCACGCCTTCACACCTGGCAAGCTTGCGCACTGCCTTCAGGCAAGCGGCAACGTCAGGCACGTCGGGAGAAACGAAGGCGTGAGACGTCGATTGCATGTGGCAATTCCTGAGGGTCTTTGCGAAAGGCGAGGTGGCGAAGTTGGATGAGTGTCTTCTCACAATAGCGCAGCGTTCTGTTGTGCAGACGGCTCTGTCGGGTTCGGTTTACCTCACACTGTGGTACTGGAACCTTCCCCAAGTCCGTCCTCACGTGCAAGCCTCGTGCGGAACTCTGAGGTAAGCAACCTCGCAGCCGGTCCCGGCGGGTTTGYAACATTGTGAACAGCAAGGATTGGATGTTCACTCTGGTCGAATGCGGGAAAATCCAGATGGACAAGGCGACCGTTGGCTGACGCGCTCATGTCTTGAGCGAGAATACGTTGAAATCCCGTCCTTTCGTTAGGCCTGAGGCATCGTATACGACAAGCTGCGTTTCGTCCCGGATGTCGAACAGGACGGTTGACCGGCCAAGCTTTGCAAGTGGATGGTGCGGGCTCGCGACTGAAACGTGCGATCCAGCTTTACCGCAAACTGGTCATCGACTACCGGATGGAAGGAATGGCAATGTTTGGTCAGATGTGTCTTTCCGGGATATCGGAAGAAAGCTGGCGGGCGGTCATCGAAGCTTTGGCGGCTACAGGCTGGTCCATGCGGAAAGGCGGCGGCCTGGATTTCTCCTGCGGATCGACATGGAATACGATATATGGCAAGAGGGCGAGATGGCATTTGCCAGAGGCCACGCGTCCACCATAAGAGCCGATCTTCCAGCCCAATTGATTGTGGAACTGAAGATCGAATAATTCTCTGGTGGGCCGGGTGCAAACAGTAGTCCCGGCCGGAGCGAAAGCTCACTTTACGACGATCACTGGCTTGCCGATACTTGCGGCCGATTCGCTATTTTGCCCCTTATTCCCTGGACGGTCGAGCGCATGAGGAGTCTCGCACTTGCTGTTTGTGCTGTCCTTTCAGTCCTCGCGTTGAGCGGCGGTATTTTGCTCGGCGCTTTCCTGATCATGAGCCCTTCAGGCGGCGGCTTCTTTCCCAATCTTGGATCTGTCCTGGGGCTCCTCGTCCTTGGGAGCGGAAATCTTGTATCGAACATCTGCAACGGCATCTACTGGTGGTTCGGCAGGCGCCCTCGTTGGCTTGGAATGGTAACGTTGGCACAGAGCCTGCCCTCGCTGCTTTTTACGGGATTTATCATGAGCGGGATGGAACCCATGTCGTAAGTGGCGCGCCGGTACCGGATCTCGGATCGGCACGCCTACTACGTCGCCTCGTCCTGCAATGGGTTGCTTATTTCTCAAGATACTCGCCTTGGCGTTGGCGGCGGAGCTTTCAGCTTCGACAAGTGAGTGCTAAGCGGCAACGTGCATTAAAAGGAAAAATTATGAGAACGTTGGTTCGCCTGCTGCTGACGATCGCTCTTGCGGTCGTCGTCCTTACCGGTTTCCGCTGGTATCGCTATGTCAGCAACACCGACAGCCCCTACGATGAAATCGGCATCACGCTCAACAATGCCATGCTTGGCCCGATCAACAGCTGGGGCTGCGCTAAACTCAAAACCACCTTCGCCAGTTCCCTGCCACCGCACGGCTGCGCCGCCGGCGACGCGACGCGGTGGAAGTAAACACTGCAGGGCTGCGCCGATGGCGCAGCCAGTCGTGTGCGTCTGGATGTACCGGCTACCACGTCACCCCGGTCATCGCCCGCGACTATTTCTACGCCATCTATTTTCGCACGCCCGGTTGCGTGCTGTTCGAAGTGGCGACGAACGAGCCGGGCTTCAACCGCGACGAAGACACCGCCCATCTCGGCGAGGCGTTGAAACTGCCCAGCCAGCACGCTCATCTGCGCGACCGGATCGAGAAAATCCTGCCGGCCATCGTCGACTGATGGTCAAGGCTGCCGCCGGCATCCGACGGCGGCTCCCGACGATTGTTCGAGATTGGAGAGCATCACGTATTGCGCAGGCGATGTCACGCTGTCTGCAGTTTAACGGTGCGGTGATTCTGGGTCTGAGCTGAACGAACCCAACCAGGCGCAGATCTCTCTTTCCGGCGCGCGGCACCTGGTGTTCGATACGCTGGATCTTGCCGTCACAGCCGCCCAGCAAGGCCAGAGTCTTGCGCTCGCCGACCTCGCCCTGGTCGGTTCCGCGGTGCACGGCGGATTGCTGGGTTCAGGCTCATCCGGTCCAGCTCGACGCAGGTGCGGGCTACAGTCTCATTGCGCCCAGGACCTCAGGTAGCCTCGACGGTTTCTGTCGTTTGCGCGAATGGATGAAGCTGCAAGCGGATATGACGCGTCGAGAACTGTCGGAGATGTCGAACCATTAATACCGATGCGGAACCATCCCGGCTTGGATGCGACTGGCGGTGCTGGTTAGCGACATTCAGAGCGATCAATGCCGACGGCGCATCAAAGGCGTTCCATGGGCCGGATCTGCGTAAAACAGCATCGGCCGCATCCTTACGGGACTGCCCACGAGGCCCCGATGCCCTGCATCTGAACTCAAAGCTATGGTGCGCCTTTGCGCAACACCTTTCCCGGGTTCAAGAGCGCCGATGTATCGAGTGCGTCCTTGACCCGATGCATCAGCGCCACCTTCACCGGGTTGGACATCGCTGACAGAGACCCCACTCTCTTGCTGCCGATCCCGTGCTCGGCAGAGAAAGATCCACCCATCGCAACAACGTCCCTGTACACTGCCTTCTCAATGGCGTTGGTCTTTTCATCTGGAATATCACTACCGGCCATATTGAGGACGATATGGAGATTTCCGTCCGCAAGGTGGCCAAACACGTAGGGATCGAATGCGGGATCCAGATCTCTGAGATCTGCAAGGCAGCGATCGAGATAGGACCCGACTTCCGAAAGGGGGACCGAGACATCGTAGGATGGCGCGCCCGGGTGCTTTCGGTAGATAAGGTCGATGTCTTCGCGCAACCGCCAAAGATCCGCCTCCTGCGCGCCCGAGGACGCAATCACGGCCGAGGCGTCGGGGTGATCCTCGATGACATCTTCGTAGATGCCCCCCAGCTCCGTTTGCAACGCTTCCTCCTCCACCCCACCCAGCGAGACCAACAGGTTGATCGGATGGTCGGCACTATACTCCGGAGCCGACCAACGATGATTGGCTGACGTCAGGCGGAAATATGCATTCCAGATTGCCTCCGCGGCGCGTAGATGACCGTACTCGGCGTCCAGACCTCGACGGACGGTATCGAGCGCCGCATCTACCGACGGCAAGCCGAAGAGGACCGTGGCGGTGGCAAAGGGCAGGGGTTCGAGCTTGACGGCAATGCGCGTTATGATGCCGAGCGTGCCTTCTGCTCCCACGAAGAGGTGTTTCAGATCATAGCCGGCCGCGTTTTTCACCACCCGTGTCAGGTCGCAATAGATGGAGCCGTCCGCAAGGACGACCTCCAGACCAAGAACGCGATGCCGCATGACCCCGAAACGAAAGGCAGCTATACCCCCGGCATTCGTCGATGCCATGCCTCCGACGGTTGCCGAACCGCGCGACGGCAAATCGATCCCCGTTTCAAGCCGATGTTCGGCTGCAGCCACTTGCAGTGCCTGCAGTGTCACGCCGGCTTCCACGACCGCAACGCGCTCGATCGGTGAAACATAGAGAATTCGATTGAGGCGGGCAGTCGAAAGCACAAGTTCGCCCGGCCGGGACATCGCGCCGCCTACGAGGCCGGTTCGCCCCCCATGGGTAACGAGCGGAACCCCGTTGGTGAGGCAACATTTGACGACGGCAGCAACCTCCTCGGTCGATCCGGGGAAGACGACGGCGCCTGCCCCCAGATTTTCAGGCGCAACTCCGTGGTCGATCATGGAAATGGCCTCTGCGTCCTTGAGATTTCCGTCACCAACAATTCTACGAACTTCGGCTTTGAACTCGGGTTGTAGGCGATCCATTTGATATTACCTATTGGTGGGTGTCGAGAACGGTGAAGTATTTGCGGCGGACGTGTTCAGGGCCTGTCCGATTTGAACGCACCACTCTTCTTTGCCGTCCAGGTGGCCATGTAGTCCATGAGGCCGGGGTTGAGGCAGTCATAGGGCTCCAGGCCAAGGTCTCTCAGGCGGGCACGCACGCCATCCATGGTTGCCGGATCGCATCCGCTTTCGATGATCGAAGACACGAAGGCCGCAAACCCCGGCTTCGCCCAGCCCGCTTGCTGAAACCGTTCTGGATGCAAGAAGGAAAGTCCCTTGAACGGATGGTCGCGTTTGACGGGGCCGTACATATGCACGCCGCAGTCCTTGCAAGCATACCGCTGGATGAGGGCGGCCGGGTCCACGACGGCGAGCTTGTCGCCGTTTTCCACCACCTCGACATTTTCCGTCGCAACGACTGCGACGATCGAGAATACGGAGCCGTCGGGCTTCCAGCATTTCGTGCACCCGCAGGCGTGATTGTGGGCAATGTCGCCCTTGATCCGGACCTCTACGGGGTTGCGCGTGCAGTTGCAGACGAGCGTGCCGCCCGAGAAAGCTGCATCGGTCGCCCTGAACCCGTAATCGACGGATGGATGTATCGCAATACTTGGCATGGGTTTCTCCTCCTTCATGGCCGGCGCGGTATGCGCGGCCGGTCGCTGGCTTGCGACGAATGCATTGCATTCGTCATACGGCTTTGAACGCTACTCTCAGTAGACCACCACGCCACGAATGCTTTCGCCGGCGTGCATCAGGTCAAAGCCCTTGTTGATGTCCTCGAGCGGCATCGTGTGGGTGATCATCGGGTCGATCTGGATCTTGCCCTGCATGTACCACTCGACGATCTTGGGCACATCGGTGCGGCCGCGTGCGCCGCCAAAGGCGGTGCCCATCCAGTTGCGGCCGGTCACCAGCTGGAACGGACGGGTGGAGATTTCCTGGCCGGCACCGGCAACGCCGATGATCACCGACT
>NZ_JBFUBH010000081.1:0-11023 GCF_056405855.1 Pararhizobium sp. P1_E7 | reverse complement strand
CCAGTATACTGTACGACGCTGATAAATTCCCCTGAAGCCCTCAAGGCCATCGAAAACGCAACACCCGACGTCACGCTCGTCATTGGCTGGTCGCAGATCTGCAAAGCTCCCTTTCGCGCTATAGCGCGCATCGGCAGCGTCGGTTTTCACCCGGCCGCATTGCCGCGATTGCGCGGACGAGGCGTCATTCCCTGGACCATCCTGCTTGGCGAAAAGACAGCAGGCTCCACACTGTTCTGGCTCGACGAGGGCACAGATTCCGGCCCCGTTCTCCTGCAGAATATCTTCCACATTGCAGCCGACGAGACGGCACGCAGCCTCTATCTCAAACATATGCATAACATTGAAGAGATGGTCCCGGAAGCGATGCGGCGGCTTGAGAGAGGCGATGCCCCGAGGATCGAGCAGGACCACAGCCAGGCGTCCTATTGCGCGAAACGCACGCCGGAAGATGGCCTGATCGATTGGCGCCTGCCCGCTTCCCAGATACTCACGCTCATTCGAGCCGTCGGCGATCCATATCCCGGCGCTTACACGCACTGCAACGGGCTCAAACTTCACATTGACACGGCTGCGCCCGCTGCAGAAACACCCCGCTRTATCGGCGTTACCGGTCAGGTACAGGCACACACTCCGGACGGCTTTGTCGTCATGTGCGGTGACGGACTGTGTATCGAGGCCCGTCATTGGCGATCGCAGAACGGCAAGCCGCCGCCGGTGCATTGCAAGCTGGTTCCCCTTCCATAGAAGCTTTCAAAAGCTGATGAATTTCGGGCGTAAATTCGCTGCCCCTTGCCTCTCCTTTCGGCACTTAGCCCGAGCGTCATTCGCGCGTTCGACCCGGCATGCCGGGCGCTGCACAGCTGTCGGTGATCTTGCCTGATCGCCGCTTCAGGCAAGTAAGCTTAATTAAAAATGAAGAATTTAGTGAAATAACAAACAAGCATCGGAAACTTCGATGCTTGGTAAACGAATGCTTAATGAACAGCGTACATCCAAGGTGAACTGATGGCGTATTCGAGGACATTGCTGCCGTTGATGGCGATACTGCTGAGCAGCTGCGTCGCCGGCCCCGACCATCAGGCACCGGAAACTGCCTTGCCTTCGAAATATTCCGAAGCAAAGGCGCAGGAAATCGGCGATGTCAGATTCAACCGTTGGTGGGAGAGTTTTCACGACAAGCACCTGACGGCACTGGTCGAGCAAGGCACGTCACAAAACCTTGACGTACTTCAGGCAATGGAACGCATCCAAGCGGCTCAAGCCAATGTCATCGCAGCCGGGGCCGGTCGATTGCCGCAGGTAGACGCGGGCGCAGACGCAACGGTCGCCGGCACCGACGGATCGTTCCTTCGCAAAGGGACTTCCACGAAAACGGCCTCCGCCAATATCGGCGCCTCATGGCTTCTCGATCTCTTTGGAGAGTACCGGCGCTCGGTTGAATCGGCAAACGCCTCGCTCGACGCTGCCTATGACGATGTTGGGGTGGCAAGGCTTGCCTATCTTTCCGATCTGGCGGCGTCCTACATAGACGCCCGGTTCTACCAGGAGGCCTTGGTCCAAACGCGGATAAGCCTTGCATCCCGCCGAGAGACACTGAAACTGACGGAAGACACACGCAAGGCCGGCTCGGCATCAAACCTTGACGTTGTTCAGGCGGAAGGTCTGGTCAACCAGACACTTGCCGAACTCCCGCCCCTCGAAGCAGGATTTCATCAGGCCGCGAACCATGTGGCGACGGTCCTCGGGCTGCCTGCAGCCAGCATCACCGACAGCCTTGTCAAAGGTGCCACACAACCCGTTGCCCGCTATTCCACAAAAACAGGCGTGCCCGCGGATCTGATCCGCAACCGCCCGGATATTCGCAAGGCCGAACGTCTCCTGGCCGCAGCAACAGCCGATATCGGTGTTGCCGAGGCCCAACTCTATCCGAGCATTACGCTTGACGGCACGATCAGCGCCGGTCGCCTCGTCACCAACACGGCATCCGGCGGGCTGACGGGCTGGTCGTTCGGCCCGGCGATCAATGTGCCGATCTTCAACGGAGGCGCGCTCAAGGCTAACGTGGAAATAGCCAAGTCGGCGTCGGCGCAGCAATATCTTGCCTGGAAACAAACAGTCCTGAACGCGGTCGAGGAAGTGGAAAATGCGCTTGTCGCCTTGCACCGGGACGCCCAAACGGCAGCAGCGCAAAGAAGAGTTGTTCAGTCCTACGAGCAAGCACTTTCTCTCGCGCGCGAAACCTACCGGGGCGGCGCAACGACGCTCCTCGACGTGCTTGACGCCGAACGCAATGTCTCGATCGGGCGTCTTTCACTTGCGCAGGCAATACGTAAACTCGCCCTCGATTATGTCGCGCTGAATGTGGCGATCGGCAGCGGTTCTGAAGTGCCCCCCGATACTGCGGCGACACCGCCGGCCAAGAGCTGAACGCGGGAGAACCCGCAGCGCTCGCCTCATTTGGCTCGGTCGATCCCGATGCGCTGGGTCAGCTTTGATGTGACTGAAGATGCTGGCTATTGGGAGCGATTGAAATCGCCGCTGGTTGCCCTGAGAAGGTTTTTGGCTTCCAGTGTCAGATCACGGCTGCAGTATGCCTCGATGCGAGCGATCTCCTCATCGTTCAGATATTCGCGAAAGCCGCCCACGAGCCCTTTTCGCATGCGCATACTTTGAAGGTCTGTGCGGTCGTATTCGTGTGCAGGGATACCCTCGGCGACCTCCATTTCCTGCATCCTCTCAAATTGGCCTGCATCTACGGCCGCTTGAACAACCGCGGGCTTGATCTCGCATCCCAGAAAATTGAGGATCCCCTCGATCTCTTTCACAGGGACGGCCGAAAGGTTCTCGTAGCTCACGATGTGGTGGCGTCTGCCTGAGAGACCGGTGGCCCAGCCGTTAAGATAGGAGATCATTTTGGGCATCCCGTAGTCGGGATCGTCGATGAAATCCGACAGCGAGCCAGAGAAACGCCCCTTATGTCGGGTCGCATGAAAATAGCCTGACACAAGAACATCCCTCGGATCGCGCACCATGACAATGATCGGCAGTTTATCCGGGAGCTGTGACCTGGCTTCGTGGCTGACGACCACCATGGGCATCTTGCCAGCCGCACCCTGGGATATAAAGGCGGGAATTCCACGCACCGCATCCAGGTCGAAATTCGGCACAAGCGCAAACATGTTATGCAAGTTCGTCTTGTCGTTCTTTCCAAAGGCCGCCGAAAAATAAAACGACAATATATAGCGCAGCCAAGTTCGTCCGGATTTTGGAAAAGAAACCAGACAGGCGTCTGCTTTTTCTGCGTATCTGGAGAGAGTAGCGTCCCTGCGCATCCTGCGCAAAAACCTCCAGAAGTATCGCAATGTTTCGTATGGCTCGGTTAACCCCTTCCAAATTCCGTGTAGTTTCTTTCCACTGGAATCATATGAAACGGGCATCATGGATGGAACCCTTATTGATCGGCAAAAACCAGATCCGCAATCGGTAACTTTTATACTTTCATTCTGCAGAATAAGAATTTGGAAAACCGCAATGGGCGGCTGTCCGCTGGATTGAGGCGAAATTTTTAGTTTTTAGAGAAATTGTATATTTCCGAATTCTCTGGATCAGACCATGCGGATGCTGAATTCCAGCATTTTAGATATTACTCAATGTGCAAAATGCCCACAAGCGATAATTTCAGCAATCGCGGCCGCCGCCTGAATGAGCCCCAGGTCAATTTTGCCGCGGGCTGGGGAAGTGCCACCTTACAAAAGAACTTCCTTGCGAATTTTCTCATGCTCAAGCTTCACCGTGGAAGCCCCGAATTTTTGATGGACAACGGCCTGACCGGCTTTCCTGCGCGCGTCAATTACGTCTGGACGTGCGTGGATCAACTCTACGACAGCTTGTGCAACCGAGCTGGGTGTCGTTTCCGTTAGGAGGATTGCATTGTTGCTATTTGCGTAACCTGGTACTCCGCCGACAGKCGCCAATATCGCCGGAATCCCCTTCCACAGCGCCTCCAGCGCAACAAAACAAAGTCCCTCATGTTTGCTCGTCAAGAGGAAGCAATTCACATTCGGCTGATCGTACCAGTTGCCTATAAAACCGGGAAAGAACACCTGATCGCGTACACCCAGATTTTGGGAACGCTCCAGCAGCGCATCTTTTAAATGACCTTCGCCGCAAATATGAAGCTCAACATAAACCTCCCGTTTTTTTAGTACCGAGACCGCCTCGATTGCCACCACATGATTTTTGACGTGCGTAAACCGTCCGGCCATCACGATCCGAAGCTTGGAATAATCCGAAATGGCTTCAAGCTCAGGGGGAGCGCCGAAAGATATTAGCGGCACCACATAGTGACGAAGTGGTTTCCTCAAATAGTATTTCGCCAATGCCGAGCGGGCGGTTTCGATACAATCGAAGAACGCCACATCCACAAGCGGCGAGGTAGCCAAAAACAGGTACTTATAGGTCAGCTTCGTGAGTTTTGTATTGTGTTCGAACGAAATGATCGTGCGAACTCGACACAAGGATCCAACAATCCTGCCAATTATATTGGCTTGAGGCAATGAGAGGATCATAATATCGGGCGCTTTGCTGCGGACCAGCTGGAGCAACCGGACGCTTGCAACAGCCATGCTGTACAAGGACGGCTTTTTCCTGGAGACCAGCACTGTTGTATGAACGTTCAACAGATTGAGCTCGTCCAGAAGTTCGCCGCTTCCCGCGACAAGAGAAATTACGTACAGAATACAGCCATCATAAAAGCCGCTTTCAATCAGCTTCCTCAGACCGATCTCAGCACCGCCGCGGTTCAACGCTGTGATTACGTAGAAGATCGTCTTCAATATCCACCTCTGTTGACGCGCCACGTCCACCTGGTGAGGAACAGTTTCGGAAGTCGAAATAACAAAACAGTAATTCTAACGTTTGCGATAAGCAAATCGTAACGATTCTCGTTCTATTGCGAAAATTATTTGAGAATTATTTGATCTCTAATAAAATCATTGCACGTGCGCTGTGCGAGAGGAGCTTGATGGGGACATCGCTGGTATTCTCGCTGACGATAGTCTATCACACGTGTAATTCACCGGTAAAGCCGTGGTTGAGCAAGGCACAAGCTACGTTGCCAGCGGTGCGTTATTTCCGGCAATCGCATTGCAACCTTCAATATGCCTAAGTTGGGTTCTCAAGCTGCTACGGCTGGCGATTAAATTGAAGGGCGCGGCTAACGCGCAGGCAGCGAAGCGGTTCGACGCTCGCCCTTCCCGCTCTCCGGCTTGCAGTACCGCCGCCCCCGACAACGATGCCCTCATCGCCGGGTCCGTTCCAAGCGATCCCTGAATCAAACCTGCCAAGTAGCCACAACGCTTACCGAGATCGCGGCTTCCTTCAGCTTTTCGAAGTCTATTGCTGCTCGAGGAAAGAGGGTGTAGCTTGACGCAATTAGACGTTCAAGTCTTCTTTGGGGAGCTGAAGTAGTGACGTCGTCATCGGCACCGAATTCTACCTTTCCACAACTGGAAGTTCATGCAGGAGCGACGCCGCTCGGCCTCGAATTACCGACGGTAGTCCGGTTCTATCAACAGATGATGCTGATCCGCCTCGTCGAGGAGCGCTTGCTCGATCTCTTTTCCCAGGGTCTTCTGTTCGGCACGACACACACTTCGATCGGCCAGGAGGCAAATGCCGTAGGCGTGGTGAACGCGCTCGACCGGGACCGGGACATCATTTGGAGCAATCATCGCTGCCATGGTCATTTCATTGCCTATTCGGGTGAGGTTGAACGGCTGATCGCCGAGATCATGGGGCGCGTAACCGGCGTTTGCGGCGGACGCGGCGGCAGCCAGCACCTGTGCTTCCGAAACTTCCACTCAAATGGCATTCAGGGAGGCACAACGCCCGTTGCCGTCGGCACCGCATTGGCGCGCAAGGATGAAGGCGCTGTGGCCGTCGCATTCCTTGGCGACGGAACGATGGGCGAGGGAGCAGTATACGAGAGCTTGAACCTCGCGTCCGTTTTCGGCGCGCCCGTTGTCTTTGTGATCGAGGACAACGAAATCGCCCAAACGACCCCAAAAGCTCTGACCGTCTCCGGTTCGATCGTCGCCCGGGCCGAACCGTTCGGCATCCGCACATTTGCCTATGACGGCAACGATCCCGTCGAGATATTTGAACTTGCCCGGGAAGCCGTAGGCTATGCCCGCGCCGAATCCCGCCCCTGCTGGCTCTATTTGCGGACCGAGCGAATAGGTCCGCATAGCAAGGGTGACGACACGCGAYCGGCCCTGCGTCTGGAACAAGCGCGGGCTCGGGACCCCAT
Organism: Pararhizobium sp. P1_E7; assembly: GCF_056405855.1. Lineage (NCBI taxonomy): Bacteria > Pseudomonadati > Pseudomonadota > Alphaproteobacteria > Hyphomicrobiales > Rhizobiaceae > Pararhizobium > Pararhizobium sp. P1_E7. Next base: position 4,710 of record NZ_JBFUBH010000081.1, on the reverse strand, counting down.
CCCTCCCATGCGGYGGCGGGTGGCGAACTTCGAGGCAATCGACACCTTCTGCCGGTCCGTTGTGGACCGTGCCGTGGAATCTGCGGCCTCGGCTCCTCTGGCGCGAGGTTGACCCATGCGCGTCGTCGAATCGATCAATCGCGCACTCCACGATCTCATGGAAATGGATTCCCGCCTGGTCATCCTGGGCGAGGATATTCTCGATCCCTATGGTGGGGCGTTCAAGGTCACCAAGGGTCTTTCGTCCGCCTATCAGGATCGGGTCTGGACCACGCCGATTAGCGAGGGTGGCATCGTCGGTATGGCCGCAGGCCTCGCCCTCAAGGGCCGGCCCGCGATTGTCGAACTGATGTTCGGAGACTTCATTGCCCTGGCTGCAGACCAGATCATCAACCACGCAGCCAAGTTCCGCTGGATGTACAACGATCAGGTTGAGGTTCCCGTCATTATCCGTGCTCCCATGGGCGGGCGGCGCGGCTACGGACCGACACACTCGCAAAGTCTGGAGAAGCATTTTTGCGGCGTGCCCGGCCTTACCGTGCTGGCCACGCATGAATATGCTGATCCGGGTGCGTTGCTGCACCGGGCTTTTGCTGCCCGATCCCCTCACCTGATCATCGAAAACAAGGTCATGTATGCCAGGCCTGTGCTGGGCGCTGCAGCACTTCCCCGCCCGCCGGATGCCGACATCGTCATCGTGACCTATGGCGGTTGTGTCGAGCACGCCGTTGCCGCTGCAGCCAAACTCGCTGCAGAGGAGGAAATCGCGACCTCCGTGGTGGCCGTCGAACAGCTATCCCCCTTTCCTTATGAGGATGTCCGAAGCCAGGTCGGCAATTGCACCCGCGTGGTCGCGGTGGAGGAAGGCTCTCCCGGCTGGGGCTTTGGGTCGGAGTGTGCGCGCGCGCTGATCGGCCGGGTCAAGTACTTCACCGCATTGGCCGGGCCGGACCACCCGATCCCATCGAGCCGTGAATGGGAGGACGATGTGCTGCCGGGCGTCAACGCCATCCAGGCGGCTTGCCTCGATCTTTTCAGGAAGGGTTAAGCTTTCATGAGCGTGCTTGTTGAAGCCCCACGGGTTAATGCCAACGAGGACCACCTTCAACTCATCGACATTCGGGCCGTTCAGGGCGAGCGGGTAGAGCAAGGGGTTATTCTTTTTGTCCTTGAGACCACGAAGGCTGCTGTCGAGGTTCATGCCCCGGAGCCTGGGGTTGTCGGCCGGATTGACGTCAAGGTTGGCGACTTTATCCCTGTCGGCGCAGTGTTATGCGAACTTCTCGGCGAAAATGCAGACGCTGGGTCCGGAATACCTGGTGCCGGCAATGCCGCAAGCAAGGAGATCGCGATAACGGCCAAGGCTCGCAAGATCGCGTCCGAGCTCGGGATCGACCTTGCGGATGTCAGTCCCTTCGACGGCCGCATCGGCGAAGCCGAGGTGCGCGCGGCGGCCAGCCGCCAATCCGGCACCAAGGAGATCGGATCCGGGACGTTCCGGTCTGCCGTGCCTTCCGGGTCTGCGCGGCGGGCGGTTATCATCGGCGGCGGCGGCCACGCCGCCTGCCTGATCGATGCGCTCGAAGGCTCGGGATACGAGATCCTCGGCTGTACCGATCAGGCGTTGCCGGTCGGCCACCACGTCTGCGGCGGTATTACGGTGATCGGCACGGAGGAATGCCTGGAGCGTTTGATTGCCGAGGGAGCGCCTTACGCCTTCATCGGCATAGGGGGTGCCCAATCAAGCGAGCCAAGGCGGGCGATGTTTGAACGCGCCTCGGCCATCGGCTTCGTCCTACCGCCGGTGATCCACCCGTCCGCGACCGTTTCCAAGGCGGCGACAATAGGACATGGTTGCCATGTTCTGGCCGGCGCAACGATCGGACCGCGCTGCGCGATCGGCAACAACGTCATTGTCAATCAGGGCAGTATCGTGTGCCATGACAGTATCGTGCAGGATCACGCGCACCTGACACCGGGCGCGATCCTGGCCGGTGGGGTGAGCGTCGGGCCGATGACAGTCGTGGGGATGGGGGCAACAGTGCTGCTGGGGGTCCGGATCGGCGCCGATTGCCTGATCCACAACGGCGCGCATATCAGCGCCAATGTCGGGGACGACATCATCATTGACGCTCAGGGGCGCCGGCATCTTCGCTAGAACATTTCATGGTTCGGCAAAGACCATCCGGCATTTGTTGGTTGCATTGTTTGAATTGGTGGCCGGAGGGACAGGCAACTCCAATCTGCTCGCGGTGCCTGGTGCAAGGCTTGTATATTTATTTCAGTTTAATTAGTATGCATTAATATTTAAAATTAAACTTCAAATGCTACGCGACCACGCACAGGGGCTTAGATGGCTAATCCGCGCAGGGCGAGAGGCGGCAATCCGTTGGTGCTTTTAGCGACCGACGCCATGGCTTGGACCTTTGTTATTCTTGTTGCAATTCTATTCGTGGCCAATACGCGGCACGGCATCGGCGTGTTGCCCGATACGACGCGCTACATGCAGATTGTCAGCACTCCCTATGATGCGCCTCTCTATCCCTGGATTCTGAGTGCGGGGCATCTGCTTGGGCTTGAACTGGAGCATGTCGCGCTCATCGCGGCGTTTGTCTTATATATAGCAAATACACTTCTCGTCCTTCACCTGTTCCGATATGCGCTACCGGCCCAGCCGCTGTTCGTCGCCATCGGAACCCTTCTGATCATCATCTGCCCGACCTACCTGTGGGCAAACACGATAGCGATGTCAGAATCGCTCTTCCTGGCACTCCTGCTACTGTCGGTAGCCTTTTTTCTATCCTATCTGGACAGGCAGGATCGGCGGTCACTCACAGCATCCTCCTTGTCGGTTGGCATGGCCATGCTCGCTCGTTTTGTCGCTCCGCCGATCGGCGCGTCGTTTGCGGCTATCATCCTTTTCTACAACCGCCAGCGAACATTGACCGAGCGCGTCATCGACGTAGCCATGCTTTTCTTGCTAAGCGCAGGGATATTCGCCATCTGGGCTGTGGGCAGCAAGCTGCTTGTCGGCCGCGCCGTTGGCCGCCAGTTGTCGTTCTACGGCAATGCGGACAGTGATCGCTGGCTAGGCGGATTGTCGGCACTCGCGAGCTTCCTGCTTCCGTCCCAGGTCCCGCAGTTTATTCGCCTCGCATTGCTTTTGACGGTGGTAGGTATCGCAGTCTTCGTCATTTTGGGGGCGGCATGGCGCAACTGGGGTCAGGCGCAGCCGTTGCGGCAGGACGTACTTATTCTCGTCTTTGGCTTCTTCAATTTCTTCTATCTTGCTTTCATCATTCTCTCTGTCCTGATCGAAGCGAATCTGCAGCTCAACAACCGCTATTCCCTGCCCTTTTACGTTGGCCTCGTGTTCGTGCTGGTCATTGCAGCGGCGAGTTTCAGCGGTCGCTTGAGCCGGGCTCCGGTCCAGCGCGGCTTCGTGATTACAGGCCTGGCAATCCTCCTGGCGGTCAACGTACTTCGGAGCGCCGTACAAACGGCGGAGGCCTACGACGAAGGCATTGGCTTTCAAAGTCTCACCTGGAAGACGTCGCCGACGGTTACGGCTGTTCGTGCTTTACCCGGCAACGCAATCGTCTTTACCAACGGCTCCGACGTGTTGAATTTCCTGACGGGACGCAGGACAGATTGGATACCGGCTCACAGCCAGCGGCGCACCGGACTGGAAAGCGAGGAAAATCCGTTCGAGGACCAGGTCCGGCGGCTTCGGCAGGCTTTGGTGGAACAGAACGCCTATGTTGTATTCTTCGATGCCATTGACTGGCGTTTTTATTACGCAAGCGAGGACGAGCTTGTGAAGCTGGCCGATCTCAAGCTCGTCCAGTCAGAAGCGGACGGCCGCATCTATCAGGGTGACATTACAGCCGACGGAAAATTGCAGTCTTCAAACTGAACGTTTGGTTCCAGACGAAGGGGGGACGGTCCATGCCTACGCATCAGAAGAGCATTCCAGTCGTTGGCAACGTGCAAACGGCGCCGCAGGGGCGATTAACGGACTACCTTTCGCTTGCCCGGTTCGATCATGTGACTAAACATGTCTTCGTTCTGCCTGGCCTTGTTCTCGCCTACGCATTGCAGTCGCCGGCTCTTCCGGCGCTCTACTTCAATGTGCCGGTGGGCCTCTTGAGCGCCATCTGCATTGCGTCGGCGAACTACGTCATCAACGAATGGCTCGATCGGGAACACGACGCGGCCCACCCCACCAAGTCGATGCGCCGTGCCGTGGTCGTCGCCCTGCGGCCGGGTATTGTCTATGGCGAATATTTCCTGTTCGCGATCACCGGACTTGTCCTCGGTTATCTCATCGGAACACTTTTCTTTCTCACCTCGATAGCGTTTCTCGCATCCGGCATCCTCTACAACGTTCGTCCGATGCGCGTGAAGGACAAGCCCTACCTCGACGTCCTGATGGAATGCCTGAACAATCCCATCCGGTTTCTATTGGGATGGGCGATCGTTGATGGCGTGACATTGCCACCTGTCAGCGTGCTCGTGGCCTATTGGATGGCAGGCGCATTCCTTATGGCGGCAAAGCGGCTGGGCGAATATCGGGACATTTCCGCGACGGCCGGCGTGGCGGTGCTCAGCAAATACCGGCGCTCCTTCCATTATTATTCCGAGGAGAGCCTGATGGTCTCCTGCTTCGTCTACGCGATGATGACTGCTTTCCTGAGCGGAGTATTCCTG
>NZ_JBFUBH010000080.1:0-11319 GCF_056405855.1 Pararhizobium sp. P1_E7 | reverse complement strand
AACGTTCCAGGACGTCATCCTGCCGGTGGCCGACAAGCTCGGCGCCGCCGTTGGCGCATCGCGCGCTGCGGTCGATGCAGGCTATGCCCCGAACGACTGGCAGGTCGGCCAGACCGGCAAGGTCGTCGCCCCGCAGCTCTACATCGCCGTCGGCATTTCCGGCGCCATCCAGCATCTTGCCGGCATGAAGGACTCCAAGGTCATCGTCGCCATTAACAAGGACGAGGAAGCCCCGATCTTCCAGGTCGCAGACTATGGCCTCGTCGCCGATCTATTCGAAGTCCTACCGGCGCTTGAGCGAGCTCTTTAATTTCCTCTKCCACATCTACCCAACTTCGATAGCTGCCGGGTTCGCCAGCATCCTCAAACGGAAAATAGCACGATGATCAATATTCCCACCAAGGCACGCGTTGTTATCATCGGCGGAGGCATCTCCGGATGTTCGGTAGCCTATCATCTTGCGAAGCTCGGCTGGACGGACATCGTCTTGCTAGAGCGAAAGCAACTGACCTCCGGCACGACTTGGCATGCCGCCGGTCTCATCGGCCAGTTGCGCGCTTCGCAGAATATGACCCGTCTGGCGAAATACTCCGCTGACCTTTACGTCAAGCTTGAGGCAGAAACGGGGATCGCCACGGGAATGCGCCAGAATGGCTCCATTACGGTTGCACTTACCGAGGAGCGAAAGGAGGAAATCTATCGACAAGCAAGCCTTGCCAGGGCGTTCGATGTCGATGTCCAGCAAATCTCCCCGCAGGAAGTCAAGAGCCTCTACCCGCATCTTAATATCTCTGATGTACTAGGCGCGGTCCACCTTCCGCAGGACGGCCAATGCGATCCTGCCAACATTGCGATGGCACTTGCCAAAGGTGCGCGCCTGCTAGGTGCGAAGATTATTGAAAACGTCAAGGTGACCGGCGTGCACGATCGCGACGGTCGGGTGACAGGCGTCTCTTGGGCGCAGGGTTCCGAATACGGCACAATTGAGTGCGACCACGTCGTCAATTGTGGTGGAATGTGGGGGCGCGACCTCGCGGCCCGTTCCGGCGTGACATTGCCCCTCCATGCATGCGAGCACTTCTACATCGTAACCGAAGCCATCCAAGGGCTTGCCCGTCTCCCTGTTCTTCGTGTTCCAGATGAGTGCGCATACTACAAAGAGGATGCTGGAAAGATGCTGCTCGGTGCGTTCGAGCCTAAGGCAAAACCGTGGGGTATGGATGGCATTCGCGAAGACTTCTGCTTCGACCAGTTGCCGGAAGACTTCGAGCACTTTGAGCCGATCCTCGAGAAGGCCGTCAACCGCATGCCAATGCTTGAAACAGCTGGCATCCATACCTTCTTCAACGGTCCGGAAAGCTTCACTCCGGACGATCGCTATTATCTCGGCGAGGCACCGGAGCTTAAAGGCTATTGGGTCGCTGCGGGGTACAATTCAATCGGCATCGTTTCGTCTGGTGGTGCCGGCATGGCTCTGGCGCAATGGATGAACGACGGTGAAGCACCCTTCGACCTTTGGGACGTCGATATCCGCCGCGCCCAGCCTTTTCAGAAGAACCGCCTATATCTCAAGGACCGGGTTTCAGAGACGCTCGGTCTGCTGTATGCCGATCACTTCCCGTATCGGCAGATGACGACATCCCGTGGTGTGCGTCGTTCGCCGCTGCACGAACATTTGAAGGCGCGTGGGGCGGTCTTCGGTGAAGTTGCGGGATGGGAACGCGCGAATTGGTTCGCGAAAGAGGGCCAGGAACGAGAATACCGTTATTCCTGGAAGCGGCAGAACTGGTTCGAAAACCAGCGGGAGGAACATCTCGCCGTTCGCAGTGGTGTCGGCCTCTTCGACATGACTTCCTTTGGTAAAATCCGCATCGAAGGCCGCGACGCCTTGCCGTTCCTGCAGCGGCTGTGCGCCAACCAGATGGATGTCGCTTCTGGAAAGATCGTCTATACCCAAATGCTCAACGAACGTGGCGGCATCGAAAGCGATCTGACCGTGACGCGCCTCGCGGAAACTGCCTTTTTCGCGGTCGTGCCCGGCGCGACGCTGCAGCGCGATCTCGCTTGGTTGCGCAAGCAGCTGCGCGCCGATGAATTTGTGGTCATTACCGACATCACGGCGGCCGAATCCGTTTTGGTTCTTATGGGTCCGAAGTCGCGGGACGTTATCACCAAGATTAGCCCGAATGACTTTTCAAACGAGGCGTTTCCCTTCGGTTCGGCCCAAGAAATCGAGATTGGCATGGGTATCGCGCGCGCCCACCGTGTTACCTATGTCGGTGAACTGGGCTGGGAACTCTACGTGTCCACCGATCAGACGGCGCATGTCTTCGAGGCCCTAGAAGAAGCAGGACGGGATTTCGGACTGAAACTCTGCGGCCTGCACACACTCGATAGCTGCCGCATCGAAAAAGGCTTCCGCCATTTCGGCCACGACATCACCGACGAAGATCATGTTCTTGAAGCCGGACTCGGTTTTGCCGTTAAGACGGGCAAGGGCGACTTCATCGGGCGAGACGCGGTGCTTCGCAAGCGCGAAGGCGGACTGAAGCGCCGCATGTTGCAATTTCGATTGAAAGATGCCGAGCCGCTCATTTTCCACAACGAAGCTCTCGTTCGCGATGGAAAGATTATCTCGATCATAACATCAGGAAATTACGGCCACCATCTGGGCGGCGCGATCGGCCTGGGATATGTGCCGTGCGAGGGCGAAACCGAGGGGCAGGTTCTCGCTTCGACATATGAGATCGAAATTGCGGGTGTGCGATATGAGGCGGAGGCATCTCTGCGTCCCATGTACGACCCGAAAGCGGAGCGTACGAAGCTGTGAGGTTACATCACGTCCTGCGAGTCTAGGCATTAAGCCACCTCATGTCAGACCGTGCTGTTCACACCGCGCGGTCTGACCTTTCTCATGCGTTTAAGTCAGCAAAAAGCAAGGAGGCCACCCATCCAACGGCAGAGTCTCTTTGTGTTGCCTTCTCGATTTACAGGTCTTTTGATTCAGTGAGAATCCATTCAACAAGGGGCTTTATCTGATCGAGTTTTGAACTGCGCTCGTTTGCGACGACGAAGAATGCGTTGCCCGTCCGTATGTGCTGATTCAAAGGCTTCACAAGCACATTGCGCCGAAGCAGCGGCTGCAGGGTCAATGACCAACCAAGCGCTATGCCTTCGCCCGCCAAGGCAGCCTGTACAGCGAGCTGGTAGTCGTTGAAGACAAGATCAGGCGCGACCTGCGCTGACTCAAGTCCGATACGGCTCAACCATTCATTCCATCCCATACGATTTCTGTGAGGATCGAATGAATGCAGGAGCTGATGGCTGACCAGATCAGCGACGGTGTTGATTGCTGCCGCTCTCCCACTGTAGAGCGGCGAACACACCGGGAAAATCACCTCATCGCAGATATACCAACTATTGTTTCTCTCGAAATTTCGTGGTCGTAGCCAGATTGTCATGTCAACCTGGCTATCAGGCTCGATATCACGATCAGTCGTGACAACCTTAATTTTGATGCCTGGATTGTGCTGCTGGAAGACAGGCAGGTTTGGCACAAGCCAATGAGCCGCCATGGACGTGGACGCGGCGACAGTAATGTATTGAGTATCATCTGACGATATCGTCTTGAGGCTCTGCTCAATGCGCTGGAAGCTGGAACGAACGCTGTCATAAAGCAGACGTCCCGCTTCCGTGAGCCTCACTCCACGATTGTCGCGCACGAAAAGGTCTACCTTGCACTGTCGCTCAAGTGCTTTGACAGAGTGTGAAATACTGGGTTGCGTCACGTTGAGCTCTGCGGCCGCCAGTTTGAAGTTAAGGTTCCGGGCAGCCGCTTCGAATACAAAGAGCGACTGGGTGGACGGCAACATGTAACGCAGCTTGGCCATGAATCAGGTTTATATCAGCCGTCTTCCTTTTCGTCTACTGACCTTAGGCCCTGAGTGTATTCTCTAATGAATTTCTGCGGCGTGCGCCGCGCTTTCGGGTTCGAAGAGAAAACAATGACTTCCACAACTTCCAATGATCGCATTTCAATTCAGCCGCCTCATGTCGAGGCTACTCCGTCGGGCTGGTATGTGACCTCCGGCCCGGAGCTTCCGCTGGTTCCCCTCAAGGGCGATGTCGAGTGCGACTGCTTGGTCATTGGCGGTGGGTGGATGGGGCTGCATGCGGCCCGTCGCTACGCCGAACTCAATCCGGATGCATCCGTTATCTTGGTTGATGCGAGCCGAATTGGTAACAACGCGGCGGGTCGCTGCATGGGCTTTGCGATCGATCTTGCCCACAATCCTCGAAAGAGCAACTTCGTTGAGGATGTGCAGGGCAACCTCGATGAGCTGAATGCCAATCTTGAAGGCAACGCATATCTCCGCTCTGCCGTCGAAGAACTCGGTGTTGAATGCGATTGGGACCCGCAAGGCAAATACCACAGCGCAGCTACCGACCACGGAGTGAAAGAGCTCGAGAGTTTCTCCAAAGCGCTTGATCGCATGGGGCAGAACTATCGTTGGGTGGAGCGTGACGAAATCCAGGCGATGACTGGCAGCAAGCACTACATCYGCGCCATCCACCATCCGGGCACTATTCTGTTACAGCCGGCCAAGTACCTCAAGAATGCAACTCGGCTACTACCGAAGAACGTTACTGTGCATGAAAACACCCCGATTACCGGTGCGAGTTATGGGGCCCCACGCCATCTATTTGAGGCCGCAACGGGTACGATCCGCCCGAAGACTGTCATCATTTGCGCTGCTGGCTACCTCACCAAATTCGGTTTTTATCCAAACAGCGCCATTCCGCTCTACACTTTTGCCAGCATGACGCGGCAGCTCACGGAGGCCGAATTGGCACAAGTCGGCGACCGACCCGCCTATGGTCTCATTCCTGCTGACAGCTTCGGTACCACTGTTCGCCGAACGGTCGATAACCGGTTGTTCCTGCGCAACGTCTATTCCTACGCCAACGACTTCAAGATGACGCGCGAAGAGGTAATGAGCACCCGACGTTACCAGCAGCTCGCCTTTGATCGCCGCTGGCCCGATTTGTCGAAGATGGGCTTCGAGGTTAGTTGGGGTGGCATGCTGACGCTCGCCCAGAACGGCGGCATGGTTTTCGGACAGCTTGCCGACAACGTCTACGGGGCGGCCTTCTGCAACGGTACGGGTGTCTCGCGCGGAACTGCTTTTGGCAAAGCGGTCGCTGAACTTGCTACGGGCCGCACGTCGCCCGTCATCGAAATCCTGAAAAAGAAAGTGCGGCCGAGCCGCGCGTACCCGCAACTAATCACCTCAATGGGCGTGCGTTTCGTCACCGGTCGTCGATTGAAAAAAGCCGGTCGCGAAGTCTGACCGTTAGAAAGGAAATTCAAATGGTAGAACTCAATGGCATCAACTTGGCCATGCAGACGCCTTTTAACGACGATGGGACAATCAACCTGGTCGTTTTCGAAGAGCTTATCGACAAATACATCGATGCCGGAGTGCATGGCCTCGTTCTCGGTTCTGGCACCGGTCAGCACCCGTTCCTCACCGAAGCCGAATGCAATGAGCTTTATGAGGTTGGTGCAAAGCGCATTAACGGTCGGTGTAAATTGATATGCCAGACTTCCGCTTTGAACATGGACGAAGTAATCCGCCGTTCGAAGCATGCGGAACAGGTTGGCGCGCATGCGCTGATGATCCTGCCTCCTTACCTCGAAGGCCCTTCTGATGATGACGGCCTATTCGAGTTTTACCGCGAAATCGACTCTGCGATCGGCATCGACATCATTGGCTACAACATTCCGCAGGCCACCGGCATATCTGTGTCCCTAAGTCTTTTGAAGCGGCTCATAACGCTAAAGAACTTTACTTACATCAAGGATAGCGCCGGTGATCTCACGGTTCACCAGGAATATCTTGCGATCACACCCGGTGTCCTGAACGGAGCAGACACGACAACGGTCTTTGCCCTCATGGCGGGCACGAAGGGCGTGATTTGGGGCGGCGCGAACTACATGCCGCGTGAAGCCGTGCAGCTCTATGATCTGGTGACGGACAAGAAGTACGCCGAAGCGCTCGCGCTTTGGGCTCGCATGATCCCGTCGCTTCTTCTCATCTGGCGGTCCAAGTATTCGCAGTCCGTTGTCCGGGCAGCGCAACTGCGCGGCTACGGCACCGGCAACGTCCGCAGGCCGCTTCTCAAGCTCACCAAAGAAGAAGATCAGGAGTTGCAGAGCGCTATCACTGCCTTGGAACACTGAGACAAGATGGGAGGACGCAATATTCAATAGCATGCAATTTGAATTTACGCAGAAAAAGAAAGGGAACGACAAATGCGAAACATCGTAAAATTATTCACCGCCGCTGCTCTTCTGTTGATGAGCCTGGTGTCAGTGCATGCGCAGGAGAAGACAATCAAAATGGGTTCTCTCGGCTGGGAAGACTTGTTGCCCATCTCGTTGATCACCAAAAAATTTCTGGAGAAAGAGGGATATACGGTCGAGCTCAAGCAGTTCTCCGAGTGGGGCATCGCTTTCGCCGCTCTGCAGAAGGGTGACGTCGATATCCTCGCTTCCCAAATCAATTACGTTACGAATGACTACTGGGCGAAAAGTCACAATCGCCTCGAGAAGGTTTCAGTCCTTTCTCATGGTCTCTTTCAGGGTCTCGTTGTTCCCTCGGACGCCCCGATCAATTCGGTCGATGAGTTGAACAGCTATGCCGACAAGGTCGGCGGGAAAATTGTCGGTATCGAGCCTGGTTCCGGTCTAATGCGAGACGTCGCCAACGCCGTCAAAGAATACGGGCTGAAGTACCAGGTTGTCGACGGGAGCACGTCGGCGATGACTGCACAACTTCAGGCGGCTCTCGAGCGCAAGGAACCGATCGTGACCATGCTTTGGGAACCGTCGTGGATGGCCCTCAAATACGACGTCAAGTTCCTCAAAGACCCGAAAGGCGTTTTCCCTCCGCCGCAGACCTACTATTGGATCGGCAAGAAGGGCTTCTCGGCAGCCGATAGCCATCGCCGCGAGGCACTTGCCACAGTCTTTATCCCGATAGACGATATCACCGCCATCAATGGGCAGATGAACGAGGGCAAGACTGTCGAGCAGGCTGTTGATGCGTGGTGGGAAAACCACGCCCAGCTCATCGAGAGATGGTCGGTTATCTCTGGCGAATAAATCCGGTGTTCGTGGTGCGGTGCCCTGCAGTTGCTAGGGCACCGTCGCTTCAGGTTATTTATTAGGAGGCGTCATGAACATGGTGAGACCAATTCAAGACAATAAGCTCGCTAGTCGAAGCAAGGTAATCGAGTGTCGCTCTGTTTGGAAACTCTTTGGCGACTACAATCCCGCTGCGGTAAAAGCCGCAAGAGATTCGACGCTCGRCAAGGATGAAATTCTAAAACGTTTCGGCTCCGTTGTTGCCGTGGCTGACGCTTCATTCGATGTGTATGAAGGTGAAACCTTCTGCATCATGGGGCTTTCCGGAAGTGGAAAGTCCACGCTCATTCGGCATTTCAACAGATTGATCGAGCCAAGCGCTGGCGAAGTCATGGTGCGGGGCAAGGACGTATGTAAGCTGAATGTCCCAGACTTGCGCGAGCTTCGTGCCAAACACATCGGCATGGTGTTTCAACACGTGGCACTGTTGCCTTACCGAACTGTTCTTCAAAACGTTTCGCTGCCCTTGGAAGTTCAACAGCTTTCGAAGTCCAAGCGATTGGAGACCGCTCGAGCCGCCTTGCAGACGGTTGGCCTGGACAATTGGGCGGATCGCTATCCGGGTGAACTCTCTGGGGGCATGCAGCAGCGTGTCGGTATCGCGAGAGCGCTTGCCGCAAATCCCGAGATTCTTTTGATGGACGAGCCATTCAGCGCACTTGATCCACTTATTCGCAAGCAGCTGCAGACCGAATTCCGTCAGCTTTCCACAAGGCTGCGCAAGACTTCCATCTTCATCACGCATGACCTGGAAGAAGCCATTCGGATCGGTGATCGTATCGCGATCATGAAGGAAGGACGTATTGTTCAGATCGGAACGCCAGAGGAAATCGTTCTTCATCCAGGCGACGAATATGTCGCGGAATTCGTTGAAGGGATTTCGAGACTGCGCCTGGTGAAAGCCCACTCGATTATGCGGTCAACTGGCAGCACTCTTTCTGCCAACGCGCCGAAAGCCGATGTGGATGACGACCTTCAAACAATGATCGACCTCGCGCTTAAAAATGGCGCTGATCAGATTGCGATCGTGAGCCACGGTCAAAACGTCGGCACGGTCTCGCGAGAGGACTTGCTAAAGGCGGTACGAGGCATTGACGTCCAATAATGAATTCAGCGGGACCGCAGAACGGTAGGTAAGCATGTTGGATATTTCCGAGAATTTCGATCCAGTTGTCGACAATGCTCTCATGTGGGTCACCGACAACGCTACGGGATTTTTTGATTTCGTTCGATTAGCTCTCGAAGGGATTTACGAAGGCTTGGAGCATGTCTTGATGTTACCGCCTTACTGGACGTTCATTTTGATAGTTCTCGTTGCCGGATGGCTTTATGTCGGGCGCGTTTTTGCTGTCGCGGCCGCCGCCGGATTGTATTTATGCCAGGCAATGGGCCTGTGGGCAGAAACAATGGCGACATTGACGCTTGTTCTGAGCTCCACTCTGATCGCTTTGACGATAGCGATTCCTGCCGGCGTCTTGGTGGGACTTACAGCAGGCATGAATAAAGTCAGCGATGTGGTTCTCGATTTCATTCAAACCATGCCCGCCTACATCTACCTGCTCCCTGGCATCGCGCTTGTCGGATACGGCCCAGCAACAGCGATGTGTGCCACGAGCCTTGTCGCCATCCCACCGGCGATGCGTCTCACCGCGCACGGAATCCGAATGACTCCGATCCAATTCCAAGAACTTGGTCATGCGTTCGGCATGAAACCTCTCCACGCCCTTTTCAAGATACGTATTCCCTTTGCGTTTCCGTCAATCTTGGCAGGTGTCAACCAAAGCCTAATGCTCGGTTTCGGTATGGTCGTTATCGCTGGAATTGTCGGCTCAGGTGGCCTGGGTCAGTCGGTTTACGAGGCTGTCCKGACGTTGCAGATAGATAAATCGATCAACGCCGGCATAGCGATCGTCGTCCTCAGCATCGTGCTCGACCGCTTTTCGCAACGACTGGCAACCGTAAGATTCGGAGACAAAAATGGATAGTTTTCAGCTTTCTCCCGGATCAGTTTTCGGGCCGGCATTGTCGTGGCTGAACATCCACTACCACGGCGTCTTTTCTGCGGTCTCGGCATTCTTCGATTTCTGGGTCTCAAGCTTGGTCTTTTTGCTTTCGGCGGCGCCCGCACCGGTTGTCGCGGGTGTGGCGGGCATGATTGCATTGGGAGTGGCTGGCTGGAGAATAGGTTTGCTGGCGGCTGTTGGCCTGCTCATGTGCAKCGTGTTAGGAATGTGGGAAGCAACCATCGAGACCATAGCGCTGGTCATCCTGGCGGTTATTTTCTCTATCTCGATCGGTATTCCGATTGGCATTGTGCTGTCACGCAGCGAGCGCTTGCAGGCGATCTCCCGTCCAGTTCTGGACATGATGCAAACGCTGCCGCCGTGGGTGTATCTGGTCCCCGCCGTTATCCTGTTCGGTCTGGGCAGCGTGCCCGCGCTCATTTCCACAATCATTTACGGTATCGCCCCGATGGTACGCCTGACCATCCTTGCGATGGCTCAGATACCGCACGAGCGCATTGAACTCGGAGCGGCGATCGGAGCAAGGAAGTTCGAAATCTTGCGCAAGATCGAGTTACCGTCGGCAGTTCCCACGCTTTTAGTCGGCGTCAACCAGTGCATTCTTCTATCTTTGGCGATGGTTGTGCTGGCCGGMTTGGTTGGGGCTGGTGGGCTCGGTTCCGAGGTGACGCGTGGTCTGACGCGCATGGAGTTCGGCCTCGGCGTCCGGGCGAGCCTCGCGATCGTGATCCTGGCAATCGTCATGGATCGGACCTTCCGCGGCGCGATTCCAAGCATCTACCTCACAAAGAACTRAGTTCGATATACCCCTCGAAATGTTTGGAAATACGATGTCACAGTTTGGTACCGGAAAACCTGTTGCGATCATAACCGGCGGCGGCCGCGGCATGGGGGCAGCCATCGCTCGGGAGCTCAAAGCTCGAGGGTATGATCTCTCGCTTTTGTCTCCCTCCGGGTCGGCAAAAATCCTCGCCGAAGAATTGGGTGCGATTGGGCTACAAGGCTCGACGGCGAGCTTGGAAGACCTTGAAAAGCTGGTCGAAACGACGCTTGGGCGGTTCGGCCGTATCGATGCTGTCGTGAACAACACAGGCCATCCGCCAACAGGCGATTTGCTTGATATCGAAGACCGCCTGTGGATCGAAGGTAATGAGGCCATATTACTATCGGTCCAGAGGATGGCGCGACTGGCAACGCCGACGATGCTGGAGCAAKGGGGAGGAGCCTTTGTCAATATCACAACATTGGCCTCGTTTGAGCCCGATGCGAACTATCCCATTTCCTGCGCCTATCGGGCGGCAGTCGCCTCTTACACGAAGATGTATTCAGACCTTTATGGGCCGAGAAACATCCGGATGAATGCGATATTGCCCGGCTACATCGACAGCATGAACCACGACCAGACGTTTGCGACCGGCATACCCCTACGTCGCATCGGTTCTGTCTTGGAGATTGCCAAAACCGCCGCTTTCCTGCTGTCGCCAGACGCAGGTTACATCACTGGGCAGAACCTGCGCGTAGATGGCGGCTTGACTCGCCACATGTGACGAAAAAGCCTTTCGCGACAATCTTGCTCACGCAACCCGGATGGCACGCCTGCGTCAGACCGTCGACACCAACAAGAATTACACAAGAGGCTTCGCATGCGAAATCAGCTTTACATCGACGGTAGATGGGTAACTCCGTCTCAAGGGAAGACGTTCGATGTCGTTAATCCGGCGACCGAAGAGGTCATTCAGAAGGTCGGCGCGGGGACGGCCGAAGATATCGACGCTGCGGTGAAAGCTGCGCGCCGAGCCTTCGACGTCGATGGATGGCCGAAGCTATCCGGGACTGAACGAGCAGTGTATCTTCGCGGGATCGCGGTTGGCATCCGCAACCGCCAAACCGAGCTTGCTAATCTTGAGGTCATCGACAACGGCAAGCCGTTTCCTGAGGCCGATTGGGATATCGGTGATGCTGCCGGATGTTTCGATTTCTATGCAGGCTTGGCGGAACAGTTCGACAACGACGGTGCAGAGGAAACAGTTACGCTGCCGGACGCCCGCTTTACCTCGAAAGTCGTGAAGGAGCCTGTTGGTGTGG
>NZ_JBFUBH010000079.1:0-11520 GCF_056405855.1 Pararhizobium sp. P1_E7 | reverse complement strand
AGGCCAGGCATGCGTGTCTATGACGAGGAGAGCTTCGGCCCGGTAAAACCGGTGATCCGCGTGAAGAACGAGGACGAAGCCGTCGCGGTCGCCAACGACACGGAATATGGCCTGTCCGCCTCCGTCTACAGCCGCGACATCCAGCGCGCCATGGCCGTTGCGGCCCGCATCGAAAGCGGAATTTGCCACATCAACGGACCGACGGTGCATGATGAAGCGCAAATGCCATTCGGCGGTGTAAAGAATTCGGGTTACGGGCGCTTCGGCGGCAAAGCCGCCATCGCCGAGTTCACGGACCTGCGCTGGATAACGGTCGAAGACCCGCATCAGCACTATCCGTTCTGAGAATGCAGGATGGATGGTGCGTCGGCGAAAAGCGGTAAAAGTCCGACGGGGCAGGACTGCGTCTTCACGCGCAGTCCTGTGACGGAGCCTCCCCAGGACGCGCATCGTGGGCGGCTCTGCACGCCTTCTTTCTGGCGAGGTCGAGCAGCCAGGTCATGGCTGCGAGCACAGTGACCGTGGCAACCCCGATATCGACGGCTGTCTCCAGCAGGGTGGCGATCCTGCCGAGGGTGAGTGTCACAACGGCTTGGGCGAGATAGGCAATCAGAAACAGCGCCGACAACGTTGCTCCCCTGTGGGTTACCGGCGCGCGCGCCGTTATCATCGACAGTCCGCCCAGAATGTGGGACGAGCAAAGACGCCGGCCACGGCCGTCGCGGTAAGTATCGGAACGCACAAGCTGATTGTGACGGCCCCTTCTTGTTCAAGGTCCAAGGGGGCGGAGATTGTCGTCTGCTTCGACAAGGGGCACAGTCAAGGCCGTTCGCAACACTTAAAAGTGTAGTCGTTCAGGTTGCTGTCAGGAAGGCGTATTTCTTTTCGCCCGGAGAAGCAATTGCAGGGCGGGACTTGCGCAATGACAGACACGACAATCTGGCTGACGATCGGCTTCCTAGGCCAGTTTCTCTTTTCGGCGCGTTTCATGGTCCAGTGGATCATCAGTGAACGCAACAGGAAGAGCCTCATTCCCTACTCGTTCTGGTGGTTCAGCATTGGTGGCGGAACTTTGCTGCTCGCATATGCCGTCTGGCGGTCGGATCCCGTTTACATTCTCGGCCAAAGTCTCGGTCTTGTAGTGTATGTCCGCAACCTGGTGCTCATTCGCCGCGATGCGGCTGAATTGGCATGAGCAAGGACCGGACCACCGCGGCGATGGCAATCTTCGTGGCCGTCGCCGCGTTCGGAATCGTCTGTCGCCCGCTACTTCCGGTCGATGAGACGCGCTACATCGCGGTCGCGTGGGAGATGCGACTGTCCGGGGACTGGTTGGTGCCGCATCTGAACTGGCAGATCTACTCCCACAAGCCCCCGCTGCTGTTTTGGCTCATTAATGTTGCCTGGTCGATTTTCGGCGTTAGCGAGTTTCCTGCACGGCTGATAGGCCCATCGTTCGGCGTCGCCGCAGTTGGCGTCACGAGTCTGATYGGTAGGCGGATTTGGCCGTCGGAACCCTGGCTCGGTGGACACGCCGCACTGATTCTGGCGTGCTCTGCTGCGTTCACGGCATTTGCAGGACTGACAATGTTCGACGCCATGCTGACGCTTTCGGTCGTGCTCGGCGTGTACGCCCTTACTTTCGCGTCGCAATCTGCATTGGCATGGGTCGGATTGGGGGCCGCGATGGCGCTCGGCGGGTTTTCAAAGGGCCCCGTTGTTCTCGTATACTTATTGCCCCTGGCCCTCTCAGCTCCGTTCTGGTGGCAGGTATCGTTCCGTCGGGCGTCATTGGGTACGGCGCTGGCGTTGTCGGTCGGGTTAGTGTTGATTGGGCTCTGGCTCGTTCCGGCGATCCTCACCGCCGGGCCGGATTACCGCGATGCAGTCCTTTGGCAGCAGCATGCGGGACGAATGGTCGATTCCTTCGCCCATGTCCGGCCATGGTGGTTCTTTTTGGCTCTACTGCCTCTCTTTTTGTGGCCTTGGTTCTGGTCAGCTGGCATCTGGCGCACAATCGGGAACGAGGTCGACTACCGCGACCCCGGATTGCGCCTTGTCGCAATATGGTTCGGCGTTCCGCTGCTGTTATTCAGCCTGATTAGCGGCAAGCAGATCCACTACCTTTTGCCGTCTTTTCCGGCAATCGCCTTGTTTTTGGCGCGACAACATGGCGAACGGACCTTCTCTGGCAAGGCTGCCGCGTTGTTTCCTGCTGCACTCGGCGTCGGCTTCATCGCAGTCGGCTCGTCGGCCTTGCACATCGATCGCCTTGGCACTCTGGCCGAACCATCATGGTTGTTTAGCGCTAGCGGCATCGCCCTCGTTGTGCTCGCGCTCGCGATGGTCAAATGGCGTTCCGTGGGGGCCTATCTTGCTGGCCCCGCTCTCATCGTTGTTTTCGATTGCGCTTTTCTCTTCGGCGCTCCGGGGCTTGCTTACGATACGGCCTTCGTGGCGATCGCACTTGCGCCGCATGAGGACAAGGGTATCGCGATTCTCGACGGCGACTATGCCGGCGAATTTACATTCGCAGGCCGATTGACGCGACCGGTTACAGAGATCGACGGTGTCGCAGCGGCAACGGCCTGGCTCTCAGAGGTCCCCGGTCGCGCGCTCCTAGCGCGCATTGATCGCTCTMATCCGGAAGGGTTGCCCGAGGAAACCATCGCTTTTCGCGACGGGCAATATGGCGTTTGGGTGAGCCGCGGCGATACTTCAAGGTGAATAGCTGACATGCCTTTGCACTCCCTCAGTGTTGTCGTTCCGTTTCTGAATGAAGAAGGTGCAGTGAAAGCTGTACTCCTCGAAATCCTCGACGCCTTGCAAGATTTCGATATCGAGGTGATTGGTGTCGACGATGGTTCCTCAGATAAGACGGCTGCGATCATCGCGGAAATGGCCGTTGAGGACGCCCGGATCCATTTGATCCGGCATCAAAATCGTGCTGGGCAGTCGTCTGCGATCAGGTCTGGAGTCAAAGCGGCGCGCTACGAGTGGATTGTGACCCTGGACGGCGACGGGCAGAATCCACCGGACCAGATCCTTCGGCTAATCGATGCGATCTCCGGTACTGACGATAGCCGGGTCGGGCTCGTGCAGGGTCAAAGGACGGTTCGCCGCGACAGGGTCGCCAAGAGATGGGCCTCACGCATCGCCAACGGCATCCGCAGCGCGGTCCTCAACGACGGTACACGGGACTCCGGGTGCGCGTTGAAACTTTTCCGCCGATGCGCCTACCTTGACCTGCCATTCTTCGACCACCTCCACCGCTTTATGCCTGCGATGATGCTTCGGGAGGGCTGGAGTATCAGGTTTGTGGATGTCTCTCATAGGCCCCGTCAGTCCGGTCGCTCGAACTATAACAACCTTAGTCGCGCGCTTGCGGGCATCGTCGATCTCGCTGGTGTGCTCTGGCTGATAAAGAGGCGCATGCCGTTGAATGCAAGGCAGGGCCGTTGATGGGATACCGGCCGCTCGAATCGACTACCGCTGGCGGCGACGAAGGTTCCGGTAGCCAGCTCCCGCACCAGGGATTCAATGACCGGCGCACCGGCGAAGTCATCAATGTCCTTGGCGAGCGGCAGCTTGGCGATGCTGAGCTGGTAGCGGATCGAGCGGGGCACAAGCAATGCGTCAACTGCATGGGTGGCCTGACGAATTGTCGCTGTTTTAAATCGATTGAACGGCCTATATTCCAATCATCGAAACGACGCCGGAGCCAAGCAAGGTTGCTGACGTCAGAGCCTCAGGAAAGGGGATTATCATGAACGTAGCACGCTCCTTCAACGACTGGCGCAAGTTCCGTCAGACCGTTGGCGAACTCGGCCGCATGTCTGCCCGCGAACTGCAGGACATCGGTATCGACCGGGCCGATATCCGCAGCGTTGCCCGCGCATCGGTCGCTCGCTAAGGCCGCCAGACTATAATTGCTTGATACTGTACGACGCCCGCTGATGACGCGGGCGTTTTTGATTCAGGGTGACGGGATTGTCTCTTGCCGGACCACTTTCCTCGTCAGATTCCGAGGTGTGAATTTTGCGCATAGCTGCACTGCAGCATAATGCCTTTGAAACCCCCATGATTGGCGTATGATCATCTCCATCGAAGCAATGCACCTCCTCCCGCAGAGCTTCGTTTTTCAGACGGCCCACTCCTCCTCCCAAGGGACGTCTGTCGGAACAGCGGCACTCCTCCTCCCAGTCGCTGTTCGGTTCTTTTGGAAAAGCCTGCCGCACCTCCTCCCGCGGCAGGCTTTTTTGTTTTCGAATGCCGCGCGAGTGATCAGCTCCAAATTGCGGGTTTGGATTTTGCKGGGTGGTGTCAACTCATTCAGTATTCAGCGAAAACAGCGCAGCGCTCGGCTTGAATAGATAGTGGGAACGAACTTCCTGCCTGCGCCCGACGGTCTTATGAAAAACCACAATGCCGCGTTCACGCCAGCCGGATTGCTGGTTGCCCGGCACTGACCAGGGTGCCGGACATTTTCTCTACCGCCTAATTTGGTTTCCGCTAGGCTGCTGTGGGAACCCTGTGGCCGGTCTTGAACGCGTGCGCCTTTGCAAGGTCCAGATTGAGGTAGACCGTCTCGCCCTGAGCAATTGTCATCTCGCCCGGGGACTTTACCGTAATCGGACCGAGATCCTCTGCTTCGACATAGACCAACGTCTCCGACCCCAGAAATTCGCTGTGGCGGATGCGTCCCTTCCATTGCCCGCCGTTCGCAGACAAGCCTATATCCTCGGGCCGCATGCCGATGACATCGGCTCCCCTTGATTTGGCAAAGGCCCCCTCGATGAAGTTCATTCGCGGCGACCCGATGAAGCCCGCGACAAAAGGCGTTTTCGGCTGACGGTAGAGTTCCGCGGGTGTTCCTGTCTGCTCGATGCGGCCACCGTTCAAGACGACAATCTGATCGGCCATCGTCATGGCTTCCACCTGGTCATGGGTCACGTAGATCATCGTCGCACCGATCCGTTCGTGGAGCTCCGTCAGTTCCACGCGCATTTGTGATCGAAGCGCGGCGTCGAGGTTTGAGAGTGGCTCGTCGAAAAGAAACACCTTCGGCTGGCGCACGATCGCGCGGCCGATCGCGACACGCTGCCGTTGACCTCCCGACAGCTGGCGCGGCTTACGCTCGAGCAGCTTTTCCAGCTGAAGGATACCGGCCGCATCCGAAACGCGTTTCTGGATCTCCGGTTTGGGGAGGCCAGCGAGTTTCAGGCCAAAGCCTATATTGTCGGCGACCGTCATGTGCGGGTAGAGCGCGTATGACTGGAAAACCATCGCAATCCCACGCTCCGACGGGTTGCGATGTGTCACGTCGTCACCACCGATCAACAGCGCACCGGAACTCGTGGTTTCCAGCCCTGCGATCATGCGCAACATCGTCGACTTGCCGCAGCCGGACGGACCGACCAGAACGGTAAAAGAACCGTCCTTGATAGCCAGGTTAAGCTCGGGAATCACGTCCACGCTGCCAAAGCTCTTGCGGACTTTTCTAAATTCAACAGCTGCCAATTCGATCTCCTCCGTTAAAGCGCTTTGAGGCACAAGGATGCCTCCAACTCGGTATCACTGGATGCGGCCCCAAATTGTATCCGGCCGGCCGGCTGATCCGGGTGGTAGATATTGGTGCTCCAGATGAGCTCATTCACGTTCAACTCGACAACTCCGTTGTCGACAAAGACTTCGAGGTCGAAGTCGGACATTTCACCAAGCGGGATGACGTAGTCGTGCCCGAATTCCGGCCGTCCTTCCATAGGGGCACGCAGCTGACGCAGCGCGACCGTGCCGCCTTCGTTGCGAGTGAATTTGAACTGGGGGGCAACGTCACCGAAAAGAGTGAGGACCTTTGTCTCGCCGATTGACAGTGAGACCCTCCCGGACAGGCGGTAAACGCCGGCCGAGGGTTGTGTTGGCAGGTCTGAAAGTGAAATCTGCGGAAAGGCGTTCTTCACTTGCGCAGGCACGTAGGAACCTACTCTGAGTCCGTGTGGCGTTTCGACAAGCTTCAGGTGACGTGGCAGTGAAAGCAAACCGTTGAAGCCCGTTGTGACGGGTTTCTGCGCGTACTTCCAGTTGTTCGCCCAGGCAAGAACCAGCGGAGCATCCCCATGGACGCCAAAAAAGCTTTGAGCGGCGTAATAGTCCCGGCCGTAGTCAAGCCACAGCTCCGCTTCGGGCGGATTGGCGTTCGTGAATTCGCATCCATCGAACTGCCCGATGAAATACATCGTGCCGGATCCCGCACCATAAGCCGGGCTGCCGATACCCACGACCAGAATCCAGTGCTGGCTGCCATCGGGAGCCGACAACTGAAGGAGGTCTGGGCACTCCCAGGAACCATCGCCATGCCGGCCATGGTTCTCACCGAACACGCTTTCGAAATGCCAGTTGACGAGGTCGGCGGACGAATGGAAGCCGACGGACTGGCCCATGCTCTCGCCATGCGACAACGCCATGATCCAGCGGCCGGTCTCCTCGTGCCAGAAGACCTTCGGATCGCGAAAGCAGGCAAGCCCATTGTTCTTGATGACGGGATTTGTCAGTTCTTTTTCGAACCTGGACAGAGATCTGTCGACATGCACGAGCCATTGTTGCTGGAAATCGCGGCCGTTCTCGTCAACGAGGTGGGAGGTGTAGAGGAGCTTGATGTCGCCTTCTTTGGTTCTGATAGCCGATCCCGACCAGCAGGCGCCATTCTGATCCGGGAAAAGCGCGATCTCGTGGTGCTTCCACGTGACGAAATCAGCCGTGCTTGCGTGCCCCCAATGCATAGGCCCGTGGACAAAGCCATCCGGATCACATTGATAGAACGCATGATAGATGCCATCCACATAGATCAGGCCGTTTGGATCGTTGATCCAGTGATGAGCGGAGAAGTGGAGTTGGGGGCGGAATTTTTCCAAGCGTTGATTGAACATGTTTAGCCTTTGACACCGGTGCTCGTCACGGACGCGATGAACTGTTTTTGGACAATGAGGAAGAAGAGGACTGCCGGGATCGCCATGGAGACGGCGAAGGCCATGATGTTCCCCCAGGATTGCAGGTTGCTGCTGAAATAGGCGGACATCGCGACTGACAGCGGACGGTGCTCGGGTCCACGCGTCACCATGACCGGCCAAAGGTAGGAGTTCCAGATTTCAAGGAACTGGAGGATGGCGATCGCCGACACCACGGGCTTCGAAAGCGGAAGCGCGATGTAGCGAAAGATCTGAAAGAACGAGAAGCCGTCGATCTTGGCCGCTTCGATCAGTTCCTTGGGCAATCTGGCAAAAAATTGATAGAACAGGAAGATTGACATCGCATTCGCAACACCAGGCAGGATCTGGACCTGATAGGTGTCGATGATGCCTGCCCATCCCGCCATGATCAGCTGCGGCAGTACAAGGCTCTCGGCCGGAATGGCCAAGCTCGCCAGGATCAGGATCATCAGTGGCCCGCGTATCTTCAGAGTTCCCTGCGCCAGGACAAACGCGGCCATCGAGTTGAAAAGGATCGAAAACAGCAACGTCAGGCTGGTGATCAAGAGAGTGTTGCCGAGGTAGCGCAGGAAGGGATGGGCCGGATCAGCCCATACCTCGAAGTAGTTCTGAAGCGAGACCACCTCCGGAATGAACGAGCGTAGCGCGCCCATGCTCACCATGATGTCCTGCTCGTCCGGATTGAGACTGATCGTCACCATCATCAGGAGCGGCAACAGCACCCCAAGCGCCATCACGCCGGCGCAGGCCAGTGCGAGAAAACGGCCGTTCGTTTCGGATCGTTGGGAAGTCTTCGCCATCTCACGCGTCCCCTTCGTTCCGGAGCACACGTCGCTGAATGAGGGCGATTGTGCAGACCACAAGGAAGAAGACGACGGCGACGGCCGAGGCGTAGCCGACTTTCTGGGACAGGAAGCCTTGCTGGTACATGTAGTGAATGACGGTGGTCGTCGCTCCGTTCGGGCCACCCTTTGTCAGCATGTCGACCTGGGTGAACAGCTTCAGCGCACCGATAGTCGTAATGATGAGCTGGAATATGTTCACGTTTCGCAGGCCGGGCCAGGTCACGTAGCGGAACTGCTGCCATCTTTTCGCGCCGTCGAGCGTCGCGGCCTCGTACAGATCGTTTGGAATTTCCTGGAGCCCGGCCAGGTAGATCAGCATCTGGTAGGGAAATGTCGCCCAGGCAGAGAGAAGGACGATCGACAACATGGCCGTCGAGGCGCTGCCGAGCCAGTCGACATAGGCAGAGGAGCCCGCAAAAGTTTGAACGATGCTGTTGAGCGGCCCGTTMGGAATCCGGTACATCACGGCCCAGATCGCGACGACGACGGTCATCGGAAGCAGGAGAGGAATGATGGCGACTGTCCGGAAGAAAGCGCGCAAGGGGATCGCGGCGTTCAGGATCATCGCGACCGCGAGCGACAGTGCCAGCTGGAACGGTGTTACCAGGATCGTGAAGACGAATGTGTTGCCAAGCGCCTTCCAAAAAAGAGGGTCGGCAATCATGCGCGCGAAATTGGTCAATCCAACTACTCTCGTCGGGATCGGCCTGGGGGTCAGACGCTGGTCGGTAAACGAGAAATAGATCGAGAGTGCAAAGGGCAGAATGACGATGGTCAGCAACAGGGTGACGGCAGGCAAGAGCATCATCAACTCTTGACTGCGAGACGATTTCTCAGCCGGCATATGGGTAATTCCAGATTTTCAGCGACGCGGTTGTGTCTGCGGCGGCTTGCGCCGCCGCACCACTACGGTCATTTTCCGAAGGGCGGGTAGCCCGAGTTGTCTTCGATATCCTGGTCGATCGCCCGGGCGGCCGTGTCGAGTTCCTCCTTCACGTCGGTCTTGCCCGTGAAGATGTTCAACACGGCAGTCTTCCAGGCCGTCGTGATCACCGGATAACCCGGATAGACCGGGCGCACGACCGTGCAGCATTTGGCTTCTTCAACGAAGAGTTCGCCTTCGCCACCTTTGCCGTACAACTTGGACAGGGGGACGGATGCGTTGCGCGAAGGGATGTAACCTGTCGTGTCGGCATATGCCGCCACCTGTTCTGGAGACATCGCAAAGTTCAGGAAGAGTTTGATGTCGGCGGTATTCTTCGACGTGACGGGCACACCCCATCCCCAGCCACCATTCGGAGTTTTAGCACCTTTGGGGCCGAAGCTCGGGGCCGGTATCAGCACCAGGTCTTCGCCGAGACCGCGCTTGTGCGCAGCCCACATCCAGTTTCCGACCCAGACGAGAGCAGCACTCTTTTCTCCATAGAACTTGTTGTCGCCACCACTTGCGGGAACGATCCAGCCCTTGTTGAACCATGTCTGCAGTTCGGTGAGCGCATCGATATTGGCCGGTGAATTCGTTKTGCCCTCGGCTTTCCACGCCTGGCGGTCGATGATGTCGCCGCCGTTCGACTGAACGAATGGCGCAAAGCCATAGGTCAACCATTCGTCGTTGCCGTAGCTCAGCTTGAGATCGAGGGGCCACTGGACACCTTTGACCCTCGAGAGCTTGTCGAGGACTTCACGAAACTGATCGCGGTTCCATGCCTGATCCACGGTCTTTGGAATGTCGATACCGGCTTCCTTGAGAAGCTTGCGATTTCCCCACAACAGCACCGAAGAATCGTAGGGGCTGATCTGGTAGAGCTTGCCATCCGGACCGTAGGTGCCCTGTTCCTTCACTGCCGGCATCAGGTCATCAACAATCTCGCGATCAACGAGATCATCCAACGGCTGGATGGTGCCCGCCCAGACGGCATTAGCCATGTTGGGACCATCGAGCATGATGATGTCGGGCAATCCTCCAGACATCACAGCGGCCTGGATGGCCGAATTGTAGCCGGGAATCGGCACGACTTTGAGCGTTGTCCCTTTTGCTCCATAGGCCGCATTGAAGGCCGTCTCTAGTTGCTCGAAGTAAGGCCGCTCGGATTCGCCGTCGATCACCCACGCCGTCAGGGTGCCGGCGAAAGCATGTGTAGACCCTGCGCAGGCGATAGCGCATGTCGCGGCAATTAGCTTGATTTTCACGTAAACCTCCCTATGACAACGTGAGACAATCGCAATAACGCCAATATTTCGCGTTGTCAATCACGTGGAATCAAGCCTCGGTCGCCGACATCAAGAAACCGGTGGCTCCATGCAAGAATGATGGGCGCAGGGAAGGCAACGCGCTTACCCGAAAACGGCTAAGAACTGCGGGCGTGGCGTCTTTGCCTTGCAGGCGAGATCGAATGAGCCATACAGGTGCGGACCTGTCAGGTCGCGATGATCACGCGGAAGCGCGCTCGATGAATTTTCCCGGGAGACGGATCGTGCGGGGAGGGCCGGCATCCGATTTGATGGCGGCCAACATCGCGGCGCGGCCCATATCGTAATAGGGCAGTTCCATCGTTGACAAGCCAGGCTTCAGGAGGCTTGCAATGGGCTCCCAGTTATCGAAACTTGCAACGGCCACGTCGCGGCCAACGGCAAGCCCCAGATCGGCGAGTACGAAATACACATCCATCGCCAGAACGTCCTGGCCGCAGATAATGACGTCCGGACGGGTTTCTTCGGGCAGCCTCATCAACTCTGGAAGGAGGCGATCGGCAATGAAAGTGACCTTACCGTCGCTCTCCACCACGGATGTATGGATACGTTCTGACATGGTGAACCCGTGTTCCCTGGCAGCTTCGGTGATGCCGCTAGCGCGCAGTCCGGCTGCAACAATGGTCTCAGTCAGATTGAGAAACGCAGGGCGCTTGTATCCGCGGCTGAACAGAATATCTCCAAGCTCCTTCGCCAGACGAAAGTCGTCCGGAACGATCGCGTTCTGGCCGCCGTTCGGATCGAAACAGTTGAGCAGCACTCTCGGAATCGCCGAGGCCGGTAGCTCGATAGGCTGATGGTAACGTGCAGCATAGATCACGGCCTCCGCGCGGAAAGCGGCAAGCTGGGCATCTGCCAGTTGTTGGCTGGGGGTACCTTGCTCGATGTTGAAGA
Source organism: Pararhizobium sp. P1_E7 (assembly GCF_056405855.1). NCBI lineage: Bacteria > Pseudomonadati > Pseudomonadota > Alphaproteobacteria > Hyphomicrobiales > Rhizobiaceae > Pararhizobium > Pararhizobium sp. P1_E7. The sequence goes on along the minus strand of NZ_JBFUBH010000079.1, from coordinate 545 downwards.
GCATCATGTGCTTGCCGTATTCCCAGGCAACATCCTGCGCGCCGCGAACTAGCTCGATCGACGACGATGTCGTAGCGACCCGGTCGGCAAGAAAGCCGATCACGTTGCTGCGCTGCGAGCGCATCATACGTGCCGCTTCATGAGGTTCATACCCGATTTCCGCAATGATTGCCTCGATGCGGGCTCGCGTCTCAGCGTTCACGAGAGGATCGYGGTTGATGACCCTTGAGACGGTCTTGAGGGAGGTTTGAGCCCGTTTTGCGATTTCGCGTTGATTTGCCATCTGCATCTTCCCATTCGGCGTGAACATATCGCGGACGATCGAGCCAATGGCAAGCAGGGCAAGCGGGTTTGCCTCCATYGTCGGTCGTTTAGACACAATATGGTCGAAAAATCTCCATTGACAACGTGAGACAATTGCATTTTAGTCGCTGCAGTCGGACGGCAGGGAGCTAAGAGGAGTATCCCCGCGTCGTGACTTGCATGGATTTGGGAGGATCTCATGAAACTGGTATTAGCGGCCGCATGCGCGGCTTCGGTTACGG
>NZ_JBFUBH010000078.1:0-11816 GCF_056405855.1 Pararhizobium sp. P1_E7 | reverse complement strand
TTGCTACACCGCAGCTGCCTGTTGAGCGCCCGCATGGATGTCCTTGTCAAAGGAGTAGGCGCCTATTTTCGAGGTCTTCAGCCCCGCCGATACCAAGGCCTCGGCCATGGCGACTGCGCAGGCTATGCCATCGACAACCGGAAGGCCGAACTCAGCGGATAGCTCATCCATGAGATCAGCCATGCCGGCGCAACCAAGAACGATCGCCTCGGCCATGTCCTGGTCAATCGCCATCCGGATTTCGTCTCGAATGCGAGCCAGGGTTTTCGGGTCCCGTTCTTCAAGCTTGAGAACAGGAATATCCGTTGCCCGCACCCGCGCACAGCGCGCCGCCAGGCCATATCGGGACAGATTTGCCTCGAGCCCGGGCACCGAACGCGCCAACGTCGTGATGACGGTGAATTTGTTGCTGATCATGCTCGCGGCGTGATAGGCAGCCTCGCCGATCCCGACAACCGGGACGTCCAAAAGYGCGCGCAATGCATCGACGCCGGTATCATCGAAACACGCCACGACGACCGCATCGACATCGTTATGCCGGGCGGCCTCCGCCAGCAATCCGGCCATGCACAGTGCGACGTCGAGAAAGCCCTGGATGCTCCGTGGCCCGGATTGCGAATTGGCGGCGATGATCTGAGTGCCCGGGCGGGCCACGCGAACCGCAGCGTCGTTGATTTTCGACGTCATGGACGCAGTGGTGTTGGGATTTATGACCAGAATTTTCACTATACAGCTCCCACGATTTCGCCACCGAGATAGGCCGCTCTGATCCGATCGTCATGCAGCAATTCTTTTGAATTTCCAGAAATAACGACCTTGCCGGTTGTCATTGCATAGGTCCGGTTCGAGATGCTGAGCGCCATGCGGGAGTTTTGTTCCACGAGCAAGACCGAAACGCCCTCATCGCGATTGATGGCGACGATCGAGCGCGCAATGTCCTGCACCAGTTTTGGTGCTATCCCGAGAGAGGGCTCGTCCAGAAGCAGGAGTTTCGGCTTGGTCATCAGCGCACGGCCGATGACCATCATCTGCTGCTCGCCGCCGGACAGTGTCCCAGCGGGCTGGGTGTAGCGTTCCTTCAGGCGGGGAAACCGTTCGAGCACGCTATCGAGCGTATTTCGGATGCCTGCCTTGTCGGTACGGATGAAGGCGCCCATCAAGAGATTGTCCTTCACCGTCATGAATGGAAAAACGCGGCGACCTTCCGGCACCATGGCGATGCCTCTGGCAACGATATCGGATGCCGACAGCGTATCTATGCGCGAGCCCATGAAATGAACGGAGCCGGACTTGATCTTGGCAAGCCCCGTGATCGCCCGCAGGATCGAGCTTTTTCCGGCCCCATTGGCGCCGATCAGCGCCACCGTCTCACCCTGATCGACATGAATGGACACGCCTTTCAACGCGTAGACATGATCGTAATAGAGTTCCACATCTTTGAAGTTGAGCATTTCGGTCATCGTTCAAATCCCGATCTCATCGTCGGCGCTACCCAGATAGGCCTCGATAACTTTCACATTGCTCTGGATTTCCGCCGGCGTCCCTTCGGCGATCTTTTGACCGAAATTCAGGACGACGATCCGGTCGGATATCGACATGACGGCGGGCATGTCGTGCTCGACCAGCAAGATCGTAACGCCGCGATCGCGTACATTTCGCACCAGATCGACCATTCGCATCGTTTCATCGTGGTTCATGCCAGCGAAGGGCTCGTCGAGTAGCAAGACGGCGGGATCGGTCGCCAATCCGACGGCGATACCGAGCGATCTCAGATGCCCCTGCGGCAGGTTCGACGCCAGTTCGTTTCGAACAGCGCCGAGGCCGAGAAACTCTAGGATCTCATCGGCCCGTTTTCCAAAGTCCGCAACATCTTCGCGTGCGGCCTTCGTGCCCCAGAAATAACCAGCCAGAGAAGCCCTCGAACGGAGGTGCTGTGAAACGATCACGCTTTCGCGCGCGGTCATGCTCTTGAAGATCGTGGTTTCCTGGAAGGTCCGCACCACACCTTTCCGAGCGACGACATGCGGCCTCAGGTTGGAAATCCGTTCGCCACGAAACAGTACCTCGCCGGACGTTGTCGGCACGAACGATGCGATCATCTTGAACAATGTCGACTTGCCGGCTCCGTTGGGGCCGATGACGGACAGGATTTCCCGCTCCGCGACGTCGAAGGAGACCGCGTTGTTTGCGACCAGACCGCCGTATTTCTTCGTGACGTTCCTGACTTCAATGAGCGCAGCCATTCAACGGCTCCTTTCTTCCTGAGCGGAATTGAACGTCGCGGCTGCGCTTTTAGCGCTTCGTCGCTTCGGCAGGCTCAGGCTGAGGAGGCCGTTCGGCAGGAACCGCATCAACAGGATCATGATGCTGGAATAGACCAGCATCTGGTACCTTCCGAGTTCAAACAGCAGGTCCCATCCGAAATAGAGGACCAGGGTTCCCAGCATTGGCCCGAAGACGTAGCCCAGGCCGCCCAGGAAGCAGTTCAGCATGAAGTTGACGGAATCCGCGACCTGAAAGCTCGACGGATATACGGACTGCGCGATGGCCCCGAACATCGCGCCACCGACGCCGCCCAGGAAGGACGAAATCGCGAAAATGATGATCCTGATATAGGTGATGTTGACACCGATAGAGGACGCCAGCTCCTCATTCTGCTGCATCGACCTGCAAAGATGACCGAGGCGGGAGTTCACGAGCCGGTACATGGCGCCGAAGCAGACGGTCATCAGCGCACAGGCGACATAATAAAAGGCCAGCTTGGTATTCGTAAGCGTCGAGAAATCCGGGACGATCGTCAGCCCGAACACCGACAATTCCATTGGAAGCGGGATTGAGACAATGCCCTTGGCACCGTTTGTGATGGGAAGCGCCAAGGCGGTCAGGCGCACGACTTCCGTCAAGACCAGCGTGATCATGGCAAAATAGACGCCACGCAATCTGAGAATTGGCAGGCCGATCAAGACCGCCACCCCCGCAGCGAAAAATCCTGCAAGCGGCAGCGTCACCCAAAAGTTGATGCCCGCTTTTGTCACAAGAATGGCCGACACATAGGCGCCGATCAGGGCAAAGGCACCCTGTCCGATGTTGATGCGTCCGATATGGAAAGTCAGCCAGACGCCGGCACTCGCGATCGACAGGAGCGCGACCGAGGTCAGCGTGAAGAAAAAGTCAATGCGCCCCGTGACGAAAATGGCGACCGGAACCGCAACGAAGATTGCAAACAGAAAGACCGCAACGCTGACCACCTGCTTTGTTGAGATGCTTTTCATGATGTCAGCCCCAAGGTTTTCCCATCAGGCCGTGCGGCCGGATGGCGAGGAAAATCATCAGCGAAACAAAGATCAGCAGATAAGTGATATCGCCATATTGCGAGAGAACGGCGAGCCCCACGGCTTCCAGCATTCCAAGGATGAACCCGCCGGCGATTGCCCCTGAAATCACGCCCGCTCCGCCGATCATCACCATCATGAAGGCTTTCACGGAGGTCGGGCCGCCCATGCCCAGGTTGACGCCGGTGATCGTGACCAGCAAGCCGCCGACGAGTCCTGCCAGCATCGCGCCCAGGGCGAAGCCGATCATGGAATAACGATCGACATTGACGCCCATGAGCTGCGCCGCGACCCGGTCCTGAGCCAGGGCCCGCAATGCCCGGCCGGTCTTCGAAAACTGCATGAAGCAGATGAAGATCGCGATCGACAGGATCGCCATCACACAGACCAATATGCGATCGTAAGGAACGATCAGGCGAAATTCATGGTTGAAAACGCCATTGATGATTTTCGGAACCCCATGCTGTTTCTCACCGAAGATCAGCAGGATCAGTGCGTCCAGAAGAAAGGCGATGCCCGCCGCAAGCAGCATTGTGCTTTCGTCTCGCGCAGAGCGTTTGATAACCGGGTTGAAGAGGTATCTTTCTATCAGTGCACCGAGTATCGCCAGTGTGACGCAGGACAATAACAGCGCCAGAACAAACGGCACGCCGAGCTGGCCGTAGAAGGTGTAGGTGATAAACCCGCCAATGACGTACATTTGCCCGTGCGCAAAATTCAAGACATTCATCAGCGCGAAGATCAGCGTCAGCCCAAGCGCAATCATGGCATATTGCGAGCCGAGATAGACCCCGTTTGCGAGTATCTGTTCCATTGAGAGATCTTTCATGGCTCGATGTMCCAGGCCAGGCGGCCTGGGAGCGATCGATACAGAAGTTCGTCATTGTCAGGAGACGGCGTCAGTCGACTTTGGCGACGAACATCGTATCGAACTTGCCGTCCTGATAAACATTGACGACCAACGGCACGGCAATCTGCCGGCGCTGACCGAAGGAGGTCGTGCCGACATAGCTGAGCTGGGCGTCGCCCTTCATGAAGGGGTTCGGCGCGGAGAACGTGTCAATTGTCTTCTTGAATTCCTCGACATTGTCGATCGCGGCCGGATTAGCCTTGAGGGTTTCGAGGATGTACTCGAGCGCATAGACCTTGGTATTGGACTCGTCGTTATATTCGCCGAACTTCTTGGTATAGCGGTCGACAAATTCCTTCATCGTGTCGGATGCGAGCTCGGCTGTGGACGCGCCGCCGACGGAGATGAAGCCGTTTGCCAGTTCGCCGGCACCTTCGCTCAGAACCTGGGCATCCTGGGCGGTTTCTGTCGAAATGAGGCCCTGGAAGCCGAGTTCACGCGCCGAGCGGATCAGTTGGGGGGCATTGGCTGGCGATACACCGGACAGGACGAGCAGGTCGGGCTGCGTCTGAACGACGGGCGTCAGAACCGGGGTGAAGTCTGTTGTGTCGACCTGATAGGTCGCGTTTGCCGACACCACCTTGAGCCCCAAGGCCTCCGCGGCCGCAATCCCACCATCTCGCTGGCTCAATGGGTCCGATTCATTGGCAGCGACGAAAGCAACGGTTTTAATACCCTTCTTATCCTTCAGGTATTGGTAGATCGCAGGACCGGACTGATAGTTGGCGATCATCCCGAGTATCGCGTTTGAAGCCGGAGCCATATAAAGCGCCTTCGGGAAGGCATAGGGGAAATACATGATCCCGCTCTTTTCGGCCACCGGACGCACAGCCGCAGCTCCGTCATCGACGTTCGGACCAACCACGTAGTGGATGCCCTCCTGCGCCATTTTCTCCATGCCGGCGATTGCCCGCTTGGGATCTTTCTGGTCGTCAAACGAGACGATCTCGATGTCATATGTGACGTCGCCGATCTTGTAGCCGCCGGTTTCGTTGATCCAGTCGGCCCGGGTTTCCATCGAGCGCTGATTTGAGATGCCCCACGCGGCAGCCGGCCCGCTCGTGACGCCTACGAAACCGATTTTCAGCACCGTATTGGCGGCAAATGCCGTGCCGTGGCCGATGGCGGACAGAATCAGAGCGGCAGTGGCCGCCTTCAATAAGGATCGCCTTCTCATCACTTCCCTCCCATGTTGTTTCCGGCGCCTCCACGCCAGAAAACCAGAGGACGTTTTCGACCTCCCGGTGTCGTACACGGAAACATTGTTAACAATAAATGTCAACGAAAATTTGGGTTGTGTTTGCAAACGGAAGCCTTTCCGGTTACAGAAAACTTCGGAACCAAAAACGCAGCACAAATCGGTATTCAACGTGAGCAGAGTTCAATCAGCAGAGCAGCATGAGGTCCTGGAATTCTCGGACGGCACCGACGAGCAGTTGATCATCGACCGGGTATTCAGGGCGGTCATGGAACAGAGACTGGCTCCCGGGACCAAGCTGAATGAATCGGTCCTGTGCAAAACATTTGGCGTGGGGCGGATGCGGGTACGCCGCGCGCTGTTGCTGCTTGCAAATCAGGGAATCGTCGATCTGCAATCGAACCGCGGTGCGTTTGTCGCATGCCCAGATCCGCGGGAAGCAAATGAGGTTTTCGAAGCCCGCATGCATCTCGAGCCGAGCCTCGTCCGTCAGGTCGCTCTTGAGATTGACGCGGCCGGGGTGAAAACGCTCAAAGACCATATCGCGCAGGAAATCAGTGCCCAGTCCCGAACCGATCGGACGGAGCTTATTCGTTTGTCAGGCGAGTTTCACGTCAAGATCGCCACGGTCACCGGCAACACGGTGTTGCACAAGGTCATGCGCGAACTGGTGACGCGGACATCGCTGATTGTCGGCCTTTTCGGCAGCACATTGCATACCTGCTGCCCGGACGATGAGCATGAGCAAATCTTTCGCGCCATTGAGCGCCGCGATGCCGACGCAAGCGCGGATCTTATCCGCGAGCACCTCCAGCATATCCAGCGCAGTCTCAACTTGGCCATGCCGAAGATGGAGGAGCCGGATCTGGTCAGCATTTTGAGGGGCGGCTAAATTCCGCTGCATCGATTTCTGACTTTAAGGCGACCGGGCATTGCTTGTTCGACGCTTTGCCGATGATGACAAAGTTTGCATCAATTCGGTGGTTTCGGCGCCCATGAAAGGGCGCCGGGCACTTCGCCGGTCTTCTCGCCAAAGATAGGTTTTTAATGCTCAGATCTGAACGAAGTGTGCATCGCGCGGCAGGCTGGAAAGAATTTCCGGGCCGTCTTCGCGCAGGATGACAATATCCTCAAGACGGATGCCGAACCGGCCGGGCAGGTAGATGCCGGAGGAAAACCCTGTTTGCGGCCGCCGATGTCGATGACCACTGCATCTCCCTCCGCGATGACCTTTTCGCTAGCCGAATGGTGCGGGAAAGCGCCATTGCCGCCGGCGCCGGCGATCCCGCACTGCGGCTCGGCACCCTCTGAAGCGAAATGAGCGCGGATTTCGGCCGCGACCTCATTTTCCGTCATGCCCGGCTTGATCTGGAAAACGCAGCCTGAATAGCGCGGTCGGCGATGCCAGTTGGACTACGATATCTCGGGAGAACGGGAGATGGTCCTTGCCGCTTTTGGCAAATGACGAGAGTATGCCGTACACATTTATACTCGCCTCTAGCACAGGAGCGATGATCACAGATGAGTGGGATTAGAACGACCGCTATGTGCTCGTTGCGCCCAGGGGTGAGCAGCGCTGCAGCACCGCCGACCGTACCGGATATCTGGGAGAGGTAGAATGTTGTTGCAGGTTGTTATCGTCGCGGTCTTCCTTCTCACTTTGCTCGCGCTGCTGATGTTTATTTGGCCGCGTCGGGAAAGTCTCCGCAGGCTTTTAGCTGGCGGCGCAGGTTCGTACATCAGCGGCGAAGGCTATTCCCCACATGCCAGCGGTGGTGATGGCGGTGGCGCCGACGGGGGAAGTGGTGATTGCTGATGACACAGCTTTACTCTGTAGGAACCTGCCCGCAATGCGACCATCAGGGTCGGCTCTATCTCCAGAAGGACCTGACCTCTCTGACGCTCTACGCTCATTGCGAGGAATGCGAGAGTGGCTTCCGGAAACCCGAGGACCTTGAACCTCCTCAGCGCGCGTTTCTAACACTGCTGGAGGACTACGAAACCGAAAACCCAACTATAGAGGAAATCTCCCGGTCCGTCTGGGCCGACCTCGCCGTCCGGCCGTCCGACAATGCCGAGGATGGGCGTTGAAGGAGCGAAGGAAATGAACCCGCTCAGGTCGGCGCGCGTTGTCTAAGCCTGTTACACTACATTCACTTCGACGCCAGCGTTACGAAATGCCGAGGAAAGTGTTTTCAAAACGCCGGCAAGAATCTCGCGATCTTTACTGGCAAGAAGCAGGCCGTCGCCGTCGACTGCCGGAGCGATTAACAGCAGGGCTTCCGGCGGGAACTCCTGCCTGCTCCAGTCCCTGACCCGCCGTAACCGTTCAAGACAATCCCACTTAGTGGGCAAGGCAGATAAAACAAGAGCCATCTGCCCTTGCTGGTGCCAGTGCTGTTCGAAGAGGGCCTGCACATCGGCTGTCGTTCTGGAGATAGCGAGATCGGCGGGCCAGCAGCGGGTCAATCGCTCAATGATCCTCAACGGGAAAAGCCTGCGTGCCGCGGTTATGATGATGGTCTCCGAGGACATGTTGTGCTCGAAGAAAATTCGAAACGCGACTGGACCAACGGAAGTGATCGTTGCAGCAACAATCTCCTTGATCGTTGTTGGCACTCYTTCATCGATAGAAGCCGGATCGACGGACCAATAGAGGAGAGAGCCGAAAGTAGCTTTCGGACGCAGGTTGGCAGTTTGCCAACCAACTTCGTCCCATCGCTCTTGAATCACCACCTGTGTTCGACTTTGCATCCCTGATATTGGGCAGACTTGAAGCCGGACGGCAACGGGTTCAATGCAACATTGCCGTGATGCGATGTGTTCCCACAACGCTCTTCGACTCGGCCTAAATCGCAGCTTCGGGCCGACGGGCCAATAATCCCGCCGCCACTGTCGCGCCGTTTTTCTTGCTCGTGCCGATATTCTGGGCTGCATCGGCAGCGATCGTTTTGGGAGAGAGATTTGGTCCTGTTCGTACGATCGGGATGGCCCTCGTCCTCGCCCGCCTCATCATCGTCGTCTTCCCGTTGCGGCGAATGACGACTTCATTTCAACGAGACTGATCTCGTGACATGGCTTAGCGTAGGATTTCGCCCCCTCCCGCAAACGCCCCCTGTGAAGCAGGAACTGTTGTTCCGGACATACGACGCAGAGCCGGAAGAGACCGTTATCGTCATGATTCGAGCATGGCGGCCGTCATTGTGAAATCCAATAGTTCCTATTCAAACATCTCATTTGCCGATGTTGAAAGCCGGTGATAGCGGTACGGCGGCCTCGTCCCTAGGTTCACGGTCATCGTAGCAGAGCGTTTCTTGACGCGCGCAAGCCCTTCGGCGGCAAGCGCAACCGTGACCGGCGCAATCGCAATCCAAGAGTTAGAAAAGTGTCCGATGAATCAAAGTCCGGAGCGAAACGCGAATGGGCCGTGCTCGGCCTTGTCATAGTAATTGGCATCAATCTTCGCCCATTCCTGGCTGCGCCGGGGCCAATCCTGCCGGATATCATCGCCGATACAGGGCTGAGCTATGGCGGGATCGCGATGCTGACGCTGCTGCCGATGGTGTTGATGGGGGTTGGGGCATTCATTTCTCCCGGTATCCAAGTTCGGGCCGGGACCCGCCGCGGCATGCTCGTCGCATTGGCGTTGCTGATGCTCGGGTCTGCCCTGCGCCTCGTCGTCCCGGACGGCCTGTCGCTGATCGCAACGGCGGCATTGTGTGGAATAGGCGTGGCATTCATCCAGGCTGCGTTCCCGGGGATCATCAAGGCACGCTTCCCGAAAAGCGTTCCCGTCGTAACCGGCCTGTACTCCAGCACGATCATGGCCGGTGGGGCGCTTGGGGCACGGTTGATGCCGGCGCTGGTGGATGCGGGTTTCGAGTGGCGGGCCGCTCTGGCCTGGCTGGCGGTGCCGGTGGTGATCGCGCTGATCATCTCAATGCGCGTTCTCTCCGACGTCGAAGCCGTGCGTCCGGACAAGGCGATGACGCGGCATCTCCTGGAGCGCCCGAGGACTTGGGCACTGATGGCGGCATTCGGCCTCGTCAATGCCGGATACACGTCGATGGTCGCCTGGCTTGCCCCCCACTACCAGGCCCTGGGCTGGAGCAGCGCCGACAGCAGCGGCCTCGTCGCGTTCATGGCAATGTGTCAGGCCGTATCAGCGCTCGCACTTCCCGCACTCGCCAGGCGTAGCATCGATCGCCGCCCCTGGCTCTTCGCCACCCTTGTGATGCAGGCTATCGGATTTTTCGGCCTCGCCTATCTTCCTGACACCGCGCCTGCCTTCTGGGCGGGGATTTGCGGGGCCGGGCTCGGCGGAAGCTTCGCGCTCGCGATCGTAACCGCGCTCGATCACTTGCCGAGGCCGGAGCAGGCAGGCGCCCTTACAGCTCTCATGCAAGGCGGCGGATTTCTGATCGCGGCTGGCGGCCCCTATGCCATGGCGCTGCTTCACAGCTTGACCGGTGGTTTTGCCGCCGGCTGGGTGATGCATCTGACATGCCTGGCGATTGCCGCACTGATCTATCTGCGCTTCGACCCCAACCGCTACGCAAATGCCATGAGTCCCCGTGGAGTTCGGATGACAAAAACATGCAGCGATAACGGCTGACCGCTCCGGTTCGCCCCGGCGGGCGCCGTCATGGTGACGGGTAGGACCATAGCGCCGCACGAAGACCAAGATGCGCACCGGAACGATTCCCAGCGCCAACATCCATAGCGAGACGACATCCAGGTTCTCGATATCAGGGCGCAATCCGTCAAAAATGCGTGGTGCACCCATCGCTGCCGAAGTCGCCAGCGGCGATTCCTGCCGGCCAACGGGATTATAGGAGAACGGGAAACGAACCCGTTACATACCGCTCTCCTACCCAGGTGTTAAGCCTTGCCGACGCTGCCGAACACCAGGCTCCCCTTGTGGAACGTGGCGCTGCGGGCCGATACGCGGGCAACCGCTTCCGCCGAGCAACTTGCACCCGTCAGGGTGAAACCCGCCTCGTCGCCAGCCTTTGGCCAGGCGCGGTTGCCGTCATTGTCGAGCGGCAGCACCCCGCCGGTGGCAATGGCGAGCGAACGCGACAGGTGGAATTCATCCGAGCCGCGATAGAGTTGGGCGTAGAGATAGGCCTTTTCCAGCATATCGCCGCTGCCGAAGGGCGACCAATGGTCGATGACACTGTCGGTTCCGGTCATCACGAAGACACCGGCCTTGGCTAGCTGCGGCAGCGGCATCATCAGTCCGCCGATCGGCACGGTCGAGGCGATCGTCATGTCGTTTGCCGCCAGCCGTGCAGCAGTCTCTTCCAGCTGCTCGGGTGTAAGCGTCGTCAAGGCGAAGGCGTGGCTGATCGTCACCTTGCCGCGCAGAGCCTGGTTCTTCTCGACCGTATCGATCATATAGTTGATGGCCGCGACGCCGGCCGGGCTGGTCTCATGCAGATGGATGTCCACACCCTTGTTGGTGTCGAGCGCGATCTGGAACATGGCGTCGAGCGACTTTTCCATGGCGCTGTCGACATTGGTCGGGTCGAGGCCGCCGACATAATCGACGCCCATCTGCATGGCTTCGCGCATCAGCCCATCGACCTTGGAGTGCAGCAAGCCGTGCTGCGGGAAGGCGACGATCTCGCAGACGAAGTCGGCTTTATGCTTTTCGAGCGCCAGCTTCAGGTGTTCAAGACTCTTGAGCCCGCTGACCGGATCGATGTTGCAATGGCTGCGGGCAATCGTGCTGCCCTTGGATTGCAGGAGGGCGATCAGGCCTTCGGCGCGCTGCTGAGAGGTCGGCAGTAATTGCGGCAGCAGCTTTTCCTCCAACGCGATCATATCCATGATCGTCTTGCCCTGGCGCGGGCGCGGCGCCTGCCACGGGCCGCCGTAAAAGGTCTTGTCGAGGTGGATGTGCATGTCGCGCATGGTGGGCAGCGCCAGCTGGCCGTTCGCCTGATAGGCTGGCAGGCCGGCGGGCAGCGCCGCCCCGGCCGCATGCAGCGCGGCGATCTTGCCGTCCTTGATTTCCAGTGTGTAGAGTGCGGTACGGGTGGCGACGATGACTTCACCGTCCCGCTCGAAACCTTCTTCCAGCCGCACATCGGCGAGCAGGTAGTGGCTTTCGGTCAGCGCCTTCACCGTGTTTCCCGGAGTACAATCGCTCGTCTGAGCCGCGGCCTGGCGGCTCATGCCACTGGTCAATCCTGCGATCGTTGCGGCGGTGGTGAGCTGGCCCGTGCGGCTCAGAAAGGTTCTGCGGCTCTGCGATACGGCGTGTTCCAACATCGTTACCTCATGTTTGGAATGGGTTTACGCCATTCTAGGCAACACCACCGCCGCATGGCAGCGACATTTGGCCCGCCGCATGGCAGCGACATTTGGC
>NZ_JBFUBH010000077.1:0-12217 GCF_056405855.1 Pararhizobium sp. P1_E7 | reverse complement strand
AGCATGGGCAGGTTACTACTGGGCACCCACCGCTTTGCTCGGCAAATACCCAATGGTGAAGCTGGAGGCCGGCGTTCCTGCAGACGCTGCGGAATGGAAACGCTGCAACACTGTGGCGGACTGCTCCGATCCCAAACCAAACGCGTGGCCCGTCGACACGATCGTTACTCTCGTTGCCAAGCCCTTTTCTGAAAAGGCCGGACCGGAGGTCATGGACTATCTTGCGAAGCGCTCGTGGAGCAATGAGACTGTCAACAAGCTGATGGCGTGGATGACGGACAATCAGGCGAGCGGCGAAGACGGTGCAAAGCACTTCCTGGAAGAAAACAAGGACATCTGGAGCAAATGGGTGTCTCCTGAAGCAGCCGAAAAGATTGCGGCTGCCCTGTGATCTGAACGCTTGGGCGGTGCGCATGCGCACCGCCTTCCGCCGCCAAAACAATAAAAGACCTGGTGCGGCCTCAAACAAAAAATGGGGAACAAATGGATTGGTTTTTTAACTTCCCGCATATGGACGACGACGCGCTTAGGAACCTGAAGAAGTTCATTGATGAGTCTTTTCGGGCATYCACGCGAACCTACGGTGATGCGATCGAGGGGTTCTTCTCCCCGTTGCAGACATTTCTCATCTACGCAGAGCGTTTCATGACGAAGACGCCTTGGCCGATAATCACGTTGATCGTCTTGGCCATCGCCTGGTTTGCAAGCCGAAACTTGAAAATCGTGGCAGGCAGTCTCTTCAGCCTTCTTGCCATCGGTTATTTCGACATGTGGGACGACACCATGCGGACGATCTCGATGATCTTCGTTTGCACGATCTTGTCGATCGCCATCGGCATCCCGGTCGGAATCATGATGTCCCGCTCAGATCGCTTGCAGCGCGTCGTCAATCCCGTACTGGACATTATGCAAACGATGCCGAGCTTCGTCTATCTCATCCCGGTCGTCATGCTTCTTGGCATCGGCAAAGTTCCAGGTCTCATCGCCGTCGTGATTTACGCCATCCCGCCGATGATCCGCCTCACAAATCTCGGGATCCGCCTGGTTGACAAGGACGTTTTGGAGGCCGCGGACGCGTTCGGGTCGTCGAGCTGGCAGAAGCTCGTCTGGGTGCAGTTGCCACTCGCGCTTCCTACGATCATGGCTGGAATAAACCAGTGCATCATGATGGCGCTGGCAATGGTGGTGATCGCATCGATGATCGGCGTCCAAGGACTCGGGCAGCCCGTTCTGAAGGCAATCGCCAACCAATACTTCACACTCGGTATTTTCAACGGTCTTGCGATCGTCGGCATCGCCATCATTTTCGACCGCGTCAGTCAGTCCTACGGACAGCGGCTGCAGAAGCACAGGGAGATCATCCATGGCTGATCAGCGCTTTGACGGGATCAAGATACGCAACCTCTACAAGATCTTCGGTCCCAATGCCGCGTTGCACGTTGAGGCGGTGCGCAACGGGCTTTCGAAAACGGAGCTCAATGAACGGTTCGGATTAGTCCTTGGCCTGAAAGACATCAACATCGAGATGCCGTCCGGGAGCATCCAGGTCATCATGGGCCTATCTGGATCAGGCAAGTCAACGCTGATCCGGCACATCAACAGGCTGATTGATCCCACATCAGGCGAGGTGCTCGTCAACGGCGTCGACGTCGTCAGGATGAACGAAACCGAACTCAGGGATTTCCGCCGCCATCAGACGGCCATGGTCTTCCAGAAGTTCGCGCTCCTGCCACACCGCAACGTTCTGGAAAACACCGTTTACGGCCTTGACGTCCAGAAGATCGATCGAGCGAAGAGCACCGAGATCGCGATGCAATGGCTCGAGCGGGTCGGGCTGAAAGGCTTCGAGAAGAAGTATCCCAACCAGTTGTCCGGCGGGATGCAGCAGCGCGTCGGTCTCGCTCGGGCGCTTGCAAACGATGCTCCGGTTCTTCTGATGGACGAAGCGTATTCGGCACTTGATCCTTTGATCAGAATGGACATGCAGAGCGTTCTCCTTGATCTTCAGAAGGAGATCAAGAAGACGATCGTGTTCATCACCCATGATCTCGACGAAGCACTTCGTCTTGGTGATAAGATCGCCATCCTTCGCGACGGCGAGGTCATCCAGCAAGGCACGAGCCAGGACATCGTCCTTCGGCCTGCGGACGAGTATATCGCCAACTTCGTCAAAGAAGTGAACCGCGGGCGGGTGATCCAAGTGGACGCGGTCATGACCCCTGTTGGGGCCAGCCACTCCGTCAACGGCGCAACCGTGTTATCGGGAAGCTCGATTGAAGACGCAATGAAGCTTCTCGCCCATGGAACCGCCAGCGACRTCGTCATCACCGATGAGGCAGGAAAAGCGGTTGGAACCGTGGACCTCAAGCGCCTAGCTGCTGCCGTCGTGTCGTCACACTAGCGGACTCGCCTGATAGAGAGGGCGGTGGAGGTTTTTTCACCGTCCTCATCAAGGACTTCAGATCGTGACATTCACGACGTGGTTTCTGGGCGCCGATTCCGCATTTGTCGTTTCAGCGTCTCCAGAAGAACCCGCCTCCGAAGAGAACGAAACAAATATTTTAGAACGACCGAAGGTTCGAGCGGATGTCAAAGAATTTTCCCCGTTTGTTTGCACCTCTCCAGATACGCTCGCGGACCCTAAGGAACCGCATAGTCTTCGGTGCCCATACTTCAAACATGGCTGTCGAGGGTCTGCCCACCGAGCGCCATATCGCCTACTACGCTGAGCGCGCACGCGGTGGTGCCGGGATGATTGTAATTGAGCCCATGCCAGTGCACGCGGCGGCCGTTCTCACCCGCGGCAACTTTCGCCACTCCGATGATTCAGTCGTTCCCCACTTCAAGAAAGTGGTCGAAGCCATCAAGGGCCATGGCGCCGTTGCCATTCAGCAGCTTTACCATATCGGAGCACATGGCGATTCCGACAATTCTTTTCATCCGCATTGGTCACCTTCCGGACTACCGAGCTATCACGATAGCGACGGTTCCCATCCCATGACGGAAGAGGAGATCTGGGAGACGATCGATGGCTTCGTCCAGGCGGCCAGACRTTGCAAAGAAGCTGGATTTGACGGCGTGGAAGTGTGGGCAGCCTACCTCGGCATGGTCGACCAGTTCTGGACGCCATGGAGCAACCGCCGCGAGGATCAATGGGGTGGATCACTTCAGAACCGCACCAGAATGTCGCGACAGATTCTTGCGCGCATACGCGAAGCCTGCGGCCCCGACTTCATCATCGGTCTAGCTGTGAGCGACGAACCGGATCACTCGGTTGCGCTGCAGCGGTCCGAACTGGCGGAGGTGATCAAGCTACATGACGATCTCGGTCTGATCGACTACGTCACCTGTGGCTCGGGCGGCTACCTCGACTTCTATAAGATCATGCCAACCTTTCTCTATCCGGAGAAGCTTGGAGCTGATCTTGCCTTGACCCTGAAAAAGGTCGTGAAAAACGCCGTCGTCATCGCTGAAAGCCATATCCGCACGCCGGAGAACGCCGAAACGGTGCTCGGGGAGGGGGCCGCCGATCTGGTCTCCATCGTCCGCGGTCAGATTGCTGACCCCCATCTTGCGCGAAAAGCAAGCGAGGATCGGGCTGAAGACATACGCGGGTGCATCTCCTGCAATCAGATGTGCTGGGGCAGACGCTCGCGCGACTACTGGATAAGCTGTCTTATCAACCCGTCAGTCGGACGCGAGTTCGAGTGGAACGGGGACAGGTTTGAGAAATCGGACAATCCAAAACGTGTACTCGTGATCGGTGGCGGTCCCGCCGGGCTGGAAGCGGCACGCGTCGCTGCGGAGAGGGGACATAGCGTGATCTTGGCGGAAGCTTCCAACCGTCTAGGCGGCAATTTTCTGCTGGCGGGGATGCAGCCACGCCGCGCGCAGATACTGGATCTTATCCAGTGGTACGAGCGGCAGCTGGATAGTCTTGGCGTCGAAGTCCGGCTCAAATCCTATATCGAGGCGGAGGAGATCGACAGGGCGAAGGTTGACGTGGTTGTCCTGGCGACGGGTTCCTATTCGCCGGAAACCGGATTTCAGAAAGCCCTTCCCGCACGCCACACCATGACAGGCATCGAAAAGGGTGGCGTCGTCACGATCGAGGCTGTGATGGCCAAGCAGGCAAGACCTGGCAACCGCGTTCTTCTTCTGGACGAGGGTGGGGGCTGGAGGGGTTGTGGCACCGCCTGGAAGTTGGCCGAAGACGGCCACCAGGTGACCATTCTAACTCCTGACGCTTTCGTGGGAAAAGAACTGACGCGAACCGCAGCCGATGGGCCTATTCGGCAGACGCTGCGGAAGCTGGGAGTGAACTGGATTACCGAATCCAGCGTGCTAGAATGGCATGGCGACGGCGCGACGCTTCTGGATCACAACACGGGCGAAAGCAGTTTCGTGGCGGCCGATACGCTTGTAACAGCCACAACCAATTCGCCAGCTGATTGGCTTATGCCAAGCCTTCGTGAATCGGGAATCACCACCTATCAGATAGGCGATTGCGCGGCTCCACGCCAAGCGCCTTACGCGTTCTACGAAGGTAGAAAAGCGGGTTTGGATATCTAAATGTCAGAGACCGTTTCGCTTAAACTGGCCGCGGCAGAAGAATTGGTTACGAGGGCATGCATGGCCTCCGGCGCTGACGAGCCTTCTACCCGCTCGCTCGTCAAGGCGACCATGTCGGCGGCAATATATGGCCCGCCGGCTTTGGGATTTCCGCATCTTGTGGACTATTTAAAAGGTTTCAAAGAAGGTCGGATCAATCGCAATCCAAAGCTCCGTCAGGAAAGACCGATGCCCGCGCATATCAGCGTCGATGCCGACGGTGGGATCGCACAGCTAGGATTCGATCTTGAGTTGGCCAATTTGGTCGAGACTGCCAAAACGATCGGAATGGGCATCTTCAGCCAGCGGAACAGTTACACGACTGGTGAGCTAGGCTACTATGTAAGGCAGCTGGCCGAGTATGGCGTGGTCTCAATAGCCGCCACGAACGCGCATGCGATGATGGCTCCGAGTCCGCACGGGCGGGCCGTCTACAGCACAAATCCTCTAGCGTTCGGTTTCCCCCTGGGACAGGGCATCCCGCCTCTGGTCATCGATCAGTCGTCCAGCGCCACCGCTTTTGTAAACGTCGCCGCAGCAGCGGCAGAGGGACGCCCGATACCGGAGGGCTGGGCGGTCGATGAGTCCGGCAATACGACCCAGGATGCCTCTGCGGCGCTGGCTGGCGCGTTGCTGCCCTTTGGTGGTCGCAAGGGAGCCAATCTGGCGCTCATGGTGGAGATGCTGTCAGCTGGGCTCTCGGGCGGCGCATGGTCGATGGATGCCTCCAGTTTTCAGTCGGGTAGCAGTTCTCCGGCGGTCGGGCTTACGGTGTTCGCCATCATCCCCGCAGGACTTGGCGACCGCCTGATCGGACGCGCGCACGCCCATGTGAAACGGTTGCAAGAACATGGGGTATATGTCCCGGGCGTTAGCAGCGATAGAGGTGGCAAGCCGCTGCCTGACGTCGTCGACGTGCCTTGCGATATCTACGACATCATCAAAGGCATCGTGGGTGAAGGCTGACGAAATCCCGTTCACACTGATCCATCGTCGACGTCAGGGATCGGCCGACGCCGCCTTCCCGATTTCCAAATAGGATCAGAAATTGACAACCTACCGTGCCTTGCCTTCCATCGCGATTTCGCCTGGGACCGCGGCCCGATCATGCTGACCGCAATGATGGTCTTCACCGCGAACGACACGGTGGGGAAATGGCTGACGTCGTCCTACTCGATCAGTGAGCTCGTGCTGTTTTGCGGCGTGGTCGCCTCTCTTACGCGGCATTGGCGTAAAGGCCCTTTCGATGTCGACCGGCCGTGGCTAGTTTTGCGGGCCGTTCTACGATGGTGGAAACTTTTGCCTTCTACTATGCGGCACCTTACCTTCCGCTTGCAGATGTAATGACCTACTTTCTTGCTGCTCCGATTTATGTGGCCGCATTCGCTCGTTTAGTTCTTCGAGAGCATGTCGGGTGGCGTCGATGGAGCGCAATCGCAATCGGATTCGCGGGCGTTCTCGTTGCTCTTGAACCCTCCGACGCGATGTTCACACTGCCCGCCTTGGCGCCGATCATCGGGAGCATGGCTTAGGGCTTCATGCTTCTTTCTGCCGGACACTCAAAAGCACGCCAGGCATTACGTTGATCTTCTGGCAGACTGCGGCATCGGCGGTAGTCGGCTTGTTTCTGGGACACCTCAGCTTGGGGATGTGCCCGCGCTGTGTACGCTTGGGGCCCTCGGAATGCTGGCGCACGTTTTGGTGAATTGGGCCTTCAAACTGGCCGATGCCAGCGTGGTTGCGCCACTGCAATATACTCAGTTGTGCATGACCGAAGCACGCATTATCCCCGCGGATGCGTACCTCCCGATCACGCCCGCTTTACAAAGGAATATCTGGAGGGGAGGGGCGGAGGCCCTCCGTGTGGTCAACATAATTGACGAAGCCCCGGACGTGAAGACATTCACGTTCCAGCCCGACACGCCAGCCCYGTTCAACTACAAGGCCGGTCAGTTCGTGACACTTGATCTTCCCGCTCCATCAGGGTCGCTTCTAAGGACATATACAATCTCCTCGGCACCTTCTCGGCCGATGACGATATCAGTCACGGTGAAAGCCCAGCCTGCCAGTGTCGGCACCCGCTGGATGTTCGAAAACTTGGTGCCAGGGAGCCTGTTGAACGTCCTTGGGCCTGCCGGGCATTTCACGCTCGAGCTTGCTAAGCGTAACTGGCTTCTTTTCATTTCAGCTGGATCCGGGATCACGCCGATGATGTCGATGCTAAGTTGGTTGGCTGATGTCGCTCCGGATACGGACGTTGCGTTTCTTCACTGCGCACGCAGCCCTGACGACATTATCTTCCGGGGTGAACTGAACGTTATTGCGCCGTCGATGAAGAATCTGAAGCTCGGTTTTATTGTCGAACAACGAGGTCACGCGAACACCTGCGAGATGGGACTCTGTGGAACCTGCAAGGTAATGAAACTGTCCCGGGATGTCGTGATGGAGCACAACGGCGGGATCACGGACGAGGAAATCGAGGAGGGTTACGTTTTGGCATGTTGTTCGGCCCACGTCACCGGCCGAGATCGAAGTTTGAAGCGCGCCGACTTTCAGCGCAGGTGAGAAAATCCATAGCGCTGACGCAGCTGGAAGGTGCTGCTTCAAAACTAGAGCTCTCGCTGAACTGCTTTTGCCACCGAACGGCGCTCGCGGCGCTCACCCCAAACCGCTCTGCCGCCTGCCGACGGGACATGCCCGCAGCGATTGCCGCCAACCGGCACCGTTCAATCCGACAAGCAAGGCGGCGATCGCCGTTCCAAGCGGATCGATGCCCACGCAACCACAATCCTCACACTCTACGAGGCGACACCCGACATCACGCTTGCTGAAATCAAGACCAGGTTGGCAGAAAGTGGTGTTCAGGCCGGGATTGGCACGCTTTGGCGGTTCTTCCACCGACACGGGATCACGCGTAAAAAAAGACGGCGCACGCCGCCGAGCAGGATCGCCCGGCCCTAATGAGCAGGCGCGAGGAATGGTTCGACAGCCAGCTCGACCTTGATCCGCAGCGCCTGGTGTTCATCGATGAGACCTCAGCCTCGACAAAAATGGCGCGTCTCTACGGTCGGGCACCGAAAGGCCAGCGTTGCCGGGCCTCCGTTCCGCACGGACATTGGAAGACCACCACCTTCACGGCGGGCTTGCGCATCAACGGTATGGCGGCACCTATGGTGCTGGACGGACCGATGAATGGTGATGCCTTCCTCGCATATGTGCGCCAGGTGCTCGTTCCCGAGCTGTGTCCCGGCGACGTCGTGATCATGGACAATCTGCCTGCTCACAAGGTCTCGGGCGTTCACGATGCAATCGAGGCTGCCGGAGCAAATCTCATTTACTTGCCGCCGTACTCTCCAGACTTCAATCCGATCGAAATGGCCTTCTCAAAACTCAAAGCACTATTGCGAGCCGCAGCAGCCAGGACCATTCCCGATCTGTGGCAAGCTATCGCGGACGCCATCAAGCAGTTCAAACCGGAGGAATGCCGAAATTACTTTCAAGCGGCGGGCTATGATGCATTCTGATGGGAAAATGCTCTAGCAACGAGAGAAATTACCTTCGTGTGATACGCTCCGCGCCAAGAATGCTAGTGAGGCGGCAACTTCGCCAATCATCAAACGATTGTCTGATCGACAAACGAGTCGGCCTTCAGTCCCTCCGGAACGATGAAAAGTTCAAGATTTTCTCGAGACAGTTCCCAGTGTTTGAAGACCAGATCAACCAAAGCGTCTTCATTACGTGCGTCAATTGCTTCAATGAAGCTGTCATGGTGTGCGACCGCCGTCTGGACACGGTTTCGCTGATCATCCGTACGCGGTCTGAAGAACGTGTGGCCAATGCGAGTATGATCGATCAGCAACCTCCCGAGACTTGGTTGAAGATAGGCATCGGCGGACATCTCGCCGATGATTTCGTGAAAGCGGTTGTTCGAGAGGACCATCGAGAGGGCGTCGCCCGCGAGGCTCGCATTTCGAAACCGGTCCTGCGCGTCTTTCAAATCCATCAGTTGGCGCGGTTTGACGTTCCTTACGGCAAGCCTGCCGACCGCTGCATAGATCATTGGCGCGACAAGAAAAAAATGTCTCAGCCTCGAATGGCCCATCGGTGTAACCCGCGCGCCCCTGTTTGCTCGGATGTCGACAAAACCTTCACCCTCCAGGCGACGAAGTATCTCTCTGACCGGGGTGCGGGACAGGCCGTATCTTTCGCTCAGGCTTGCTTCGTCCAGGTCCTCATCCGGATCCAGTTCCAATGTCAGGATCTGGCGTTTGAGGTCTTCATAAAGGCCATTCTTTCCGTTCGTCATGTGAGGCCGCGGATCTGGTCTAGAGGGAGACGCTGTGCACCGGCGGACAGTTACACGACAGAACAGTGCTGTCAATTCCGTTGTATTCTCTGGAGATACAAAGAATATACAGACCGAATACGATCATCGACGAGCGCCGCTGGGGGTGAGTCCCGATTGCTGTGCGGACAATCCACTCCAGATCCGTTCGCGGACCCTCAGGAACCGCATTAGGGGAAACCTCGCCGCTGCCAATCTCATGGGCGAAGGGGAGGCGATGTCGTCCGTACCGTGGTTCTGGTCCGATCAGTAGCTGCAGATTACCGGAATGGCCGATAGCGCGGCATTGACGGTGCGCCGGGAGGTCGCAGATGGCGCTTTCATACTCTTCCATCTCGATGAAACGGGCCGTTTGATCGCCGCCAACGGCATCGGCCCCGGCAATGCGATCGCGCGTGATATCCGCTTGGCTGAAATGATGATCGCCGTCGGCGTTCGTCCCAATCCGGAAGCGCTGGCAGCGCCGGCTCCAAAACTGAAAAGCCTGGTGGCCGCCTGACATGACCTGCTGACCAGTCTTCTTTCAGGACGCCACGACAGGCGCGGCGGCGTCCTGCCTCACTGCAACGACAATATCGTCCAAAGCGATGACTCGACGCCCGTCGATCGCGCTCCCGGGAGAGACACTGATGAGACACCGCCGCCCCCAGTGGCCGACCTTCTGTCGATGAAGGGCATCAGCCGAATCTCCATAAGCGACTGCTCATTGACCCAATATGCGTCATCTGGCCGCCATGCTTGCGACCAGATCGCTAAACCTCTCGCCCTGAATGCCGACATGCGCCCGCAGCAACCGGCGGGCTTCCTCTCCGTCTCCGTCAAAGATTGCCTCGACGATGCCGCAATGTTCCGAGAAGGACGTCGACAGGCGGTTGCGGACGCGCAGCTGCAGGCGGCGGTAGGGGCGCAGGCGCCGGTGCAGCTGCGCGCATTGCTCCTCGAGAAATTCGCTTCGGCTCGCGGCGTAGATCGCCTTATGGAATTCCTCGTTGTGGTAATAGTAGGCGTCGCTGTCGCCGGCGCCGGCCGATTGCTCGCAGCGGTTATGCGTGGCGGTGATCGCCTCGCGGGATGCCTTGTCCAGCCGGCGTGCGGCGAGCGATCCGGCAAGGCCCTCGAGTTCGGCCATCACCTCGAACATCTCATAGACCCGATGCGGTCCTGGATCGATGACCACGGCACCTCGGCGCGGCCGGATTTCGATGAGCCCGATTGCATTGAGCTGCATTAGGGCCTCGCGCACCGGCGTTCGGGAGACCCCGAAACGCGTTGCCAAAACCGTTTCATCGAGCCGTTCACCGGGGTGGAACTCGTTGGAAAGAATGGAATTTTCAATCTCGTCCCGGAGCCATCGGCCGACATTTTCGGACATTCGGTTCGCTTTCAAAATACACAAAGTTAATTCTTGTATACACGATAGTTGACCTCGTGTACGAAGCGTGACATTCTACATACTAGCGATGAAGCCCGCCGATGGGAAGCGGTGTAGTTCGGCCACGAAACCCGGTCGTCGTCAGAAGAGGGGAGAATAGTATGTCCGAGGCTTCTTTCTTCACCGATATGCTGCAGAGCATCACGGATCGCGGGCGACAGCTTCTGTTTTCCGGCTCGCGCGCCCCGCAGGTAGTGGCCGAGGTGGACTTGCAGGAGCTTTGCGAAATGCTCCTCTCAAGTCGCGGCGAAGCCTCGGGCATGGCCCTTGCGGCAGAGATACTGGATCGCTGGGGCGCGCTCGAAAGCGTGGGCGCGCAGGCCTTCCTCAGCATGCTCCATAAAAAATTCGGACCCGATACGGCCAGGCTCGAACAGACCATCGAACACTATCGCACCGACAAGAGCTCCGCCGCGGTCATTGCGCTGCATCAGGCCGCGGAGCCGCGCCGACAGGAGCTCCTGCGCCGTTTGAATCACGCGCCGAACGGCACCGCCAAGCTTGTCCGGATGCGTGAGCAGCTTCTTGCTTCCAAGGACCAATCCACAGAATATCACGCGCTTGACGCCGACTTCACGCATCTGTTCGGCTCCTGGTTCAATCGTGGCTTCCTAACGCTGCGCCCCATCGACTGGTCGACGCCAGCTTACATTCTTGAAAAGATCATCAAATACGAGGCCGTGCACGAGATCGCCGGCTGGGAAGAATTGCGCCTTCGCCTAGCCCCGGCCGACCGTCGATGCTTTGCATTCTTCCACCCGCGCTTGGCCGACGAGCCGCTTGTGTTCGTCGAGGTGGCGCTGACACGATCTGTGCCGAGCGCGATCGCCGATGTCCTTGACGAGGGCAGGGAGCAGATCAGTCCCGACGAGGCGACCACGGCCGTCTTCTACTCGATTTCCAACTGCCAGGACGGCCTGCGGGGCATCTCGTTCGGCAATTTCCTGATTAAGCAGGTCGTGGATGACCTGCGCAGGGATTTGCCCGGCCTGAGGAATTTCGTCACGCTTTCGCCCGTTCCGGGCTTTGCCCGCTGGCTGGCCAAGGCTCGGTCTTCCGCCCCCGACAGCCTGCTGTCTGAAGCGGCCCGCGAAACGCTGATGCGGCTGGACGATCCGAACTGGGCTGACAACGTTGGCACGGCAACTGAAGTGGAGCGTGCGTTGCTGCCTCTTGCAGCGCGCTATTTCCTCATTGAACGGACCCCGGAGGGTCGCCCGGTCGATCCGGTCGCCCGCTTCCATCTCGGCAACGGCGCTCGGCTTGAAAGACTGAATTTTCTCGGCGACCGCTCGGCCAAGGCGATGCAGCAAGCGCATGGCCTGATGGTCAACTATCTCTACAAGCTTGACGACATCATCGCCAATCACGAGGCCCTGGCACAACGCGGCGAAGTGATCGCCTCGACGGAGGTCAGGAGCTTTCTCAACCAGAACGATGAAGGCCGCCACCGCGGCAATGGCCAACAAGGGTCCCGGCCATTCATACAAATAATGAACTCAACGCTTGGAGGAGGGCGAAAGTGAGCAACCATCTTTTCGACGCCATGCGGGCCGCCGCGCCCGGTGACGCACCGTTCATCCGGAACGATAGCACCCGCACATGGACATACAATGACGCGCTCGCACTTTCCGGCCGCATTGCCAGCGCGATGGACACGCTCGGCGTTCGCCCCGGTGACCGGGTTGCGGTGCAAGTCGAGAAAAGTGCCGAGGCATTGATCCTCTATCTCGCCTGCCTTCGAAGCGGCGCGGTCTACCTGCCGCTCAACACCGCCTATACGCTGGCAGAGCTGGATTATTTCATCGGCGACGCGGAGCCGCGTCTGG
>NZ_JBFUBH010000076.1:0-12527 GCF_056405855.1 Pararhizobium sp. P1_E7 | reverse complement strand
GCCGTGCGCAGCGTTTCCTCGGCCTTGGCCGGACCGACGGAGACGACGACCACTTCCGACGCCTTGCCGGCTTCCTTCAGCCGCAAAGCCTCCTCGACCGAAATCTCGTCGAACGGGTTCATCGACATCTTCACATTGGCAAGCTCGACCCCCGTGCCGTCCGGCTTCACCCGGATCTTCACGTTGTAGTCGACGACACGCTTGACGGTGACCAGAACTTTCATGATGTCCTTCCTTTTCATTCTTTCTCAGGTCCACAGGCGATCCGCGCGTCTTACGCGGGAAAGGCCCAGGACCGGCGTTTCAGTTCATCGAAATCGTCGGCGGACATCGCCCCCAGCCGAAGCAGGACTTCGCGGATCGTCTGGCCATCGGTGACGGCCAGGCGGGCAACACGGGCGGCCTCCTCGTAGCCGATGTGAGGGGCGAGCGCCGTTGCGAGGATCAGGCTCTTGTCCACCAGTTCCTCGCATCGCGCCCTGTCCGCCTCGATGCCTTCGACGCAGCGCTCGCGCAGCACCGTTATCGCCCGGGTGAGGATGCGGATCGATTGCAGGAGGTTGAACAGCATGACCGGTTCCATCGCGTTCAGCTGCAGCTGGCCGGCTTCGGCGGCGAAGGTGACGGTGAGGTCATTACCGATGACCTGGTAGGCGACCTGGTTGACCACCTCGGGGATGACCGGATTGACCTTTCCCGGCATGATCGAGGAGCCAGGCTGGACGGCCGGCAGTTTGATTTCGCCGAACCCGGCGCGAGGACCGCTGCTCAGCAGCCGCAAATCGTTGCAGATCTTCGACAGTTTCACGGCGATCCGTTTCAGAACACCGGAAAAGGTGACGAAGGCGCCGACGTCGGAGGTCGCCTCGACCAGGTTCCTTGCCGGGCTGAAGGTGCGGCCGCTGATTTTCGCCAGATGTGCGACGGCAATCCCGGCATAGCCGGCCGGGGCATTGATGCCTGTCCCGATCGCGGTTCCGCCAAGATTGACCTCGGTAAGCAGTTCGCCGAGTTGCACGACCCGCTCGATGTCTTCATCGACCGTGGCGGCAAAGGCGGCAAACTCCATGCCGAGCGTCATCGGAACGGCATCCTGAAGCTGAGTACGGCCGACCTTGCCGATCCCGGCAAACTGCTTTGCCTTCACGGCGAAGGCGGCGCTCAGCCCGGCCTGCGCCCGGATCAGCGCGGCGGTCTGGCTGAGCACGGCGAGGCGCATCGCGGTCGGATAGACGTCGTTGGTCGATTGCGACCGGTTCACATGATCGTTCGGATGCAGCCGCTGATAATCGCCTGCCCGATGACCGAGATTGCGCAGCGCCACATTGGCAATGACCTCATTGGCGTTCATGTTGGTGGACGTGCCCGCTCCTCCCTGGATCATGTCGACCGCAAACCATTGATGGTGACGCCCGTCGATGATTTCATCGCACGCCGCAAGGATGGGATCCACGAACCGATCCTCCAGCACACCGCAATCGCGATTGGCAAGCGCGCAGGCCTTCTTGACCATTGCCAATGCCACGACAAGTTCGGGGAAATGGCTCAAGGGAACGTCGGTGATCGGAAAGTTGGCAAGGGCGCGGGCCGTCTGAATACCATAGAGCGTTTCCGCCGGCAGGGTCATATCACCGAGAAAATCGTGCTCGGTTCTTTGCTGTTCATTCATGTCGATCTATCTCGCAGGATGGCGAAGAAACCGGATTGTCGGATGCGGAAGGCGCTGCTGATCGCATCCGGCAAGCCTGTCTTTGCGATCATTCGGCCGCCAGCGCGGTGACTTCACGGCGGAACGGCAGGGCATCGCCGATATCCGGCGTGTCGAGTTCGCGGGCATAGCGATGCCCTGCATAGGTCGCCCAGGCGATCGGCGCAGGCGCGGCGGCGTCGCCGATGACCTTGACGCTCTTGACGCCGGCATCGGCCCAATCATCCTGGCGCGCCAGCAGGTCATGGTAGAGCTGGTCGTCCGAGGTACGCGAGGCAACCATGACGACCGCGTCGCAGCCGATCGCCCCGCGTCGGCCGGTATAGGCGCAGTTGGTCTCGACATCGCCGGCGCGGATGGCGGTGATGCCGCGGTTCAGCTGGATATCGATGCCGAGATCGTCGAGGCGCACATGGATCGCGCCCTGCTCCAGCGTGTTGCGCGTCCAGTCCGAGACATAGGCCGATGGCGTGACGAGAATGACCTTGGCGCCGGCCTTGGCCATCACCTCAGCGATGACGCCGCCCATGTAGTAATGGTCGTCGTCATAGATCACGACTGTCTTGCCGGAGAGGTTTTCCGGGTGCTTGCCGGCCATGATGTCGTCCGGCGTCCAGAGCGGCATGCCCACGTCGATCGGCATCGGGACGACATGCTGGCGCGCTACCCCGTCGCGGCGCCAGTGCGAGCCGGTGGCGAGCGCAACATGCTCGAAGCCGAAGGCCAGCACGTCGTCTGCCGAAAGCCGGCTGTCGAAATAGGTCTCGACGTTGGAACGCTGGCTGATCTGGTACTGGCGGTAGTCGACGACGCGGCCCCAGGCCGAAAGGCCGGGCAGCAGGCGCTCGCGCGCCACGCGACCGCCCAGCGTTGTGGTCGCTTCGGCCAGCGTCACGTCATAGCCGCGCAGTGAGAGCGCCCGTGTTGCTTCGAGGCCGGCCGGGCCGGCGCCGACGACCAGCACCGTCTGGCTTTCGCCCTTCGCGTTCATGCGCTCCGGGTGCCAGCCCTTGCGCCATTCCTCCATGAACGTCGGGTTCTGCGTGCAGCGGGAAATCGACATGGTCATGTCGCCGGTGACGCAGATATTGCAGCCGATGCATTCGCGGATGTCCTCGATCCGGCCTTCCTCGATCTTCTTCGGCAGGAAAGGGTCGGCGATCGAGGGCCGCGCGCAGCCGATGAAATCGAGCGTGCCGGACTTGATCATCCGCGCCATCACGTCGGGCGAGGTGAAGCGGCCGACGCCGACAACCGGCTTTGACGACAGTTCACGGATGCCCTTGACCAACAGTTCCTGGGCCCCTTCCTCCTTGAAACGCGAGGGACCGGAACAGTCTTCCCAAGTGCCCTGCGCCAGATCCCACAGATCCGGCAGGTCAGCGTTCAACTCGACGAATTCGCGCACCTCGGCATTCGAGAAGCCGAGTTCACCGATGGTCTCGTCGAGGCTGACGCGCATCGTGATCGCCGTGGTATCGCCGACGGCCTCGCGGATGTCGGCCACCACCTCGCGCGCGAAACGCGAGCGGTTCTCGAGGCTGCCGCCGTATTCGTCGGTGCGCTGGTTTGTGGCGCGCGACAGGAAGTGCTGAAAGATGCCGAACCCATGCGCGCCGTAGAGACAAATCAGGTCGAAGCCCGCGATCTTCGAGCGTTTCGCCGCGTTGACGAACCAGCGGCGCAGGTTCTTGATGTCAGTCCTGTCCAGCGCGCGGGCTTGCACCGGATCGTTGGTAAAGGTGCGGATCGGCAAGGCGGACGGCGCGAGCGGCACTTCCTTCGTATAGAAATTCGGACCGTTGATGCCGGAATAGGCGAGCTGGATGCCGGCCAGCGCGCCATGTACCTTCATGGCATCGGACATGCGGCGCAGCCCAGGAATGTCCTGGTCTTCCCACAGCCTGAGTTCGATGAAGGGCGTGATCTCCGAGGTGTGGTGCATCTCGGTCTGTTCGGTGAAGATGACGCCCCAGCCGCCTTCGGACTTGATGCCGCGCATGGCCGCAGCCGCCGAAGGGTCGCGGTAGCCGCCGCCATTGCAATGCGGCACCTGATAGAACCGGTTCTTCGCGACGTGCGGGCCGATCTTCATCGGTTCGAACAGAATGTCATAACGTGGATCGCGCAATTCTTTCCCCCTGGCAGGGGTCGCTCGCCCCTACAGTCTGTGATGGACATGCGGGCGCCATGCGGCCCGCCGATCCGTAACACTGTGGAGGCGGCGGACCGCGCAGGAAACAACAGTTTTCTTTCTCACCGCTTAGGACAGACCTAATCGGGAGGCGCCCATTCGTTTTCGCCGAAGCGGCAGTGCGGGAAATTCGACTGAGCCTCCGGTTACCTGCGTGCTAAGTCAGCCAAAGCGAAAACGGAGCAGGCGAACGTGGACAGTGTCGAAATTCTTGAACGGCTGATTGCATTTCCAACGGTCAGTCACCTGTCCAACCTGGCCCTGATCGACTTCGTGCGCGCGCTCTTGCAAGAACGGGGCATTGCCTGCCAGCTGGTTTCGGACAAGGACGGCCAGAAGGCAAACCTGTTTGCGACGATCGGCCCGGCCGGCAGGCCCGGCGTTCTCCTGTCCGGGCATACCGACGTCGTGCCGGTCGAAGGGCAGAACTGGACCGTGCCTCCCTTTGAAATGACGGAACGCGACGGCCGGCTTTATGGCCGGGGCACCGCAGACATGAAGGGGTTCATCGCCTCAGCGCTTGCAGCCGCGCTGCGCGCCGCCGGCATGAATTTGCAGACGCCGCTGCATCTGGCACTTTCCTATGATGAGGAAATCGGCTGCATGGGTGTGCGCGGTCTGATCGATATGCTGGCAACGGCACCGGTTCGCCCCCGTCTCTGCATCGTCGGCGAGCCGACGGGAATGGAGGTGGCGACCGGGCACAAAGGCAAGACAGCGGCACGCTGCACCTGCACCGGGCGCGAAGGGCATTCGGCGCTGGCGCCGCTTGCCGTCAATGCCATCCATATGGGATGCGATTTCGTCGGCGAACTGCGCGCAGAACAGGACAGGCTCGCGCTCCACGGCGCGCACGACAGCGATTACGACATTCCTTATACGACGGTGCACGTCGGCAAGATGAACGCCGGCGTTGCCCTGAATATCGTGCCGAACCTTTGTACGCTCGACTTCGAGATACGCAATGTCGCCGCCGACGATCCTGAGGCGATCTTGGACCGTTTGCGCATCGCCGGCGGCAAGATCGCCGACGGCGCCCGCAAAATAGCCCCGGAAGCGGCCGTCGAAATCGATGTCACCAATAGCTATCCTGGGCTGGACATCGCAGAGACGTCGAACGCCGTTGCATTCGTCAAATCGCTGACGGATGCGAACGGCACGATCAAGGTCGCGTTCGGAACCGAAGGCGGGCTGTTCAACCAGCGCCTCGATATTCCGACGGTGGTCTGCGGCCCCGGCTTCATGGCGCAGGGCCACAAGCCCGACGAGTTCGTGACCATCGAACAGCTTCGACGCTGCGATGTATTCCTCGACAGGCTGCTCTTGCGGCTTGCCGATCCAGACGGCTTGGCCGGCCTCTGACCGGGATGCCGCAACGGGTCGCTACTTCCCGAAAACGCCCTGTTCGCCAACGAAATTGCGGCAATGTTTGACGAAGGCGTGCACGGCCTGGGTTCTGTGCTCGCCGTTGGGCAACGCGACCCCCATGATCAGGGGACGCAGATCGCCTCCCAGCGGCACGAAGGCGAGAAGCTTGCCGTCCGGCGACAGCGTGTTGAGCGGCCGCATATTGGCAATGCCATAGCCGAACCCGTTCGCCACCATCGAGCGCATCACGGCGATGTCGCTGGTGCGCTCGGCGATATTCGGGCGGATGCCCTTTTCACGGAATGCCGAAAGAAAATACTCCCGACTATAGGGCAGATCGAGAAGGACCATGGGTTCATCGGCCAGATCCTCCGGCATCACCACCTCGCGCCCGGCCAGACGATGGTTGTCAGGCAGCATCACATAGGGAGGCAGCTGCATGAGGGGCTCGAAGGCGATGTCCTGGGAAACTTCGAGGTCATAGGTCAAAGCGAGGTCGATCTCGCCGCGCAACAGCATCTCCAGAAGCTGACCCTGGTTGCGTTCGAACTGCCGTATGCGCACTTCGGGATGCTGGTTCTCGAAACTGCGGCGCAGCGCTGGAAGCACCAGCTGAGCGAAGGTGACAAGGCAGCCGACAGCAAGCGGACCGCGTACCTTGTCCGAAATATCCCCTGCGACGTCGTGCAGGGCATCCGCGTCGCTGAGCAGCCGCTGCGCCTCCTTGAGAAAGACCCGGCCTCCGGCGGTCAGCGACAATCCGTGCGAATGCTTGCGGACAAAGAGCTCAATGCCGAATTCCGCCTCCAGCTGCGCGATGGAGGCGGAAATCGATGGCGGTGAAACATTCACCTGCTCGGAAGCCTTCGCAATGCTGCCAGCCTCGCCGACCGCAACGAAATATTCCAGCTGGCGCAACGTAAAGCGTAGGGGCATGGTGCGATTGTGCTATGGTTCAGGTTGAGTGTGCAAGGGTGACGCGGTCTAATATTTTATCCATGTCGTTTTCAAAGACGTATATTTGTCGAAGGAATGAAGCGACAAATCCCTGCCGAAACCGGATTGCTTGATGCCGCCGAAGGGCGTCATCGGGCTTAAGGCATCGACCGTGTTGACGGACACCGTGCCGGCCTTCAGCCGCGCGGAGACGCGGTGAGCACGCGACAGATCGTTCGTCCATAGCGACGCGGCCAGACCGTAGGGGCTGTCATTGGCAATGCGGACCGCCTCCTCCTCGTCATCGAAGGGGATCACTGCGAGCACCGGGCCGAAGACTTCGTCGCGCGCGATCGGATTGTCGGGGCGGACATCGTCGAAGATGGTCGGCGTCACGAAGCTGCCGCGCCCGTTCACCGTGACCTGCTCACCGCCGGCCACGAGCCGCGTGGTTTTCTTCGCTGCTTCGATGAAGCGCATGACGTTTGAGGTGTGGCTCGCATCGACCAGGGCGCCCATTTTCGACGCCGGATCGAGCGGATCGCCCGGCTGCATCGCCGCTGCGCGGGCGATCAGCTTTTCGACCAGGCTGTCCTTGATCCGCCGGTGCACCAGCAGACGCGAATTCGCTGAGCAGACTTCGCCCTGATTGAAGAAGATTCCGAAAGCCGCCATGTCGGCCGCCGCGTCGAGATCGGTGCAATCGTCGAAAACCAGATTGGGGCTCTTGCCGCCGGTTTCCAGCCAAACCTGCTTCATGTTGGACTGTCCCGCATATTGCAGGAACAGTTTGCCGATCGCGGTGGAGCCGGTGAATACGAGACTATCGACATCCGGGTGACGTCCCAGCGCCTGTCCCGCCGTCTCGCCAAGACCGGGCACGACGTTGAGAACACCGGCCGGCACGCCTGCTTCCATGGCAAGTTCGGCCAGCCGCAAAGCGGAGAGCGGCGATTGTTCGGCCGGTTTCAGCACGACAGAATTGCCGGCCGCCAGCGCCGGCGCGCATTTCCAGGTCGCCATGTCCAACGGGAAATTCCACGGAACGACCGCGCCGATAACGCCCAGCGGTTCACGCCGGACCAGAACGAGATTGCCTTCTTCGGCCGGGGCGATCTCGTCGTAAATCTTGTCGATCGCTTCGGCATACCACTGAAAGATCGCCGCCGACCCCGGGACGTCGACCGTCACCGCGTCATTGACCAGCTTGCCCATATCGAGCGACTCGAGCAGGGCCAGCTCCTCCTGATGTTCCCGCAGCAGGGCAGCCAGCCGCAGAAGAACATCTTTGCGGTGAGCCGGGCTTTTCCGTGACCAGACCCCTGCCTCGAAGGCGCGCCGCGCCGCCGCCACGGCGATATCGACGTCGTCCTGTCCGCAGGAAGCCACTTCCGCCAATATCTCGCCCGTCGCCGGGTTGATGCTGTTGAAGACCCTGCCCGAACGCGCCGGCACGGACTGACCGTCTATGAATGCCTTGTCCCGGAAGCGTATCGCCGCTGCCCGGTTAATCCAGTCCTGATGGCTCAGCACAGTCATGCAATTCTCCAATAATAGGTCTGCTATTCGTCGCCCGGCACGCCGTAGCTCGGTGCGGCCGAAGGGTTGATGGCGCGCTGGACGTAAGCGTCCAGTTGCGGTTTGTAGATGTCCCAAAGAGCTGCCAGTTCTTCCACCGGGCAAGCCTCGGTCCAGTCGCAACGCAAATCCGCCACGGGCCATGCCACGTCACGGACCAGCTTCATGCCGGCGGAGTGCACGGGACCCGCCTC
This sequence comes from Pararhizobium sp. P1_E7, assembly GCF_056405855.1. Classification (NCBI taxonomy): domain Bacteria; kingdom Pseudomonadati; phylum Pseudomonadota; class Alphaproteobacteria; order Hyphomicrobiales; family Rhizobiaceae; genus Pararhizobium; species Pararhizobium sp. P1_E7. The sequence goes on along the minus strand of NZ_JBFUBH010000076.1, from coordinate 4,549 downwards.
GCCGCCAGCCGCGATCGCTGCCCGCATCGCGACGATCAATCGATCGCCCAAATGGCCTGTCGAGGCCAGAAATGCCTCCACCATCGCGGAGGGGATACCGGAATTTGCGAGCAGGTTCCCGCCGCATGCGACGTTGTCACCGGTGGCGTGTCCCCAGATGCCCAGAGCGTTCGAACCGGAATGAACGGCTGTGGCCCCCCGCCCATCGACGATCAGAACCTGACGATAATCCAGGTGGGCATTGTTGGACTTTAGGAATGCCAGCGCTTCGGCTGCGCCATCCCCCCGTTCGAGACGCAGGAGACCCTGCGTGCCCAAGCTCGGATCGGTGATGTTTTGGCTGGCCACGGCGCCGGCGCCGGCCTGGGCATAGGCGCAGCGCGCCGCGACCGCCGGCGATGATGAGGAAACGGCAACGCCGAACATGCCGGTTTGACGGCACCGGGCAACGATGGAAAACGTCATGGCGCGCCCCTAGTCCGGAATGACGGCCGTGCCGTCGATTTCGACCAGCCATTCCGGCCGGGCGAGCGCTTGAACGACGAGGCCGGTCGATACCGGATAGACGCCTTTGATGTACTCGCCCATGGTGCGATAGACCGCCTCGCGATGACGGACATCGGTGATGTAGACCACGACCTTGACGAGATGTTCCATCGTACCGCCGCACTCTTCGATCAGCTGGCGGATGTTCTGCATCACCTTGTGGGTCTGCTCGACCGGATCGTGGCTGTCGATGTTCTTGGCGGTATCGAGTTCCTGGGGGCATTGCCCGCGCAGAAAGATCGTCGTGCCGCGTGCCACGACCGCCTGGCAGAGGTCGTTGTCGAGGTTCTGTTCGGGATAGGTGGTTTTGGTATTGAACGTGCGATGCCTGCGGTGTTCCATCGATAGATCCTATTTGCGTGATTGAGGGGCGAATGGGGGCGCTGTTGGCAGCGGCTACGCGTCTTCGGTCTGGCGTTTCGCCGAAGCATGGTACGCTAGGTACTTGTGCTGCGTGGAAATCCGATCGGCCAAATGCTTGGCGTCGTGCCAGACGCCCCAGATGAAGCTGGACCCCCTGCGCGATTGCCATGGCAGACCCAGAAAATAGAGGCCGGGCTCGATCGACACGCCGCGCTGATGCTTGGGCCTTCCCTTCTCGTCGAAGGCGTCGACCTTCAACCAGCTGTAGTCAACGGCATAGCCCGTCGCCCAGATGATCGAGGTAATCCCGGCCTCCGCGAGATTCAGTTCGAGAATGGGACTGGTCAGGCACTGCGGATCCGGCGCGATCTCACGGGCTTGAGGTTCTTCCGGAAGGTCGAGGCCATTGCGCGTCACGTAAGCGTCGGCCTCATCCAGCAGCGACAGGTAGTTGGCATCGCCGCGCGCAATATTGTCCGCAAGGTCCGGCGCAAAGGTCAGTGTGCCGTTCGCGTAGGATGTCGTCAGGCCAACGAGCGTCATCCCTCGCGCCGCGAGGCGGCGGAAGTCGATCGTCTCGCCGCCTCGTGCACCGCTCACAGCGATCGTGACATGCTCGGTGCCAGGTCCCGGAGTTTCCGCATCCCACTTGCCGAGAACCCCCAGCCACCAGCAGAAGTCACGCCCGCGATAGGCCCGGGGAGGACGATCATGCGCTCCGACGGACAGGTGGACGCGCTTGCCCGCCCGCAGGAGTTCGTCCGCGATCTGCACACCCGAAGACCCCGCGCCAACCACAAGCACCGCACCTTCGGGCAACTGGCCGGGATTTCGGTAAAGGTTCGAATGGATCTGCATGACGCCGGCGCTTTCAGGAACGACGRCAGGGGTGATGGGCCGCTGGAAAGGTCCGGTGGCGGCAACGACATTGTTGGCCTCGATCACGCCGTCAGACGTTTCGACGCGGAAGCCGGGCCGGCCGGCATTCCTTCGCACTTCCCTGACGTCCACTCCGCAGCGGATAGGGGCTCCAAATTTTTCTGCGTAAGCAGCAAAATAGTCCGCAACTTGCTCTTTGGGTGCAAAGGCATCGGGATCCACGTCGGAAAACTCAAGGCCCGGAAATCGATCGTGCCAGGCCGGACCGTTGGCAACCAGACTGTCCCATCTTTCGGAGCGCCAGCGTTCGGCAATGCGGTGGCGCTCAAGGACGAGGTGAGGCACGCCGCACTTGCTCAGGTGCTCGCTGAGGGCAACCCCGGCCTGGCCAGCACCAACAACAAGCGTGTCTACTTTTTCAACGGGCATTTCTGCTTCCTTTTCTGGCTGTCCGGCAGTTTCTGCGGATGCGACGGAAATCTGATCGTTGGTTTACTGAAGCGACCGGAGCCCGAACATTACGATTTCCCGTGCCAGTGGTTAGCCTGTCCCTAAATGCGGCGGGATTGCCAACGATGTGGATGGTCTCGGGAGACGTCGGGCGATCGATGCTGAAACGCCGCCGCATAAAACTCCGAAGCACCGCGTCGCAATTTCCGAATTTCCCCCTTCCTGTCCCCCGCCTAGATTGCTGCTGCAGCTTGGCGCTGATGGCTGGCGATCTTCCAGCGGCCTGCAAGGACAAAAGGGAACGGTGGTCAACACCGCGAGGGAACAGCCGGGATGAGTCCAAAGACCCCTCTCCCATCAAACCATTCGAAATCGCCAGAGGAGCCCACCGCCATGAAGGATGCCAGCGGCCATCCACCCCATCGAAAGGCCGTCGAGATTAAAGACGTGTCCAAGGCTTACGGCGCCTATCAGGCCCTGAAACCGGTTTCTTTCGATATTTACGACAATGAATTCTTCACGCTGCTTGGCCCGAGCGGATGCGGCAAGACCACCCTGCTGCGCATGATTGCCGGGTTCGAGCAACCGACAACGGGGCAGATTTCTCTGCAGGGCGCCGATATCCAAGGGTTGCCGCCCCACAAGCGGCGGGTCAACACCGTGTTTCAAAGCTACGCGCTGTTTCCGCACATGACCCTTGAGCAGAATGTCGGCTTCGGGCTCGAGAACCTCGGCTGGTCGAAAGATCGCCGCGACGCACGCGTCGCCGACATGCTTCGCCTGGTTCACATGCAAAATTTTGCAAATCGCAAGCCGCAACAATTGTCCGGCGGCCAGCGCCAGCGCATCGCGCTTGCCCGCGCCCTCGCCCCAGAGCCACAGGTGCTATTGCTGGACGAACCGCTGTCGGCGCTCGATCTCAAGCTGCGCCAGGCGATGCGCAACGAACTGCGCAGCCTGCAGCGGGAAACGGGTATTACCTTCGTCTTCGTCACGCACGATCAGGAAGAGGCCCTCGACATGTCGGACCGCATCTGCGTGCTCGGCAATGGCGAGATCCAGCAGCTCGGAACGCCCGCCGACATCTATGAAGAGCCGGCTAACCGTTTCGTCGCCGACTTCATCGGGGAAACGAATTTTCTGCCCGCGGACGTCGTTGCGGTCGATGGCGATTTTGCCACCGTCGCACTTCCGCTCGGCCTTACGCTGAAAGCACCGCATAAAAAGGCGATCACCGGAGGGAAGGCGACCCTATCGATCCGGCCCGAAAAGATCAGCCTGCCGGAACAGGGCAATCCCATTGTCTTCGAAGGCACCGTCATCGGCGCCAATTATCTCGGCGGCTACACACACTATGTCGTTAAAACCGGCGGCATCGATTTGCGCGTTTCCAAGCGAAACACCACAAGCCGCAACCACATGCTCAAAATCGGCGAGCCGGTGAAGCTCGGTTTCTCTGCCGAATCCGCACGGATTCTCGGCTCATGACGGCGCGCGCGACAAGACCCGGCTGGAACCTTCTGGGCCTGATGCCAGCCTATGCCATCATGCTCCTGACGCTGATCATTCCGATCGGCATCGTCGTGATCGTCTCCTTTTCGACCCGTGGCCCCTATGGTGGCTTCGACTACATCTTCACCGCAACGTCCTACAAGCAGCTGCTCTTCAACGAAGGCTGGACCGGCGAGATGGAGTTCAATCCCCAATATCTGATCGTGGTCGGCAGAACGCTGCTGCTGTCGTCCGTAACAACCATCCTCTGTCTTCTCTTGAGTTTTCCGGTTGCCTATTTCATTGCCCTGCAGAGGCCGTCGGTCAAAGTGGCTTTGGTCTATCTGGTGACGCTACCCTTCTGGGTCTCGATGATCGTTCGCGTCTACGCCTGGATCATCATCCTCGGCAATGACGGGGTTGTCGAAAAAGCGCTGCGCGCCCTGCACCTGATCGATGACATGGACAGCCTGCTTTTTGGCGACACAGCCATGCTGACGGGGCTGGTCTACAGTTATATCCCGCTGATGATCCTCCCCGTCTTTGCCTCGATCGAGAAGCTCGATCACACGCTGCTGGAGGCATCCCACGATCTCTATGGCAGCCGCTGGATCACGTTGCGGCGGATCATCCTGCCGCTTTCCGCGCCAGGCATGATTGCCGGGGCGATCCTGGTCTTCGTCCCGACCTTGGGCGCGGTTCTCGAACCCACGCTGCTTGGTGGCGGCAAATCGATGATGATGGGCAATCTGATCCAGATGCAGTTCGGTGGCGCCCGCAACTGGCCGCTTGGAGCTGCCATCGCGATGGTGCTCATGGC
>NZ_JBFUBH010000075.1:0-12551 GCF_056405855.1 Pararhizobium sp. P1_E7 | reverse complement strand
GTCGCAAACTGCTCTGTCCTTTTATCTCTATGGAGTGGGCGTCGAACTGCGCAAGGAACATCCCAATTACAAGAAGGCGATCGAAAAGCGGCTGAGCGCCCACGTCGTTGGAACGAAGGTCGTTCCCACCAATTTTTTCGGGCAGGAAGAGCATCGGCACGTGTCGGCCGTCCTCTTTTCGAACGCGGGAACAACCGCCAAGTTCAATCGCATGGGTGTGCTCGCAGGGTTCGGCGACCCGAAGGTCGTGCTCCACAGGATTGGTGGCCTGTACGATTATGATCCGGACGCGGTCGATCCGATTCCTTTCAAAATCAATATCGAGGATCCGGATTATGTAGAGAAATGGTCGGATGAAATCGAGATCTACCACAATCCGCGGGCGTTAGAGCCACTCGATCACGACGTCTTTCCAAGTGTGACGCACTTCTTCGTTAAGGATGGCGAATTGCTTTGGCACGGTCCCGGCCGGCGCGTGCTCTTCTCATTTACAAGGACGAACCATTTCGGAGAGGAGGATGCCGTTTCTGAGCAGGCTTGACGTCGGCGCGGCCGGCTGAAACTCTCGCCTCATTTGCCCATAAGTTGGCGCAGGCGTGCCGATTTGCGGGCAAGATTCAGATTGACCGGCGCATTCGAAAAGTCTTCCGGCACCAGCGGCGGCCCCAGCTTCTCCTCCAGACAGCCCACGCAAAGAACATTCTTTCGCGAATTGTTTGCCCGCCTCCTGCCAGATCGCATCTTTCACATCATAGTATTCGCCGATCTTTTGCGTATCTTTTCCGCAGCAGGCGCAGTTCGTGTTTTCGGACTCGTATCACCTATCGGTGTCAAGATCCTCGGCGAGATCGGCGAGCAGGCCGAACGCTTGAAGGATGGCCTGTCCGTCCTGCGCCCCTCGAACGGCCTGCCATTCGCATCATCCGCAAAAAGAAGCGGCTCAAGATAATCCACGAGCGCATTCATATCAGTCGTCATTTTCGGCCCGAGAGCCACCCTCAGTCGCGCGACGCGGGCGATTCTTGGTCCGAGAGAACTCTCGGTCACATTGGCGTACTCGATCGCAATCGTCTCGAGGGTCTCCTCGCTGACCGGCAGGGTCTTCTCGCCGCTGGCGAACAATTGTTTAGCCTGTGCCTGCGTATCGGCCTCCGTCAGCCTTATCGTCTTGACGCGGCGGGTTTCGATGGCTTCCTGGATATATCGCGGCATTAAAGGCTCCGAGCATAAAAATCGGGATGACGGATTGTCCGCCCGGTCCGAGGCGTTGATGAATGTCTTGGTAGTATGAAACCGCGCTCTGAGGTCCGAAAGGCTCCGATGCCGTTCCGGTGATCAATTCGAATGAGTCTTGTGATTTTCTGCCCGCTTGGCGAGGGTCTTGTGGATCGCGTCCCGAGTTTCGATCGTCAACAGCACATATTCAACGATCGAGGCTTTATCCAATGCGAAGTCATAGGAGTGCATCGCGCTCTTGTAGGTCGAATAGAGCGACTCGATGACTTCCACCATCTCTGCCGAGATGGCGCCGACCTGTCGCAACTGTTCCGCGCTCTTGCGCGCACTGCGCAGGTCGAGCCAGACTTTGTGCTGATCGGCGAGTTCGACCATTGCTGCTTCCAGGCGCCGCCAGGAGAAGACAACCGCTTGGACTGGGTCGGTATCGATCAACGCCATCATCGTTGGATCAAGCACCGGCCGGCGGGCGCTTGCGGCTACGTCATCACATGGGCGCAGACTGCCGAGAACGAGTTGCGATTTCTAACTGTCTGAGGAATATCGGAAATTGACCTGCCATAATGCCTCAATACATCCGGTCGTCGGTTCAAATCCCTTCAAGGCGATGGGAGGCCCCGAAGGCGACCTCCCATCGGACGAAGTTTAACCAGACGAGCGTCGTCATTAGCCAACGGCGAAGTCGGTCGACACCGAGACGGTGCGCCATTCGGAGAGGATGGCAGCGTCTTGTGCATGCTTTTTCTCGATCGCGGCGACTGTGTCACTACCGAGCGGCAGGCGCACTGGCGGATTGGGGGCGTCAGTGAAGGCGATCAGAACCTCTGCCAGCTTTTGAGGATCGCCGGGTTGGTTATGGCTGAGACTTGTAGCTACGGTGCGCACCTTGCCGACAGTCTCTGCGTAATCGCCGATGATATCGCCGCTGACCGACAAGGAGGAGCTATCGAGGAAATCTGTGCGGAAATAGCCCGGCTCGATGACCGTGACGTGAATGCCAAGCGGTGCCAGTTCGTCATGCAGAGCTTCGCTCAGCCCTTCGACCGCGAATTTCGTCGAGGAGTAGACACCGAAGCCAGCGGCGCCGCGATAGCCGCCGATCGATGAGATATTCAGGATGCGGCCGGAACGCGCTCGGCGCATCGAGGGCAGGACCGCGCGGGTTACGTTGAGGAGGCCGAAGACATTGGTGCGATAGACAGCCTCTATTTCGGATGCCGTCGCCTCCTCGACAGCCCCCATCAGTCCAAAGCCGGCATTGTTGAGCAGGATATCGATCTGGCCGAAGCGATCGATCGCGGCTTTCACCGCTGTGGTCGCCTGGCTGTCGTCGGTCACGTCGAGGGCGACCGGAAGCAGGTTGGGGTGTTCGCCGAACCGCTCGGTGATCGCCTTTGGATTGCGGGCGGTGGCGACGACGGCGTCGCCCTGTGCAAGAGCACGCGTAGTGATGAGGGCGCCAAAGCCGCGCGAGGCGCCGGTGATGAACCAGATTTTCATGAGGATATTCCTTGATTTTCGAGGAGATAAGGGAGGGGGCGTCTGACCACCGCGATACCGGGATGGCCAGCCGGGTGGGAAAAGCTCACGGCAGGACTTCTGCCAGCTCGATCAGGTTACCGAAGGGATCGCAGAAGAAGGCAAGGCGACGGTTGATCGCCAGCAGTTCGAACGGCTCAGTGACGATGGTGACGCCGCGTGCGCGCAGTTCCTCGACGGTGGCATCAACGCTTTCGACATTCAGGCAGAAATGGTGGTATCCGGCATATTTGAGACTGTCGCCAAGATCGGTATAGGGACGGACGTCTGTTGGCGACGGATCTCCGCCGCCAAGGATTTCCACATAGAAATGGTCGTCAGTGGCGGGTGCCAGATAGGCGAGTTGTTCGTCGGCATAGTCCCACTCGGCAACGACACGAAAGTCGAGCTTCTCGACATACCAGCGCCTGGCGGTTTCGAGGTCCGGCGTGCGGACGGCAACGTGATGACCGCGCATGTCAGCGAAGGGCGATGCAGCGTTGCGTGCGGGAGGAATGAAGTCGGCCATTGTCTTGTCTCCTGTGTGGTCCGGCACCAGCGCCGGTTTGCGAGGAGAAATCTGGACCTTTTCAACGATAAGAATTAGAGGGATAATCTTCCTGTCAATGATGAGTGAGATTTGACAATGCGCAGCACGGATCTCTCGGAACTGGCGGCCTTCGATGCGGTTGCCCGTCACCGCAACTTTCGCCGGGCTGGCGAGGAGCGCGGGGTGACGGCCTCGGCGATAAGCCATGCCGTTGGCAATCTTGAGGCGCGCGTCGGTATTCGCCTGCTCAACCGGACGACCCGCAGCGTGGCCCTGACCGATGCCGGCGCGATGCTCTTGTCGCAACTATCGCCGGCTTTCGGCGAGATCGGATCGGCGCTCGATGCTCTCAACCAGTTTCGTGACACGCCGTTCGGCAAGGTGCGCATCAACGCGCCCAATTCGGTGGCGCCGTTTGTGTTCCGGTCGGTCATTGGCCCGCTGATTGCAAAAAATCCCGGTCTCCAGCTGGAAATCGTGGCCACCGACCGGCTTGTCGACATTGTGGAGGAAGGGTTCGATGCTGGCATTCRACTTGGCGAAAGCCTGCGCGATGGCATGACCGCTGTGAAGATCAAGCCTCGGCTCCGGTTTGCCGTCGTCGGTTCCACGGCCTATTTCGAGCGTTATCCGCTCCCCAAAACCCCCGATGATCTGCATCAGCATGTCTGCATCCGCAATATCTATCCAAGCGGCAAGCCCTATGCCTGGGAGTTCAGTCGCGCCGGAAAGATCATCGAATTCGAGCCGACCGGGTCTCTGTCGCTCGATGACCATGAACTGATAGTCGAGGCAGCACTTTCGGGCGTCGGGCTAGCCTATGTCTGGGAAGAGCGCGCGCGTTCCTATGTCCAGAACGGCAGCCTGGTCGAATGCCTGGCATCCTGGAGTGCGCCCGAGGACTGGCTTTATCTCTATTACCCGACGCGGAAATACCTGTCGGCTGGCCTGCGCGCCGTCATCGAGGCGCTGCGCGTCTGAATGAAAGGGGCACCTGCGGTTCATCCCGCCAAGACCAAGGAACAGAATGAAACCCTTTCCGGACAATTGATTTCCGCACGCCGTTCCCGGACCCCTGGTGCCGCGAATGCGACAGGGCCACGACGTCGCAAAGGCCTGGAAATACGCACTTGGCGATTACGTTCTCGCAAAATCGCGGGCAGCTTGTATGAATGCACTGAAGGCGGCCGGCGGGTTCTTCCTACCAGGATAATACAACGCGAGCGGTGCCAGGGACGGGGTCCAATCCTCGAGAACGCGCACCAGTCGACCGGCCGCAATGTCATCGCGCACATCCGCCTCCATGACATATCCAATTCCAACGCCATTCTGAGCCGCTATCCTGACAAGACTTGGCTCGTCGAGCGTGATCGAGCCTTGGACATCAATCTGCACGGCGTTCCCGTCCTTCTCGAACCGCCAACGAAACAAGGCGTTGTTGGGTAGACGCGCACGGATGCAGCGAAATCGGTACAGGTCGGCTGGTACGGTTGGCCTGCCATGAGTGTTCAGGAAGTCCGGCGACGCGACGACGGCATTGCTGCGCTTCAGACCGAGCGGCACGGCGATCATGTCGTTCRGAACGAGATCAACCGTCCTCAGGCCCAGGTCGAAGCCGGCCGCGACGATGTCGACGAGTTTGCCCTCCGTGACCAGATCAACATGCACCTGGGGGTAACGCCGCATGAACGACAGGATGAGCGGTTCCATCACCTCCCGAGCCGCCGAAGCAAATGCGTTTATTCGCAATGTGCCGGTCGGAGTATCCTGAAGCGATTGAGCCGCGAGCATGGCATCGTGGATGTCGGTCATTGCCGGTCCAATGCGCTCGACAAAGGTCGTTCCCCCGTCGGTGAGCGAAACGCTGCGCGTTGTCCGGTTGAACAGGCGAATGCCCAGGCGCTGCTCAAGCTTCGCGATGGCATTGCTCAGTGCGGTCGTGGACATGCCGAGTTCTAGCGCTGCGGCCCGGAACGAGCCCAAGCGGGCAATGCTCAGAACGGCATCGAGGTCGGTAAGAACAGATCGCGCCATTGTCCCTCTTTTCGTAATTCCTCATCCTGCTTTGTCCCAGTTATCATGTCAATCATTCGGCATTAGTTTGACCCTGTCGGCCGGAAGAGGGTCGAGGTTACAGCCGGTAAAGGCTGGAAACAGGATTGGAGGACACAGATGACAATCAAGCTACCCAAGGGCATCGAAGCCTATTTCGATGCTGACCGAGATGGAGGGCCCGAAACAGTGGCGGCGGCGTTTACCGAAAACGGTATCGTCAAGGATAAGGGCAAAACCCATAGGGGCCGGGATGCCATTCGCGCGTGGATGGCCGACGAAAGCCAGCAGTACAGCTACACGGTCGAGCCCTTCCTGATCACCAGTGAAGACGGCAAAACCCTGGTGACGGCCCACGCCGTCGGTAACTTCCCCGGAAGCCCGATCGACCTGCGGTTCTTCTTCGTCCTCGCGGGCGACAAGCTCGCCGAACTGGAGATCACGGTATGACCCCGTTCCTCACATTGCAGGGCCGTCGCGCCCTGATCACCGGCGGCACTTCGGGCGCCGGCGCTGCAACTGTAGCGCTCTTCAAGGAGCTTGGCGCTCGTGTGGTGACCAGCGCTCGCACCAAGCCGACAGATTTCTCCGGCGCGGYATTCGTGGAAGCCGATCTGACCACCCCGACGGGGGTTCAAACCGTCGTTGACGCGGTGCATCGTGAACTCGGCGGCCTCGATATCCTTGTGAACGTGCTGGGCGGTTCTTTGGCACCTTCAGGCGGTTTTGCTGCGCTCACAGACGAGGAGTGGGACAAGGAGTTCAACCTCAACTTCTTCCCGGCGGTCAGGCTCGATCGTGCTCTGATCCCTGGCATGGTCGCTCAGGGAAGCGGTGTCGTCATCCACGTCACCTCGATCCAGCGAAACCTTCCGCTCCCGGAAGCGACGACCGGTTACGCATCGGCCAAGGGGGCGCTCAACACCTACAGCAAAAGCATCTCCAAGGAGGTTTCTCCGAAGGGTGTACGGGTGGTGCGGGTTTCTCCGGGCTGGATCGCAAGCCCGGGCTCCAATGGTCTGGCCCTGCGCATAGCTGAGCAAGCCGGTATCAGCTACGACGACGCGGTGCAGGTGATCATGAACTCGCTCGGTGGCATACCGCTCGGACGACCGGCCAAACCGGAAGAGGTCGCAGACCTGATCGCATTCCTTGCCTCGGATCGGGCATCGTCCATCACCGGCACGGAGCATGTGATTGACGGCGGGACTGTTCCCACCGCTTGAGCATTGAGGCCATCTACTGCCGTCCAGATCAGGCGGGTGCGTCCCACCCACCGATCTGGGAGTAGATCGCGTCACGCAGATGCCGCACGTCGCGGTTCAAGGCAGCGAGTTCAGCGGGTGTCTGGGTCGAGGCTGCAAGCAAGGTGTCGCTGAGGCAGCCTGCCCGGTGCTGCAACGCACGACCCTGGTCTGTCAGTGCGACCAGTACCTGTCGTTCGTTGTTCAGGTTGCGCGTCCGACGCAAGTGCCCAGCGGCTTCCAGGCGCTTCAAAAGCGGTGTGAGCGTGCTGGACTCGAGAGCAAGCCTATCGGCGATAGAGACTACGGTTTGTTCGTCTTGCGACCAAAGAACGTTCAGGACGAGATATTGCGGATAGGTCAGCCCAAGCTCATCGAGAACGGGCTTGTAAGCGCGCTGGATAGCGATCCCGGCAGTGTAGATCGCATAGCATAGCTGGTCGCGCAGGGGCGGGGGGGCGTTATGGCGTTGGGTCATTTTGAGCTCCTATCGACATCCATATAATCGAACTTATTACGAAAACCAATATCGCGATAAGAATCATGTTGACGTAACGATCGAGATGTGAAACTTAATAGATATCGCGATAACTATTATTGCGATTACCAGAGGAGAAAGCCATGACGCGCAAGTCCATCACCACCATTTCCGCAATCGCAGCTGCAGCCTCACTGTCGGTTGCACTACCGGCAGCGAATGCCGCCGACATCATTCCCAAAGATCAATCCGTAAGAAACGTCGTTCTGGTTCACGGCGCGTTTGCGGACGGTTCCGGCTGGAAAGGTGTTTACGACAATCTGACCAAACGCGGCTATCACGTCACCATCGTGCAGAACCCGTTGACGTCCCTTGCAGACGATGTCGCCGCCACCAAGCGTGCGCTCGAACGACAAGATGGTCCGGTCATTCTCGTTGGTCATTCCTGGGGAGGTACGGTCATCACCGAGGCTGGCGTCGATCCGAAGGTGACAGGCCTCGTCTACGTTTCCGCGCTCTCCCCTGATGCCGGCGAGACGACGGCTCAGCAATACGAAGGCTTTGCRCCTGCTTCGGAGTTCGTCATCGAGACCACAAAGGATGGTTTCGGCTATGTCAGCACGGAAAAATTCAAGGCCGGTTTTGCGCATGACGTAAGCGATGCCGAAGCCGCGTTCATGAGCGCTTCGCAGGTTCCGATCAACATGTCGGCGTTCGGCACGAAGCTCGAAAATGCCGCCTGGCGCACCAAGCCGAGCTGGGCCGTTATTGCCACCGAAGACAAGGCCTTCGACCAGGCGATGCTGATCCACATGGCTGAGCGCATCAAGGCCAAGATCACCAAGGTGTCGGCAAGCCACGCCCTGTTCATGACACAGCCGGCGGTCATCGCCGATACTATCGATCAGGCTGCCAAGGTCGCGTCGGCGAAAAAGCAATGACCGACTTTGCGTCATCGGGACGGTCGACACCCTCCCGATGACGCTGAAGCACATCTGTTAAACAGACTGCAAACCCGAGCGAGACGCCAGTAGGGCGTAGGATCCTTCCAGGATCCATGAGCATTTCCTCGTCTCTCGCGACCACGACTTCAGCAAATTTATCAGAATGAATTCACGGAGGATCTTACGTGAAACTGTATACCCATGACGAAAATGTACCGGCAAACACGTTTCACCCGCATGACGCGGTCGGTGATGTCTACGACTTCATCGTTTGCGGCGCCGGGTCCAGCGGCTCGGTTGTCGCGGCGCGGCTGGCTGAGGATGGAAACGCGACCGTTCTGCTGATTGAAGCGGGCGGAGGTGATGAATCCGAGACCGTATCCAACCCTGCGCAATGGCCACTCAATCTCGGATCGACCCGGGACTGGGGCTTTGTCGGACAGCCAGCGGCTGGCCTGGATGGCCGCCGACTCCCTCTCAGCATGGGCAAAGGGCTTGGCGGCGGTTCGAGCATCAACGTTATGGTATGGGCCAGAGGACACAAAGAAGACTGGAACCACTTTGCGGCCGAGGCCGGGGATGACGCCTGGGGCTATCAATCGATCCTTGGCTACTATCGTCGGATCGAAGATTGGCAAGGCGCTCCGGACCCTATTCGTCGCGGGGTAGGTGGGCCTGCATACGTGGCGCAGCCTCGGTCTCCCCAGCCAGTGGCGGAGGCCCTGTTGAGCGCGGCATCCGCCATAGGAATTCCCCTCTTTGATACCACGAACGGCGAGATGATGGAGGCCTCTGGCGGCGCATCGATCGCCGAACTACGTATCCGGGAAGGCAAGCGGGAAACCGTGTTTGCATCCTATGTTGATCCGCTGCTATCGCGCCCAAATTTGACGGTGATAACAGAGGCGCTGGTTACGCGTCTCATCTTCGATGGCAAGCGGGTGAGAGGAGTTGAAGCTCTGATCGATGGTCGGCGACGCCAGTTCATGGCGCATTGCGAAACGGTGCTGTCACTTGGGGCGATCAACACGCCGAAAGTCCTTATGCAGTCCGGTATCGGCCCGGAAGACGAACTGCATTCCCACGGCATTCCAGTCCTGCAACACTTGCCGGGCGTTGGCCGCAATCATCAGGATCATCTCGCCTTCGGMTGCACCTGGGCCTACCGAAAACCGGGAGCAATCGGCGGGAGCGGCTGCGAGGCAAACATCTATTGGAAAAGCGACGCACGTCTGTCCCAGCCTGACATCCTCCAGTGCCAGTTGGAGTTCGCTGTTCCGTCGCCGCTTGAGGCCGGTCTTGAAACACCGGAGCACGGGTGGACGATGTTCAATGGCCTCGCACAGCCAAAAAGCCGCGGCCGTTTGAGGCTTTCTGGCCCCGATGTAAACGACGCTATCCTGATCGAACCAAACTCACTCACTGAGCCAGAAGACATGGCCGCCGCGTTGGCCGCAGTCGAGTTGTGCCGCGAACTCGGAAACAGTGAGGCCTTCAGACCTTTGGTAACGGGCGAGACCGCTCCGGGGCCGCGCGACAAACAAGGCATGATCGACTTTATCCGCCGCTCGGCCGTCACCTACTGGCATCAATCCTGTACCGCCAAGATGGGATGCGACAGCATGTCGGTGGTAGACAACGAGCTTAAGGTCTACGGCATCGAGGGCCTTCGCATCGCGGACTCCTCGATCATGCCGCGGATCACCACCGGCAACACGATGGCGCCGTGCGTGGTTATAGGAGAGAGGGCCGCCGATTTGATCCGGGCGGTACATGGCCTGTCTGCTCAAAGCCAACCCGCCGCTTTGTCGGTCTAATTTCAGGAACGAGGAACTTGGCGCTTTGCTAAGCGGATCGCCGGGTTTCGCGTTATTGGACTGCAGCTACGGCTCGCAAACACTTCTCATTCGCTGCTTTTACTATCCATGATAAAGGACATTGTCATGGATATTCAGCGTGATGAGCACTTTAGAGATTTGCAGGCCGTAAGTTCGTATTCTTTCACGGCGCTAGGAATTTTTGAATGCAATGCTGTTTTCTCCACTCGTCAGGCGCAGCGACAGAGTCACTCTACTAACTTGCCTCGACAATCCGTCAGGCCTCCTGTGAAACATCCCGGTGCAACGACATGCGATCATGCAACTTCCAATTCGGCATCGACCGGGGCACGTTCCAGATGAACCGTGCCTTTCTGYTTCATCATTTGCCGCCATCTCCCCGGCGCGATACCTGTTCTTCGCTTGAACACTCGGCTCAGTGACAAGTCATTATCGTAGCCGACCAGGTTGGCGATGCGCAGCAGGCTTTCGTCCGTTCCGGTCAGCAGCATCTTGACGCGGTAGACGCGCCAGCCCGTGAGGTAATCCAGCGGCGCTTCACCAACCACCGATTTGAACAGGGCAGCAAAGCTCGAACGCGAAAGTCCGGCCTCCTGCGCCATATCTTCGACAGTCCAGCGCCGCGCTAGATCGGAGTGGACAGCGTGGATCGTGCGCGCCAGCCGTCGGTCGCCGAGGCCTGCAAGCCAGCAGCTTGTCGTGCCTGTATCGTTGCTGCACAGCGCACGCAGCGCCTGCACGAACAATGTGTTGACTAGGCGATCAACTACAAACCCTGAACCATGCTCACCGGCATTGGTCTCCATACCGATGAGATCAAGGGTCGCCCTGATCAAAGCGGCATGCGTTTGGTTAAGCGGGAAGTGAACCAGTACGGGTATGGAGCGAAACAGGGGCTCCGCCGCGACGGCATCGAAGGAAAAGCGAGCTGAGACGATCTCGGTTTGCGTACCGCTTCCGCCGTAAGCCACCGCGCCGTCCGTTTCCGACGTCACCAGTGTTTCACAGGCGATCACACGCTGATCAGGCACATCCGACAGATCGAAGGTGACCTGTGGCTGAACAATCATGCAGGTGCCTGGGGCTAGCCTGACAGGATCGGTTATCCCCTCCCACCGCAGAAAGCAGTCGCTTCCGGATATGACGACCAGTCGAGCGTGCTCGCCAGTGTGGAACCGAATGCCCCAAGGCGCGCCGAGATGCAGACGAGCGTAAAGGGATGTCTCGACCTGCATCTGGTGGATGATTTCATCGAACGGGTTCATGACAGCTCCGGATTGGACGATCGGATATAAATAGCAGACTGCGCGGCATTATTCATCCGAATTCTCAATGTTAGATTGGCGTCACAGTCAAGCATGGAGTTGAAGATGAAAGTTTACCGCCACATAAAGTCAGGCGACATGACCACTCTGAAGGTCCGCGAGGAAGCTCTTCCGGAGGTCGGTTCCGGTCAGGTTCTGGTTCGTGTCCAGGCCAGTTCGCTGAACTTCCGCGACATCATCATTGCCCAGGGCCACTATCCATTCGGCATCGTGGAGAACCACGTACCGCTGTCGGACGGCGCAGGTGTGATCGAAGCTGTCGGCGACGGCGTTCGGCGGTTCGCCGTTGGCGACCGCGTCATGAGCAGCTTCTTTCCAAACTGGTTCGGGGGCCGCATTCCCGCGCACCGCGAGCAATACCAGAAAGAGCATGATGGCTGGCTGACGGAGTATCTTCTGACCAGTGCGGAAGCTTTGACATCCGTCCCCGATCATCTCACTGTCGAGGAAGCATCCGCGCTACCTTGCGCCGCCCTGACCGGATGGTCGGCCGTGTCGGGTGTCGGGCCTGGCGACACGGTTCTGACGCTTGGGACGGGTGGTGTTTCTCTCTCCGCGATCCAGTTTGCAAAGGCATTGGGCGCGCGCGTCATCGCTACCACGTCGTCCAGCGACAAGTTCGAGAAGCTGACTGCTCTTGGTGCGGACGCGCTCATCAACTACCGCGAGACACGGGATTGGCACCAAACGGTTCGTGATTTGACGGGTGGCCTGGGGGCCGACCGTATCGTCGAGGTGGGCGGACCGGCAACCATTGCCCAGTCCGTTCGCTCGATCCGCGAAGGCGGCCAGGTCTCGATCGTCGGCGCGCTAGGCATGGAGGGCGAAGCGATCGATATCATGAAGCTGTTCTTCAGCCAGGCGACCTACAAGRTTATCAGTGTCGGCAATCGCAACGACCTGGAGGAGATGAATCGCGCTGTCGCCGCGCACCAGATCCGCCCGGTGATCGACAGCGTTTTTGCGTTCGAGGACGCCCATTCCGCTTATGAGCGCCTCGCCAGCCGAAACGTCTTCGGCAAGGTCGTTATTCGCAACTGACGGTGTCGCTAACTTTCAAGGAGATTTTGGTATGACCGCTTACGCAATCTTCATTCGGGAGCGCAGTCGGAACGCCGCTGAACTGCAGATTTATGCCGAACTAGTGACGCCACTGCTCGGGGAATCGGGAGCGACCGTGCTTGCCGCCTACGGCCCTCTGGATGCCCTCGAGGGCGCCGCTCCTGAAGGTGTCGTCATGGCCAGCTTCCCGACCATGGAAGCCGCCCGCGCCTTCTACGACAACCCCGTATACCAGGCGGCTGTGAAGCACAGGTTCTTGGGCGCAGACTATCGCTCCTTCATCATCGACGGGGTCAGCTAGGCC
>NZ_JBFUBH010000074.1:0-12599 GCF_056405855.1 Pararhizobium sp. P1_E7 | reverse complement strand
GTACAGTGTTTTAGCGAGTGGCTTTTCCCGATTTTCTGACGTTATTAGTACCTTGAAGCGTGGAGACAAGGCTAGAAATGTCACGATCGCATGCAGCGATGTGTTTGGCGCCATGTGGCTGATCCCAAGGATGCCCTCCTTCTGGCGGAGCAGCGACATAGCCGTCGATCATCTTATCTCAGACGACATAAGGAACTTCCGCCGATCGGAAGTCGAGTTAAGGATACGGTACGGTCTTGGAGCCTGGGTCGATGAAACGGCCGAAGTCTTGTTCGATGAAGCCCTTTATCCTGTCTGTAGCCCCTCATTTGCAAAACTTCACGAAGGTAGCACAACCGCAGATTTGGGACGGTTGCCCTTGTTGAACATTGAGTGGGTTCAACCTGACTGGATGGGTTGGGAGGAAGTTATGTCGCGCGGCGGGCTGGGGCGCGGCTCGCTGCAGGGCCGACGGTTTGGGAAATATAATGTGGCATTGCAGGCGGCATTAGCGGACCAAGGGCTGGTAGTCGGCTGGCATAGGATGGTGAGCCCTCTGGTAAAACAAGGTCAGCTTGTCCGTTTCACAGATCTCGTTGTTACCCCGCCAGGAGCCTACTACCTTACTTGGAATAGCAATCGTGAGCTTTCTCCCGCGGCCGTCGTGCTGCGAGATTGGATAAGGATGATTGCTGAGGAAGAAAAAAGGTCACCCTGCCCAGCACCAACTTGACATCGGGACAAATCATTGACCGGTTATCGCTCATCTGAACCTGTAAAACAGCGCGTGCTTTCGCTTACGCCCAGCGCGTTTGATAGAGCTCCATCTAGAGTTTCCGACGGCAATCGGCAACGATAAGCCAAGATGTCCAAAAGGCGGGCGGGACCGGGCGCCCTCTAAGCTTGAGTATTCCAACGGTCGGGATTGCCGGCGAAGGTATCATCGAGTTGCATCAGGCCTTTTACCCGCGACGCACTTCCGCGCAGCACTCCAAGTAGCGGCTTCCTCCACAGGGCGTGCCAATCGGTGCCAAATTATAACATTCCACACGAACACAGGCCGTTCGCTGGACCTGAAGATTTGATGTCGAACGACATTCGATCCCCGTCCATGGCAAGCCTGTCAAAAGACCCCGCCTCGAAATTGAGTTCAAGGTATGGCAGAGGCGTGAGAACACCCACTTAGTTGAACGACGCTATCGGCGCATGAAATAGCGATTCATCGGGGATGATACCAAGCCCCGCGCCGCGCGGTAGCCTGATGTGACCGCCGTCAATGACGACACCATTCTGCGGGTCGTAATGCCCCTCAATGTAGGGCTGCGCGAGCCAAACGCCCTCGTTCAGGCGCGGCTCCACTGTCGCGCCCATATGCGTGCATGCTGCAGCGATGATATCACCGCCCCAGGCGTCATCGCACGTGTGCGGCATTGAGCGTGCTTCGCAGATATCGCGAAATGTCGCCATGGCGTGCAGACCCCCTATGCGGGTTATCTTCATGCCAAACCCGTCGCAGATCCCCTCGCCGACCGCCCTTACGACCGTCACTAGATCGATGCCATTCTCGTCTAAATAAAGTCCATGATGAAGCTGGTTTCGGATCGATTTGATCTCTTCAATCGTGTTGCACGGCTGCTCGAGAATGAACGGAATGTCGGTGCACTCGCGACTTAGCCGGAGGGTATCGCCTGTCGTCAGGGAGCGGTTCCCGTCAACGGCGAGCCTTACTCGCCTACCGACGCGCTCCCATACTTTGCGAACCACGGCGATGTCGATGTCAACCGGTCTCCCGCCGATCTTGATCTGCAAACGGGGATAACCCTCTCCCGCCTTTTCTTCCGCTATTCGGGCAATTTCGTCGGGCTCTCCAATTCCTGAAGCGTAATAGGAGGGCACGYGTTCCGTGACCACACCGCCAAGAAGATCGGCGACGCGAACGCCAAAATGTTTCCCCATGAGGTCGTAGGCTGCGATGTCGATTGCCGCCTTTGCGTAGCCATGGCCATTCAACAGGCCATCCATTTTGCGGCGCAGCACCACGGGTTGCAAAAGATCAGTACCGATCAGGCCCTGGGCAATCTCTTCAAGTGCGGCAACAGCGCCTTTCGAATGGTGCGGTTGGTAAGTGGGACCCACCGGACATGTTTCACCCCAGCCGAACAGTCCATTATCCGCAACGATCTTCACCAGTGTCGTATCCAACGAATACACCTTGCTACTGGCGATATTATACGGGCCGTTCTTGACCGGCATATTGTGCGAATAAACGTGAATTTCGGAAATTTTCATTTTTGCCTCAAGAAAAAAATGGCCGCTGCCGAAGCAGCGACCAGTTGGGGAGGATCAATGTTGAGTATTCAACTCGTCGACAGCAGGAATTTCCCGTTTGCGTCGTTCCATATAGTCGCGCAGCGCTTCGTCGATGCCTGCGTCGAGTTTTGGTTCCTCATAGTCGTCCAACAGCCGTTTGGCCTGCTGGAGCGCCCGAGCGGTGATTTCTACCGAACCGTCTGCCTGCCACTGCTCGATGGAATCGTTATTGAACATTTTCGGCATAAAGAACGCACGCTGAAAATTTGCCTGCGTATGGGGATGACCCAGGTAGTGCCCGCCCGGTCCCACGTCGCGTACGGCGCGCAAAGCTTCATCGAAATCATCCCATCTGACCCCTTCGGCCATGCGGTAACCCATGGCACACATCTCGGCATCCACGACGAACTTTGCTACAGAGCAATGCATGCCTGCTTCGTTCCAGCCCGCTGAATGCCAGATGTAATTGGCTCCGGCATGCAGAACGGCGTTCATAGTCATGGCACTTTCGTAGCCGGCCTGCGCGTCAAAGGTCTTGGCGCCTCCCAAAAGGTTCGAGGTTCTCCAGGGAACTCCATAGAACCGCGCCATCTGCCCGGTCATGTAGTTCATCAAGCTGATTTCAGGTGTGCCCGCCATCGGTGCCCCGGACTTCATCGAAACAGTGGACAGATAATGCCCATAGATTGCCGGGCAGCCTTTTCGAATGACCTGGGTGTAAGCGAGCGCGGACAAGGCTTCTGCGTTAAGCTGCGCAACTGCGGGCGCCACCGAGGCCGGCGTGTTCGCGCCGCCCAGAACGAACGGCGAGCAAAGCACAGGCTGGTTTCGAAGGCAGAAGGCCCGCATGGACGACAACATCGTTTCGTCCCAAACGAGGGGCGAATTGCCATTGCAGTTGCCGGTCACGACTGGTGTACGCTCTAAGGTCTCGCGACCGAAGAGAATTTCGCACATGTCCAAAACATCTTCGGCATTTTTCCCCGACGTTGTCATGCCCATGAACGTCTTGTCGGAATACTTCATCGATGAGTAAGTGATCGCCAGATGGCGATGACTGACGACCATGTCCATAGGCTCGACAATATGGTGAGCGGTCGAGTGAAGCGCCGGCGACATGTGGGCCAGCTTGTGGAACATATTGAGATCGGCAATCGTTGGCCAACGGCGCACGTCCTCAAGATCGCGGATGAAGGGAGCGCCCGTCATCGGTACGAAGATCGAGTTTTTCCCGCCAAAAGGGAGGCTGCGTTCTGGATTACGGGCAAGATAAGTCCATTCCGCAGGAATGGTCGAAATCAGCTGGCGAACCAATGCCCGATCCAAATGCACGCGTTCCCCACGAACATCGGCTCCGGCTTTTCTCCAATCCTCCAAAGCGATTGGATCGCGAAACACGACGCCTATTTCTTCCAGAATTGACATTGATGCGTCATCGATACGAGCGACATGTTCCTCGTCCATCAACTCCGTCACAGGTAGGTTTCGGTGCAACGCCGGCAACATTCCAAGGTCTGGGGCAGTTCGGAGAGTCCTCCGGGCGCTACGCCCTCCGGCACGGGCGTGTCGAACTTCTTGCTCGCTCATAGCTGGTCTCCTAAGGTTGTCTAATATTTTGAACCCATCGGGCATCTCCCGGCAGCCAGTATCCCGAACGCTCCGTGCCAAAAAACGACCTTTGGCCGTTGCTGGAACCCGAGATTATTCCTCGCGTGCCCGCCATTCCTTCCAGCGGAAGTACAAATTTGCCCCGATTTCGGCAAAAGGCGACGGCATGAGCTTTGCTGGCTCGGCTTCGGCAAGAAAATGAGCTGAGATTTCGGACTGCCTACCGAGAAGGAGATCTGCCGCCCCGATCCCGGTCAAAGTGCTACGCACGGTGCCAAGCCCGTTGTCGCAGCAAGCGGAAAACAGACCAGGCTCGAGTTCGCGCATGACGGCGACGCCGTTCCAGCTCAGGCAAAGATGGCCCGCCCAGCTGTATTCCATCGGCACGTCGGCGATCGTTGGAAATCGATCCGCAAACTTCCGTCGGTGAACCTTGGCGGCGCGCGCCACGCCTGCATCGGAAGGCACCATCCCAGGAAGGTAACTTGCGCAGGTTCGCGTGACTATGCGGTTTCCTCCCTGCGCAGTATCGATACGCCTCATCGTCGTGCCCATAGGATCCGACGGCGTCACACCCCAGCGTGATCKACCTCCCAGTTTTGACTGCGCTGCGTCATCGAGTTCCGCGGTCATCGACGCGTACAGAAAAACGTGCATCAGGCGCTTGCGCGCGAAGCCGAAGCTCTCCAAATGGCCATTGTTGGCCATTATCACCTTGCTGGCCCTGACACGTCCTTTCGGTGTGGAAAGCTCCCAGCTCTGTCCCGATTTGTCGATCTTCGCGACGGGCGTCCATTCGAAAATCTGGATGCCATTCCGACGTAGCCCAGCGGCAAGCGAACGGATATAACCGGCAGGCTGCAGCAGCACGGTGCCAGGTGTGAAAAGACCCGAAATGTAGTGACGGCTTCCCGTCACCTCATGCATGTCTCTTGCGTCGAGCATCTCGCTGTCTTCCCCGAGATGCTTGAGATGCTCGGCGTAGCTGACATTCAGTGCATGGCCAGTTTTGCTCGCGGCTCCGTTGATTTTGCCCAAAGGATCGAAGAAGGCTGGATTGATTCCATACTCTTCGACGGCCGAGCGTGCGAAATCGATAGCCGCGCGGTTGAGCCCGATTATCGTCTTGTCAGCCGACACGCCCTTGCCCGCGTAGTCTTCGGACTGAATATCGTGCGGCAGATCGATCATGAAGCCCGAGTTCCGACCGGAGGCCCCATCGGCCAACGGGCTTGCTTCAAGAACTGCGACCCGGATCTGCGGGTCGTTCAGGCGCAACCGCCTTGCGGCAGAAAGCCCGGCGAAGCCGCCGCCAACGATGGCGACGTCGACACTTATGTCACCCTCAAGCTGAGGAGAGGCCGGCTCAGCCGGAAGGATCG
Source organism: Pararhizobium sp. P1_E7 (assembly GCF_056405855.1). Taxonomy (NCBI): domain Bacteria; kingdom Pseudomonadati; phylum Pseudomonadota; class Alphaproteobacteria; order Hyphomicrobiales; family Rhizobiaceae; genus Pararhizobium; species Pararhizobium sp. P1_E7. Next base: position 7,320 of record NZ_JBFUBH010000074.1, on the reverse strand, counting down.
AGTTCCACGCCGCCGGTCCCCGATGGACCGGCAGCCTTTCAGCCTTGTGCAATTCAAGCCACTCCCTCGTCGCTGTCGTCGGTGAGGTCGAGCCAGATCGTCTTGATCCGCGTGTACTGGTCGTGAGCGTGGATGCCGTTGTCGCGGCCACCGAAGCCGGACGACTTGAAGCCGCCGAACGGGGTCGTGATGTCGCCTTCGCCGAAGGAATTCACCGTCACCGTACCCGCCCGGATCGCGCGCGCCCCGCGGATGGCCCGCTTGGCATTGCTCGTGAAGATCGATGCGGCGAGGCCGTACTCGGTGTCGTTCGCCAACGCGATGGCCTCCTCGAAGGTCTCGACGGTCAGCACGACCAGGACCGGTCCGAAGATCTCCTCGCGCACGACCTTGGCATTGCGATCGGCGACGTCGATGATTGTTGGCTCGACGAATCCGTCCTTCGCTTGACCTCCGAGCAGGATGTTCTGTCCCTTCTCGAAATAGGAGCAGACCTTGTCGAAGTGGGACTTGGAGACGAGAGCGCCGACACGGTTTTCAGGGTTGAGAGGATCGCCCATCGGCCATTCACGCGCATGCGCGATCATCCGCTTCAGAAGCTCGTCCTTGACACCCCGCTGCACGATAAGACGTGCGGAGGCCGAGCAATTCTCGCCCATGTTCCAGAATGCGCCGTTGACAATATGCGCCGCGACGCGGTCCAGATTTTCGGCGTCGTCGAGAACCACCGCCGGATTCTTGCCGCCCATCTCCAACGTCACTTCCTTGAGATTGGAGTCAGCGGAGTAGCGTGGAAAACGTCGACCTGTCTCGGTGGAGCCCGTGAAGGATACCATGTCCACATCCATATGCAGACCCAGCGGTTCGCCGACGTCGGCTCCGCCGCCAGGAAGCACGTTGAAGACGCCAGCCGGAATGCCCGCTTCCATGGCGAGCTCGGCTACCCGCAGCGCAGTCAACGTCGTCTCTTTGGCGGGCTTCACGATGATGGAATTGCCTGCGGCGAGTGCCGGGCCGATCTTCCATGCCAGCATCAGGAGCGGGAAGTTCCAGGGAAGGACAAGACCGACGACGCCGACGGGTTCACGGACGACCATTGCGATATGGTTGTCGGAYGCGGGCGAAACCTGATCATAGATCTTGTCTATCAATTCCCCATGCCAGGCCAGGCAATGAATTGTTTCGGGCACGTCGACATTTTCGCAGTCGTATATTGTCTTGCCGCTGTCGAGACTCTCAAGGACGGCCAGCTCGCGTGCGTTCCTTTTCATGAGCTTCGCCAGCCTGACAAGGATCTCTTTCCGGGCCGACGGATGAAGGCGCGACCAGCGACCGTCTTCGAAAGCATCCCGAGCCTTCTGGACAGCGAAGTTCACATCTTCGGGGCCGCAGGACGCGACTTCCGCCAACACCTTGCCCGTGGCCGGATTGGTCGTCTTGAACGTCTTTCCGGAAATCGCGGGACGAAAGCTTCCGTCGATAAATGCCTGGGTAGGAAACTGCAGTCCTACGGCGATTGCCTTGTATTCCTCGTGCGTCAGTAGATCGGCCATTACCGTGTCTCCGCTTCAATTTCTGCAATAGTGCGCTTCAAGACCTGGACCACCTGCTCAAGCTGGCGCTTGTCGTCTTTGTTCAGGGGCTTGAGGGGCGCGCGCGGGGGGCCGGCATACAGACCGCCCATCTCGCATCCGTACTTGATGCACTGGATGAACTTGCCGCCTTGTTCGAGAACGCGCATCAAGGGCATCATCGCGGACATGATGCGGCGGCCCCTGTTGAAATCACTGTCCACCGCGCAGGCACGGTAGAGTGCCAAGTGTTCTCCCGGGAGGAAATTCGATCCGCCGCAAACCCAGCTGCGGGCTCCCCACGCAAAGAATTCCAAAGCCTGGTCGTCCATTCCGCAGGACATCTGGATGTGCGGATAGTCGCGGGCAAGCAGATGCACGCGGTTAATGTCTCCGGAACTTTCCTTGATGGCGCAGAAATTACGGCTGCGGCCGACACGGTCGAGGAATTCTTCTCCCATGTTGATGCCCATGCGACCTGGATAGTTGTAGAGCATGATGGGGAGGTCGGCGGCCCGGTCGATGGCAAGCGCATTCAGTGCATTTTCGTGCTCGGTGGGCACCGAGTAGGGCGGTGAGCCCACAAGGATCGCGGACGCGCCAATTTTCGCAGCTGTCTCAGCCACCATGATCGAATCGGAAAGACGGATCGCCCCGGTCCCTATGATAAGCGAGGCGCGATCGCCAATGACGTCTTTGGCGAGCTTCGCCAATTCAAGGCGCTCGTCCATCGATTGCGCATAATATTCGCCTGTCGAACCACCGTTGATAATGCCATGCACACCGGACGCTACGAGGTACTCGATCGCTTTGGTGAACGCATCGCGATCGATTGAGCCGTCATCCCGGTGCGGGGTGATAACGGGCGTATATATACCCTCGAATTTCATCAAATTCTCCTTAGGCTAGGCTGTTGGGCACACGTCCCAACGGCACGAAAAAGGTTCCAGGCGTCACGAAGCTCTCTATCTGGGCGCGGGACAACTCCCAGTGCGCTATGGCCAGATCAGCGCAAGCATCTGCATCTCCCGCTGCAATCAGCTCGATAAACTGATCGTGCTGCTCAACGGCTGCGGCGCGCTGATCGGCAAGACCGGCATTGCGGGGACTGTAAAAGGTCATGCCAATTCGCGTGTGATCGATTAGTAACCGTCTCAGGCTCGGCGTGAGAAACTCGTTGTCCGCCATCTCGCCCATGATTGAGTGGAAGCGCTCGTTCGTGAGCGCTCGTTGTATGGTATCGCCATCCCGGATCGACGCGCGAAACAGAAGCTGCGTATCCTTGAGGCGCATAATTTGCGCTTGCGTGGCATTTTCAGCCGCCAGCCTGCCGATTGCGGCGTAAACCATTGGCGCGGCGATGAAGAAGTTTCGCAAGGTCTTGTGGGTCATGGGTGCTACCTGAGCACCTCGGTTTTCGTGAAGGATGACGTAACCTTCACCCGCAAGCTGCCGAAGCAATTCGCGCAACGGTGGGCGGGAAATTCCGTAGGCCTCCGCCATTTCAGTCTCGTCAAGATAGCTTCCCGGCTCCAACGCCTCGGTCAGAATGCGGCGTCTCAAGTCCTCTAAACAATTCATCTTGTTACGTTTTGCGTCGTTTTGCACTGGAACTTCCTTTTGAGGGTTCAATGACCGACCCACTATCATGAATCTTTGTAGCGCGTCATAATACATCTTGTCTACTCTGAAAATTTATGTTGTAACACGAAAAATAATAAAACTAAGGTGGAACAGGGAATGGTCAGTCAGCCTCAAGAGGCAGTTATTCGATGCGAAGGCATCTGGAAGGTCTTTGGCGCCAAAGCCAAGGACGCTGTTCGTGCCGTGAAGACGGGACAGCTAACCAAAACGCAGATCCGTGACGATCTCGATTGTATTATCGGTGTTCGTGACGCGACGTTCACCGTCGGGCGCGGCGAAATATTTTGTATCATGGGATTGTCGGGTTCCGGCAAATCGACCTTGATCCGGCATATCAATAGATTGATCGAGCCCACTGACGGGGCGATCTTTATTGAAGGTCGAAATGTTAATGACATGGGTTCCAAAGAACTGCGGCAACTCCGTGCCGAGAAGATCGGTATGGTCTTTCAGAATATGGCCCTCATGCCCCACCGCAACGTTCGTGACAATGTTGCGTTTGCGCTTGAGGTCAGGGGCGTCCCCGWAGAAAAACGCCGACTGATTGCCCGGCAAGCGATTGAGGCTGTCGAGCTGGGCGGATGGGATCTCAAGTATCCAGACGAGCTTTCTGGCGGCATGCAGCAACGTGTTGGTCTTGCCCGGGCGATCGCCGCTAACCCTTCGATCCTGCTTATGGACGAACCGTTCTCGGCGCTTGACCCGCTGATACGCCATCAGCTGCAGGGCACATTCATGGAGCTGTCCGCTGAACTCCATAAGACAACGGTCTTCATCACCCACGATCTCGATGAGGCAATTCGCATTGGCGACCGCATTGCAATCATGAAGGACGGTGTTCTCGTGCAAGTCGGAACACCGGAGGAGATCGTCACAAATCCCGTGGACGACTACGTTGCGCAGTTCGTCGGGGGCATWTCAAAGCTTGATCTGGTCACCGCTGTGAAGGTGATGCAACCGCTGGAACAGTATCGTCAGATGAACGGCAGCGCCCTTGATACGGCGCGCTGGCCGGTCGCCCGCTCCGACGACAAGCTAAACACGCTGGTGGATCTCTCGATCGGAACCGACCACCCCATTTTGGTCAAAGACGGAGACGTGATCGCAGGCGTCGTGACAAAGGACGCTTTGCTCCGCGGCATTCAAGGTCGTGGCGATTATGCGACAGTAAACGGGGGAGCAAACAATGGCCGATGAAAAGAGCTTCGACTGGTTGAACCCGTTCGTGAGTGTCGATCTCGACCTCGCCGACCGGTCCGACGGGATCAAACAATGGGCAATCGAAAACCGTGAAGCCATCCAGCCTTTCAAGATCTTTCTCGACGGGCTGATTCAAAGCATTGAACGAGCGTTTCTCGCAACCCCCCCGCTTGTGATGCTTGCAGTCATCGTTTTGATCGCATGGCAGGCAGCGGGTCGCCGGACCGCAATTTACGTCGCTATCGCACTCACCGTTCTTGGCTTTCTCTCACCGGAAGCGTGGGCGCTGTCGATGACGACGCTTGCAATCGTCATGGGCGCGGTCATCCTCGCCGTCATCATCGGACTTCCTCTGGGAATTATCGCTGGTAAGAGTGATCGTTTCGAAGCCGTATTACGGCCCGTCCTCGATACGATGCAGACCATTCCGGCATTCGTCTATCTTGTGCCTGTCGTCATGCTGATCGGAATCGGGAATGTCTCCGGTGTACTGGTCACAGTTATATTTGCGCTTGCTCCGCTGATAAGGCTGACCTCCCTGGGAATTCGCACCGTGAACCCGAGTGTTGTCGAAGCGGCCAGAGCCTTTGGTGCCACGCCGTCTCAGATCATGTTCAAGGTTGAGCTGCCGATGGCTACCCCTACGATTTTTGCAGGGCTCAACCAAACCATCATGTTGTCGCTGTCAATGGTGGTCATCGCCTCGATGATTTCCGTCCGCGGCCTCGGCAACGAAGTCCTGCGCGCAATGGGCAGACTCGACGCCGGCAAGGCCATCGTAGGTGGACTTGGTATTGTGATCCTTGCGGTCGTCCTTGATCGCATCACGCAGGGTCTAAACCGGTCGGGGCGTGAAAGAGGACACCGCCTCTGGTGGGAGACTGGACCCATCGGGCTGATCGTGAACTTGCTCCGTAGACCCGCCCAATGAACATCGAACATCGTATTCAACAAGGAGAACGCGCATGAAACTTCTTCCCGTAACGACCGCGATCGTGCTTTCGCTGGCCACAAGTCCCCTGTTTGCTCAGGACAAGCCCGGCGAGGGCGTGACTGTGCGCCCCGTCATTCAGCCGGCAATTGAAGAAATGTTCCAAGCGCGGGTAGTTTTCCGTGCGCTCCAGGACCTTGGCTACACCGTCGCCGAACCGCAAGAAGTCATCGCTCAAACCGCACATCTTGCGGTCGGCACCGGCGACGCCGACTTCTTCACCAATAGTTGGAACGAACTACACGAAGCCTTTTTTAAGGAGGCCGGTGGACCTGACAAGATCTCCAAGGTCGGTACCCTGGTCGAAGGGGCTCTCCAGGGTTATCTCGTGGATAAGACAAGCTATGATGCCGGGGTGAAGAACCTGGGTGACCTGAAAGATCCCAAGATCGCTGCCAAGTTCGACGCAGATGGTGACGGGAAGGCTGACCTTGCGGGTTGTGTGCCAGGTTGGGGCTGCGAACGCGTCATCGAACACCAACTCACCGAATACGGTCTTCGTGATACCGTTACGCATAACCAGGGCGAATATAACGCAATTATCGCCGAMACCATCGCTCGTCAAAAGAACGGGGAGCCGGTCCTATACTACACATGGACACCCTATTGGGTTTCCGGCGCGTTGGTTCCCGGTCGTGACGTGGAATGGCTGAGCGTTCCTTACAGCTCGCTTCCTGATGGTGCGAAGGCAAATACCGAGTTCGACGGAAAGAACCTTGGCTTTGCGGTGGATAGTCTTCGCATCGTTGCTCGCAACGACTTTCTTAAAGCCAACCCGGCGGCCGCTAAGCTGTTTGAAGTCGCTAAGATCAATATCATTGACGTCTCGGCTGAAAATAAGTTGATCGCCGATGGAGAAAACAAATCCACCGACATCGACAAGCACGTCAGCGACTGGATTGGGGCACATCAAGCTGAGTACGATGGCTGGATCAAGACGGCCCGCGACGCGGTGAAATAGTTGCCAACTGCGGGGCGTTGGTGATGAGCGCCCCGCAACCAATGTTGTCACCATGAACCAAACGACCGATTTCGTCTTTCTGCTTGTCGAGGAATTTTCGCACCTGGCGTTTTCCTGTGCTGTGGAGCCACTGCGAATTGCGAACCTAGTCGCCGACAGGGAGTTCTACCGCTGGCGCCTTTCGTCAGTGAACGGCCACTCCGCAACTTGCTCCAACAAAGCTGTCACTTTGGTGGACGGGGGGCTGACGCCGACCAAGAAAAACGAAAAGCTGATCCTCGTCACCGGTATCAACGTGCAAAATTATGGAACGTCGGAACTGCTCCGCTACCTGCGGGTCGAACGGGCACGTGGTACCTCGATTGGAGCAATCTGCTCGGGGGCGTACATCTTAGCGGAAGCGGGATTTTTGCAGGACCGCAAAGCCGCAATCCATTGGGAATATCATGATGTTTTTGCGGAACGGTTCCCTTTTGTAAAGCTGACAAAATCGGTTTTTGTKGCGGATGAACTCTTTGCAACCGCCTCCGGGGGGGCGGCTGTGGCGGATTTGATGTTACATATCATTGCGCGCGACCATGGCCGAGATCTCGCGGCGGCAGTTGCGGATCAGATGGTTTACAATGCCGTTCGCGAAGGGTCTGCAAGGCAGAAAGTGTCGATCAGATCACGCTATGGTCTGCGCAACAGCCGACTGGGTGAAGCGATACGGATCATTGAAGAACATATCGAAACTCCGCTCAGCAGTTCGGAACTCGCGAGCCGGCTTGGCATCTCGACCAGACAGCTGGAACGGATGTTCGAACGGTATGTGAATCTATCTCCTCGACGGTACATCATGGAGCTAAGGCTGCATCGCGCTCGAAATCTGATTGTGCAGTCTGATCAGGCCATCACTGAAATTGCGATGGCATGCGGCTTCACATCAACGTCGCATTTTTCAAAAGTTTATC
>NZ_JBFUBH010000073.1:0-12756 GCF_056405855.1 Pararhizobium sp. P1_E7 | reverse complement strand
GTACTACAACTACCCCGGGTCGCTCGATTCAGTCGATAATCTTGAAGAGCAACTCGTCTCGCTCGGCGCGCTCCGGCTTTCGAAAAAGCCTGATGGCACGCCGATGCGCCCGGATCTTTCCGCGGCTGAGAAGACGGGCAGGGGTGGCTTCGGTATGTGGGCCGATCCGAGAGTTCAAAGGCAATGAAGATGCGATTGCTCGTCGCCATCCCCCTAACATTTATAACCACTCAAGCCGTTGTCGCTGCGCCAGCCGGCTACTTCGATTTTACCACCGGTACGGTGCTCGAAACGGGCGACACTTGGGTCTCTGCTGGCAAGAGGTATCGCCTCTATGGACTCCAGTCGTGCTTGAGGGGCACGTCCTATACCGACGTGTCGGGAAATAGGCGCGACTGCGGCGAGGCTTCGATCGCCATACTTGCCGCGTTCGTGAAGGATACCAGCCCGGTGTGCGCCCCTGTCGCCGGGCGCACGGAGCTGACCTTTGCGGTCTGCTATGCGGTCGTCGGCGGTCAGAGGCTCGATCTTGCGATGATGATGATCAGCGAGGGCTATGGCTTTGCGAGCCTCGATAGCGCCGGGATGCCGGTCTACCCGGCTTATGCGGTGGCAGAGCAGAAAGCTAGAGAGGCACGACGTGGCCTGTGGCAGTTCGACGACGTTCAACATCCTGCCATATTACTGAGCCGCGCAGCCAGGAAGCCGGGAGTTCTGCCATGACCCGTCGTATCATCTGTGCGTTCGCGATTTTGCTTTCGCTGCATGACGGGTCCGCGGCCGCAGACTTTTCATCGGAAACCCTGCCCGCATCCCCTGAGACCCTGCCGCGTCTTGTGGTGAGCGGTCGGGTCGCGGTCGTTGACGGGCGAACACTTTGGTTTCCGGCAGACAGGATGCTTGTGCGACTGTCCGACATAGACAGTTGCGAATTGGTGCAATGGTCATTCGATCCAAAGGCAACGCCTTTGACCGCGCCGTCATTGGCGCCGGTGCCATGCGGCGCCTTGGCAAAGGCGTGGCTGAAGAGGACGATCGGACGCCGCAGCGTTCAGTGTGACGCCATTGCAGATGGTTATACGCTTGGATTAACGGGGCAGTGCCGGGTCGGCAACCGTGATCTCGCGCTGGAAATGCTCAGGGTCGGATGGGCGAGGGTAAGCACGGCGGTTCCTCACGACGGGCGTTATGTCCAGGTCGAGCAGTCGGCGATTGCCGCGCGCYACGGGATGTGGGGAACTTATGTGCTCGACATGCCGGAATGGCGTGGGAAAGCGATCGACAAGACCTTAGGCCGCAGGCCGCAGGCCGATATCAACCTCCTTAAGGAGCGCGACAGCGAGGTCTCTCCACCCTTCCTGGATGCCCGGCGACAGCCGAAGCGTCGGGATCGATAACGCATTGAGCAACGGAGGCTCCAATGAAATACCTTCTTGCACTGATCGCCTCGACGGCTTTTGCCGCTCTTGCCACGACATCTGCACATGCCAGCGAATGGGGTTGCGAAGTCTTGCTCTGTGCGGCCTCGTCCAATCCGTCGTGGCGTGGGGTTGCAAGCTGCCATCCCCCAATGGAAAAATTGATCTCGGCCATGAAGGAGCCTGGATTTTCGTGGCCGACTTGCCCCGAGGGAGGGGCGGGATCCCCTGGCTATGAGCGGTATGCCGAATGCCCGACGGGATGGACGCCGACGGACGGCGACGATCACCGCTCGACTTTTGCTCAAGGCCGGTCCCGATGCATGCGCGCCGTAAACCAGTGTAGGGGAGGGCAGCATTTTTTCGGCTCATCGAACCGCGGGCAGCGACAGACGACAACAGACGGCGTGACCCGTGTCTTCTCCGGAATGAATTCGTGCTCTTTCACGGAGTACATGGCGCGACCCTTACGCGATGACCCCTATTACTTCGATATGAGAGACGAGCAAACCAGCCAGTCCAAACGCTTCTGGTTCAACCTGGACCGTTGATCGAGGCTCATTGCGCCAACCCAAGCGACGCCAACTTGGCCAGCAGCCAGCTAGCGCGTCGAGGGCCCCAGTTCTTCGGCAGATCCTTGGAGGACCGCTACAGTCTCAAGCAACTTGACGATCGACGACATCGTTTCAGGTGGGAGCTCTTCCAATAATCTCATCATGCGAAATCGGGTATCGGCTTCCTCGGGGGTTTTTCCCCACAGGTGCGGAGCGGTCGCAAAGAGCAAGCCGAGCGGTGACAACCCGAGGATCTCACTCAAGTGAATCAGCCGGCTCACCTGCATTTTGGACGAACTGCGTTCATAGCGACCATAGACCTGCTCGCTGAGCCCGACCAGCGTGGCGAGGTCAGCTCGGCTCAAATCCTTCACTTGCCGACACTTGCGCAGTTCCTCGCCCAACTTGGTGTCGAGGTCTTCGAACGTGGAAATTCCGCCGAAGCCTTCCCGGCGATAGACGGGCTTTTCATTCTCAGGGTCTACAGTTTTAAGCAGCCCGAGTTCTTCAATGTGGCTTTCTAAATTCTTACTCATATTCCATTTTGACCCAAATGCGACGCCGAAGCATACATCACGTTTGAGGCTCAAAGCTATGCACTTCGTCAACATCACCTGATCGTTTCCGAAAAGGGAGCCGCTCGGCTGTCATTCTTTCCTGAGATGGGCAACCGAGTTCATGATCGCCGCCATTTCCTCGGCACTCAAAGAACTCCTCGTGGCGAAAAGATACTGTGCCAGATAGAGCAACTTCAGTTGCGCTTCGGTATTCGACGTTGATTTCCACTCAATAAGCGCCGTGCGCATGTGTCTTTCTCTTGCAACCGCTTTAGCAAGCGAGCCGTGAGCGTCATTGTGTTCCTCCAGCACAAACCCGAGCCGTAATGCTTTCACATCCGCGACGGCCTCTGAGTGGCGCTGAGCAAGGTGGAAGAAATCACTGTCTGTGTATGCGCTCATTCAATGTCTTTGAAATCTTTGTCGGGTAAAACGGAACCCGCCGTTAACTGTCAGAGCTTCGTCGATGCTACTTGGAGTTTATGATTCGACTTCGGCTGTTTGAAGAAATACTTTTTCTATGGCCACAAAAGCCCGTTCACAAGTTCGTGAACGCGGCCAAAAATATTACAGCAAAGCAATGCTTTGAGCGCTAAGCCACGCGGCGGACGGGGTGAAATCATCCATCATATCAGTCCCGGGCAAATTTCGAATATCATCTCAAAGACACCCTTTGGTTGTGTCTGAGGCTTCAAGTTGAGTAAGTGCTGACGGTGGTGCCGTTCAATTCTTTCGGCCGACCGGCCAAGCAGGCAAAAGCGGCAGTCAGTTCATGCGACATCATCCGGCGGGACAAGCCTTCGCGATTGTTTTGACAAGGGCCACGATGCGCGCTCGAACAGCTGGGCTCCGGATTCCGGCAAAGGCCGTGTTCAATTCCGATCCGTCGCTCGTTTCCAGAAAGCTGAGCAGGTCGCTGTAAGGATGGGGTTCAGCTTGATCCTCATCTTTAAAAACGGTCTGCATTCCGTTTTGAAAGAAAAATGACGCAGAGACGGAAAGGACGTTAGCAATTTGAAGGAGCCGGCTCGCGCCAACCCGGTTCGTGCCTTTCTCATACTTCTGTATTTGCTGAAATGTGACGCCGACGCTATCAGCTAATTTTTTCTGCGTTATCCCAAGCGTGCGACGCCTTAACCGCATTTTGTTTCCAACCTCGATATCGATGATGTTGGGCGCTGCAGAGGGCATTTGTTTTTTTCCGATCATTTTCGATCTCTCCTGTGCGGAACTATGGGTACGCAGGCTTTCACGGTTTGCGTGAAGTTATCGACCCTGCCGATGTTTGGGAGGGCGGTGTCAAAGCAGGAACCGGCCGGACGAACAGCGCTTTTTCATGGAGCTTCGGCCGATCGCCTCGTCCTTGATCACGCAGGCAGGAACAGCGGGCTTCCGTACAAAAAAACACGGGGAGACGTTCCGACAGCTCGACTTACATTTGAATTTAAACGTTGGTTTCGAAAACCTTTCGTCCTCCTATCCAGCTCGACTTCAACGCAAGCTCGGGCGTCAGCACTATGAAATCCGCGTCGCTTCCCGGCAAAAGCCGGCCTTTCTGCTCAGCAATACCCGCAGCGTCGGCGGGATAGGCCGAGGCCATCCGGAGCGCTTCCTCCAGTGGCAGGCCGAGCCTCTCATGCACAAAACGCACGGAGGAATCCGTCCAGGTGCGGGTGCGGTATGTCTCTATCCACCGAGAGGTCTCCTGAACGTCGCGCGTGAGTGTCCAGTGCCGGGCACCGACGCGGCTCTGGATGTGCCGGCGTTCCCGCATGACCTCCAGAAACACATCGACGTTTTCTTCCGGGATCGAGTATTCGGTCGTGATCAGGATGGGGCCGCTTCTGGGCTTCAGATCGAGCGCCACCGCGGGGGCGGAAAACTCACCCAACGGTTCGAGTTCCGATCCGGAGCGGTTGCTGACCGGCAGTTTGAGCCCCAGAACGGCCACGACCATCGATGCAGCGGCCGACCAGCCCAATGCCCACGGGAGAGAATAGTGTTCGGCGATGCTTCCCCAGAGCCAGCTGCCGCAGGCAATGCCGCCGTATGTGAACGCGCTGTAGATCGAGATGGTACGGCCCACGACCCATCGCGGACTTGCCAGTTGTACATTGATGCCAAACCCAGACCAGGCGGTCACCCAGCCGGCACCGCCAACGGCAAGCGAGAGCGTTGCGATGGCAAGCGACGTGGTCAGCGCCAGCGAGATCGTGCATGCGGCGCATGCAACACAGGCGAGGACAATCAACCGCTCCTGCGGCCATGCCCTCCTCAGTGTTGGGTTGCTGAGCCCGGCCAAGAGTGCGCCGGCGCCGAAGCCAGCCATCAGGATACCGTAGACGACAGGCCCGCCCTTCAAAAGGTCGCGGGCGACCAGTGGCATCAGCGCCAAGGTCGACGTGCTTGCCAGCCCGAACAGGGTTCCACGGGCGATCGTTGCCTTGATTTCCGAGGATATGGCCGTAAAGCGCAGGCCATCATAGATCGCCGTCATCAACGCTTCGCGCGGAAGGGATGAGGATTTCACCTTCCAATTGCTGCGCCACAAGACGGTGAGAGGGGCAACAAAGCTAAGCGTGGTCAGGGCGAAAGTGACAAGCGGCCCAAAGGCGGCGACGACAATCCCGCCAAGGGCTGGCCCGACGCTGCGAACCGTGTTGAAGCCGACGTTCAGGAGCGTGACCGCGGCCGGCAGATGCCGGCGCTCCAGGATGTCGCCAATCGACGCTCGCCATGCGGGATCGCTGAGCGCGATACCGCAGCCATCCAGAAAGCTGAAAGCGAGAATGACCCAGGGATCGGTGATGCCAAATGCCATGATGATCGTCAGCATTGCGGAGGCTGCCATCATCAGGCTGCGACCGATGATCATGACCATGCGCCGGCTGTAGTTGTCGGCAATCGCGCCGACGAAGACCGCCAGAAAGAAGGCCGGCAGGGTCGAGGAGGCTTGAACCAGTGCGACCATCAGATCCGAGGTGGAGACGGTCGCCATCAGCCAACTGAGCGCCACTGTCTGCATCAACCAGCCGAGGCTCGAAAGCTGAGACGCGAGGAAGATTGATCGGAAGGTCCGATTCTCTAGCGGCGCCAATAGGCTGGTATGTTCGGTGGCTGCGCTGGTCATTTGCTGCTCATAACATGCTTTATTCGTTCATGTTCCGGGACTGCAATAAGCCTTCGTTTCATGTTCAATGCGTCGATACGGAACGTCCTGCGTCATCAGGATATGGAGAAGGGTAAACAGCCGACGGGCGGTCTCATGGTCGATGTCAACTTTCGATCTGAGGCGTTCTCTGAGCAATTCGGATGCTTCGTTATGGATGGCCCGACGCCCCATGTCGATGGCCTCGAGTCTCTGGGGGCACGAGCGGGCCATTGCATCCGAGTAGCTGTCGCATACAAGGCCGTAATCCTTGAGCAGCCGACGGAACGAGGTGAGCGACAAATGGTGACAAAGGATGGGCGCGCCCTTCTCAGTGGTAACGGATATGACCAGCCGCCTGTCGGCCAATTCAAGGCCCAGCCGATAGGGTCCGCCGTCATGACCAATCGGTGCAAAGGTGTTGTTGTCCAAGAGGTCAAAAATCGCGACAGCCTGTTCGCGTTTTTGGTCTTTGTCCGTCTGCCTTCCGAAAGACCCGTCGAGCGAGACCGCACAAAGCCGAAAGCTGGACGAAGACGTGGTCGCAGTCGTCATCGCAGGCTCCAGTTCGGTGCATCGGTGGCCTTCGCCGCATCGCCTAACCGTCCGGCAAAGCGGTGAGACGTGGCTGCCGCCGAAACAGGCCCGACGACAGCCACGTTGCCTTGGGAGGCGGACGGGAAAGAAAATCTGGTTGAGTTCGGCACTGCGGGAACGCGTGGAGAAAAATCGGCTGCCGTTGGAACAGGGTCAACGGCAGCCGAGTGGCCCTGCGAGGCATGGGGTAATACCAGTCGCAGGTCAGGCCCTGTGGGCTGGCCCAGATCGGCCGTCCAGGTGATCTTCGCCAGACTTTTGGGCCCGGAAGCCCGCTGCGAGCACAGCTGTTCGTTGGGTGATGGGTTCATATCGACATCACCTCAGGGGCCGCGATACGACGTCGATCGGYCGGGTGCGGGCCGCGTCGGTTGTGCGCTCGATCGAAAGCACCGTCTGCGGCGGAAGCTCTCCATCATGCAGGGCCTGGAGATGCTCGACGACGTCCTTGTCGGCGGCGGTGAGCCGATGGTTCTGGCGAAGAAAATCCATCCAGGTTGGCGTGCGGAATGTCTCCGTCCAAACTGACGGCGTTTGCAGGTTTCGCTGCAGCGTCCAGTTTCGGGCACCGGCGCGGCTTTGAATGTGCCGCTTCGCGCGCATGCAACCGAGAAATGCCTCGATGTTCTCGTCGGATATGGAGTACTCGATCTTGACACCGATCGGGCCACTCCTGGGCTTGAGAGCGAGTGCCAGTTCCGGCGGATGAAAATCCGAATTTTCCTGGTCGGCTTCTTCCCACGGGCGCACCGGGAACAGTATTCCCGCTGCCGCGACCAGCAACAGAGCCCCCGCGGCGCCCTCCAGAGCCCAGGTCAGGGAGTAGTTCTGGGCGACGGTTCCCCAGATCCAACTGCCGGCAGCCATGCCGCCGGAGCTCAAGGCGTAGTAGATCGAGAGGGTTCGGCCGACAACCCATCTTGGGCTGGCCAACTGCACCGAGACGTCGATGCCCGTCCAGGTGATGACCCAGCCCGCACCCCCGAGTGCCAACGCAAAAGCCGCGACAGTGACCGACGATGTCAGGGCAAGGCAAAGGCAGCATGCTGCGCAGGCAACAGAGGCGACCGCCACCAGCTTGTTTTGCGACATGATCCGCCGGAGGAAGCTGTTGCTCATGCCGGCGATAAACGCCCCCGCGCCGAAGCCGGCCAACAGAATGCCGTAGACGATTGGCCCGCTTGTGAGTTGGTCACGCACAATGAGAGGAAGCAGCGCGAGGATGGAAATGCTGGCCAACCCGAACAGGGTCGCGCGTGCGATCGCCGACCTGATTTCCAGGGACATTGCCGTGAAGCGCAGCCCATCGTGAATAGCCGTGGTCATTTTCTCACGCGGGAGAGGCGAAGTACGGACGTGCCATTTGGTGCGCCAAATGGCGCCAAGCGGTGTCAGATCGCACAGCGCGGCCAGGGCGAAAGCGGTGAGCGGTCCGAAGAACGCCAGGATCACGCCCCCCAAAGCCGGACCAACGCTACGCACGATGTTGTATCCGACAGACGTCAGCGTCACCGCGGCCGGAATGTCGCGCTTGTGCAGGATATCGCCGATGGAAGCGTGCCAGGCTGGATCATTCAACGCGAAGCCGCAGCCGGCGAGGAAGCCCAGTCCGAGGATGAGCCAGGGACTGATAAATCCGAGGTAGACAGAAATCACCAGTGTCGTTGACGCCAACGCCAACAGGGAGTGTCCCGCAAACATCACCCATCGGCGGCTGAAATTGTCGGCGATGGCACCGGCGAGGATTGACAGGAAGAACACCGGCAACGTGGACGCGGCCTGCACGAGTGCAACCATCAGGTCGGAAGCCGAAATGGTCGCCATTAGCCAACTGATGGCAACCGTCTGTACGAGCCACCCGAGACTGGATATTTGTGAGGCCGTCCAGATCGAACGAAACACCTCGTTCCGAAGTGGAGCGAGGGTTGTTGAACTGGCCCGATGGGGATCTACGTGCTGCATGTCTCTCTAGCTCACAAGCCTTCCCAAAGTTGCTGCGACGCAGCAGGATATCCGGCATCGAGTGGTGAAATTCGGCGTAGTCCTGTGAGCCGATGCAGGAAACCGGCATTCACGCCTCTGGCAGCAGTGTGATGTTATAACATATCGCATAAGATACCTTATGGAACTGGGCTGCCTGTCAAAACGGCAGCTGGGACACGTGCTCTGTCCGTTACGTCCTCGTGGAAGCGAGACGGACGGAGGCGACTATGACCGGCGCGACCGTGAGCGCGCCGCCAGGACGTCCCGGATCGAAAAGCTCGAATGGATTCTCAATAGGCCCGGCAGTGTGGAGAGGACTTCCTTGTGAATCCGTTCGAACGCACCAGCGTTCTCGACATCGACCCGCAGCAAATAATCTGAGCCACCGGTCATCAGGTAGCATTCCCTAATTTCGGGGTGTTTGCGGACCGCCGCCTCGAACCGGTCAAGATAGTCTTCCGTTTGCCGCTCGAGCGTGATGTTGATGATCACGGCGATCGTCGATTCCGACTGGGTGGCGTCGATCAGGGCCGTATAGCCGCGGATAACGCCAGCCTGCTCCAAAAGTTTGATGCGTCTCAGACACGCTGATGGCGAAAGGCCGACCTCAGCGGCAAGTTTGGCATTGCTGACCCGAGCGTCAACCCGAAGCAATCTCAGAATGTTTCGGTCGATAGTGTCCAATGCCATCATAGCATTAATCCCCGCAAATGTGATCGAAGATGCGAATCGATCATCTATTTTGAAACAATCAACGTCACATATGCCAACAATTTCGCTCGTTATTTCATAAGTTCGCTGCCAGGTTAAGGGGAGTCGGACATGGACCGCGTCGTCGTCATGCAGGAGAGAGAAGCAACGGTTCCAAACAAGGGCGCTTCTGGATATCTGACTTTCGACCTTTCGGCGCTTGCTCGCAATTATTCAAAACTCTGCTCGATCCTTGCACCAGCGCGGGCCGCGGCCGTCGTGAAGGCCGACGCCTATGGTCTTGGTGCGGAGCGCCTGGCTCCCGCTCTTTATCGCGCGGGCTGCCGGCACTTCTTCGTTGCGCATTTTGCAGAAGCCGCGAGATTGCGCCCGCTGCTTGCCGCGGATGCCCAGGTTTTTGTGCTCAACGGCCTGCAGCCGGGCAATGAGGAGCCCTGCGCTGAGAGCGGCATCATCCCGGTTCTGAATTCGCTTGAGCAATGGCGGTGCTGGCAAGTGGCTGCAAAGCGCATGAAACGGACGCTGCCCGCCGTGCTTCAGTTCGACACTGGAATGTCGCGGCTTGGCGTGCCCGTTGAAGAGCGCGAGGCTCTCGCGGCAGAACTGGCTGGCCAAGGCACCGTCGAGATCCTGTTCATCATGAGCCACCTGGCTTCGGCCGATGAGATGGACAGCTATCAGAACGATGACCAACTGGCTGAGATGAAGCGCATCGCCGAAGAATTCCGAGGCCTCGATGTCTGCTTCGCCAATTCGGGCGGCATTTTCCTCGGCAAGACGTATCATGGTGTTCTCGCGCGCCCGGGAATCGCCCTTTATGGCGGCGCCCCAGCCGCGGGAGAAGCCAACCCGATGGAGCCGGTCGTTCGTCTCGACGTCGCGATCGTGCAGACGCGCACGGTACCAGCAGGTGCAAAGGTCGGCTACAGCGGCACCCACATCGCGGACAGTAAAACCCGGCTTGCGACCATTGCGGCAGGCTACGCTGATGGATTGCCGCGGAGCCTGAGCGGACGTGGGGCCGTCTACTACCAGGGCACACGCCTTCCGATTGTCGGCCGCGTCTCGATGGATAGCATCACGGTAGACATCACGGCGCTGCCCGAAGGCACACTGCGATTGGGCAGCCTCGTCGAGGTGCTCGGCCCGCATCAAACGCTCGAGGACGTGGCTCGCGATGCCGGCACCATATCCTACGAAATCCTGACCAGCCTGGGTGACCGTTATCACCGGCAATATCGCTAGGAGCCGTGGGGCTCGATCATTGGGGACATCATGAAAGTCATCGTTCTTGGGGCCGGCATCGTCGGCGTCACCTCCGCCTATCAACTGGCGAAAGCCGGCCACGACGTCACGGTTATCGACCGGCAGAAAGGCCCAGCGCTGGAAACGAGCTTTGCCAATGCCGGCGAAGTCTCCTTCGGCTATTGCTCGCCCTGGGCAGCGCCGGGCATTCCGATGAAGGCCCTAAAATGGCTGTTCATGGAGCATGCGCCGCTGATCCTGAGGCCGAAAATCGACGCGGCCATGCTCTGCTGGATGGCCAAGATGCTCGTGAACTGCACGTCCGAGCGTTACGCCATTAACAAGAGCCGGATGCTGCGGTTGGCCGACTATAGCCGCATCTCACTTGCCGCGCTGCGCAAGGAAACGGGCATCGAATATGACGAGCGGATGCAGGGTACGTTGCAGCTCTTTCGCACGCAGGCACAGCTCGATGCTTCCGCCAAGGACGTCAAGGCGCTTGCCGCCGACGGGATTCCCTTCGAGGTTCTCGATCGCGATGGATGCGTTCGCGTCGAGCCGGCGCTCGCCCATGTGCGTGAAAAGATCGTCGGTGGCCTGCAGACGCCGAAGGATGAAACCGGCGACTGCTTCAAGTTCACCAATGCCCTCGCCAACAAGGCCGAACAATTGGGCGTTCGCTTCTCTTGGGGCACCGAAGTCAAGAAACTGGATGTCGAAGGCGGCCGGGTCCGGGGTGTCGTRACCAACTGGGAACGGCTCGCAGCCGATGCGGTTGTCGTTGCACTTGGCAGCTATTCGCCGCTGCTCCTTAAGCGCTACGGCATCAAACTGCCGGTGTATCCGGTCAAGGGCTATTCCTTGACAATCCCGATTACCGATGCTTCGCGCGCACCCGAATCGACGATCATGGACGAGACCTACAAGATTGCCATCACYCGGCTTGGCGACCGTATCCGCGTCGGCGGCATGGCCGAAATCTCCGGCTATACCAATGATCTCGGTGAGGCGCGCCGGCGCACGCTCGAGCATTCCGTCATGGACCTCTTTCCGGGCGGCGATGCCGGCAAGGCGACCTTCTGGTCAGGGCTGCGACCAATGACGCCAGATGGCACGCCGGTCATCGGTCCGACGAAGATTGCTGGCCTTTTCCTCAATACCGGGCACGGTACGCTCGGCTGGACAATGAGTTCCGGCTCTGCGCGCGTCATTGCCGATCTCGTCTCAGGCCGTAAGCCTGAGATCGATGCTACCGACCTGGCAGTCAGCCGCTACGCCTGATCCAAACACCACATCAATCATCATGGAGGACTGAGCTTTGATCGAACCAATTTCCACAACCGACGCCCCGAGCGCTGTTGGCCCCTACTCTCAAGCCATCAAGGTCGGCGATCTGCTCTTCGTCTCCGGTCAGTTGCCGATTGATCCGGCTACAGGCGAGTTCAACTCGGCTGATGCGATCGAACAGGCCGAGCAATGCCTCAAGAATCTCGCAGCGATTGCCAAGGCCGCAGGAACCACGCTGGCGAAGACGGTGAAGACGACAGTCCTCCTCACCGATCTCGGTGATTTCGCGGAGGTCAACCGCATCTATTCCGGCTTCTTCTCCACGCCCTTCCCTGCCCGCGCCTGCTATGAAGTCAAGGCACTGCCCAAAGGTGCCAAGGTCGAGATCGAAGCCGTGATCGCCTTGATCTAACGGCGACAAATCATCGCCAGCAAAGGAAGGCACCGGAGCAGTGATGGGTCATTGCTCCGGCTTTCCCGTTTCGCATAGAGGTGCGTGGACATCGCAGCCGCACAGGACTGATGGAGGAAGAGGAATGACGCTGACACCGGCGCTGACAAAACACCTGGACAAGCCGCAACTCTTCCTCGACCTCGCAGCGGAGCCGGATCCGTCGGTCGCCATATCGAGACAACGCTTTGCCGTTTTCAATCCTTCGACCGGCGAGTTGCTTGCGGAGGTGCCTGACATGGGCGCGGACGATGCTCGCGCCGCCATCGAAAGAGCCCATGCCGCCCAGGAACCATGGGCTCATCTCACCGCTCGCGAGCGATCGAACGTGCTGTGGGAATGGCATCGGCTGATTCTGGAGCACAGCGACGATCTCGCAGCGATCCTGACCGCTGAGATGGGCAAGCCTTTGGCCGAGGCAAAGTCCGAGGTGCAGCATGCGGCGGCCTATCTTCAGTGGTATGCTGAAGAGGCGAACCGCATCTATGGAGAGACGATCTCCGCCCCGTCGAACGATAGGCGCATGCTGGTGATCAAGCAGCCGATAGGCGTCGTTGGTGCCATCACGCCCTGGAACTTTCCAGCCTCGATGGTGGCTCGCAAGATCTCGCCGGCGCTTGCCGCCGGCTGTACCGTCGTCTTGAAGCCAGCGGAGCAGACGCCACTGGTCGCAGGCGCCATGTTTGCACTGGCGAAGCTGGCCGGTTTTCCGGACGGCGTTCTGAACCTCGTCTACGCGTCGGAGGGTGACGCGATCGGCCGCGAACTGTGCACTCATCCAAAGGTGCGAAAGATCAGCTTCACC
>NZ_JBFUBH010000072.1:0-13159 GCF_056405855.1 Pararhizobium sp. P1_E7 | reverse complement strand
ATCGAGGGGAGCCGGCTGGTGCGCAAGATCGCATCGGCGCCGTCATTAGCCGCCATCATCGACGCGGAAGTGTCCCCGTCGCCGTCGGCGGCGAGCGACGAAAGCCTGCTTGACTATTTCCGCGCCAATGCCAGCTCGATCTATCACCTGTGCGGCAGCTGCATGATGGGGCCGGACGCAACGGCATCGGTGGTGGATGCCCGGCTTCGGGTGCATGGGGTCGAAGGCCTGCGCATCGTCGATGCCTCGATCTTTCCCAATGTCACGGCCGGCAACATCAATGCGCCGACAATGATGGTCGCGGAAAAGGGTGCAGCGATGATCCTCGAAGACGCGGCTTGAACCTCACCACCGGCCGGGCGATAATCGCTAAAATGGAACATTTTCAAATTGCTATAGAGTAATTATATGACTGTATAATTTCTCTTGCAAGATGACCGAAGCCCGCTATCCTGCCTTCCGACTGTCCGGCAGATCGCCGCGGCATCGACATCAGCAGAGTGGACGACGGCCAGACGATGACGAGAGATCCCCGCTACGACGTGCTTTTCGAACCGGTGAAAATCGGACCTTTGACAGCACGCAATCGCTTCTACCAGGTCCCCCACTGTTCCGGCATGGGCTATCGTTATCCCAATGCCGAGGCACATATGCGCGGGATAAAGGCGGAAGGCGGCTGGGCGGTGATCTCGACGCAGGAGGCGGAAATCCACCCCACCTCCGACCTGACGCCGGCCAACGAGGCCAGGCTGTGGGATGACGGCGATATCGGCGCGCTTTCCCTGGTCGCCGATAAAATTCATGCGCATGGCAGCCTTGCGGCAATCCAGCTGGTTCATAACGGGCTGCACGTCGCCAATCGCTTCAGCCGGATGATACCACTCGCCCCGTCGCACGTCATCGGCGACGGGCTGGATCCGGTTCAGGCGCGGGCCATGGACAAGTCCGATATCGCCGATATGCGCCGCTGGTACCGCAATGCCGCCATCCGCGCCAAACAGGCCGGCTTCGATATCATCTACATCTATTCCGGCCATGACATGAGCGTGATCCAGCACTTCCTGTCGCGCCGGCACAACCATCGCACCGACGAATATGGCGGCTCCTTCGAGAACCGGCTGCGCCTGTTCAGGGAAATTCTCGGCGATGCGCGCGACGTCGTCGGCGATACCTGCGCGCTCGCCGTCCGGCTGGCCGTCGACGAGCTGCTCGGCCCTTCCGGCATTACCTGCGAGGGCGAAGGGCGCGACATCATCGAGGCGCTTGCCGAGGTGCCGGATCTCTGGGACGTCAACCTTTCGAACTGGTCGAACGACAGCCAGACATCCAGGTTTTCCGAGGAAGGCTTTCAGGAACCCTATATTCGCTTTGTCAAATCGGTGACCACCAAGCCCGTTGTCGGCGTTGGCCGCTACACTTCGCCGGACAGCATGGCGCGGGTGATCAGGCAGGACATCATGGATTTCATCGGCGCGGCGCGTCCCTCCATCGCCGATCCGTTTCTGCCAAAGAAGATCGAAGACGGACGCATCGACGATATTCGCGAGTGCATCGGCTGCAATATCTGCACATCCGGCGACAACACCTCCGTTCCCATGCGCTGCACGCAAAATCCGACAGTGGGTGAAGAGTGGCGCAAGGGCTGGCATCCGGAAAGGATCGCAGCCGCGGACGAGACCGGTGCCGTGCTCGTCGTCGGCGGCGGGCCGGCTGGGCTTGAAGCGGCGCGGGCGCTGGCGCAGCGCGGCCTCGACGTCACCTTGGCGGAAGCTGGCCGGGAATGGGGCGGCCGGGTCAGCCGCGAAAGCAGGCTGCCGGGACTTGCAACATGGGCGCGTGTGCGGGACTGGCGGGTGGGGCAATTAAAGTCCTACCAGAATGCGCAGATGTATTTGCAAAGCCCCTTGAGCGCCGACGATATCCTGCAATACGGCATCCCCCATATTGCCCTCGCTACCGGCTCGCATTGGCGCTCCGACGGGGTCGGGCGCACGCACTGTCTGCCACTGGATTATCTGCAGGCCGGCGTGACCCTATCTCCGGATGCCTTGCTCCGCGACGGGGCGAAAGCTGTTTCGGGGGATGGGCCGGTCGTCGTTTTTGACGATGACTGTTTCTACATGGGCAGCGTACTGGCCGAACTGCTGGCGGCGTCCGGGCGGAAAGTGACCTTCGTGACGCCGGAGGCTCAGGTTGCACCATGGAGCAACCACACACTGGAACAGGCTCGGATCCAGCGGCGGCTGATCGATCTCGACGTGACGATCATCACCGCTCACTGTCTTGCCGGCCGCACGGCCGCCAGCCTCGAACTGGCATGCATCTACAGCGGAAAGACAAAGTCGATCGATTGCGCCGCCTTCATCCCGGTTACCGCCCGCCTCCCTGATGAAAGCCTCTGGCTGGACCTGACCGCGCGCCGCGAGGAATGGGCGGATGCGGGGATACAGTCCGTCACCCGCATCGGCGACTGTCTGGCGCCGGGGCTGATCGCGGCCGCGAACTATTCGGGCCATCAATATGCACGCGAGTTCGGAACGGAGCGATCGACAGATGCCGTGCCATTCATGCGCGAGGATATCGCGATGATCCGGCCACCTGCTGCGGCGGAAGGCAGGTAACCACTGCAGCATTTTTGGGCCATCGTTCGACGGCCCGGCAACGAATTTCCGCCGCCGCGATCCCATTCGCCGGATGTCGCAGCGGCGGCTAAATCCGTCCGCTACAGGATGAAGTCGTCGGCCCGTAGCGCCAACAGTCCGGCAATCTCGATCTGGAAGTCTGCCCGTCCGTCGCCATCGACATCACCGTAGACGATGGTTTTGTCCTTTGCCGTGCCCGTCTCATTGAATTGACGCTGGAGCAACTGTCCTGCCTTGCCGCCAAAGTCACCCTGGCCAAGCCATGTGAAGGCCTGATTACCCGTTAGTTTGGTGTTGGCATCCATCGCTGACAAGTCGATCTTGTCGCTGCCGTGGGTAAAATCGGTGATGATGTCACGCTTGTCCTGTCCGGATTGCGAACCGAGCGTGGCGTTGTTCACATATCCCGAAATTCCCTTGGCCGAATCGTCAATCAAGCGGAAAACGAAGGTATCGGCACCGGCGCCGCCGGTGAGCGTATCGACGCCGGTACCGCCGGCGAGCGTGTCGTTACCGCCGCCGCCGATGATGATGTCGTTACCGCCCTTGCCGTCCAGATAGTCGTCGGTATTTCCCCCCGTAAGTGTCTCGTTGCCGGACGTGCCGGGGACCTGTTCGAGGACGTCCTTGACCGATATTTTTATGGATTTCGATGCTTCGTAGCTCGTTCCAAGCGCCGGATCATCCAGGCGGATGGTGACGTCGAGGATCGGATTGGTCTCGAAATCGAGCTTGGCCCCCGCCTTCAGCCATAGCGCGTTGTCGCGTATCTCAAACAGCGATGCGTCAGCACCGGCAAGCGATAGCTTGTTGCTGCCGCCGTCGGCATCAAGCACGGTGAGGTCCGCTACCTTGCGCGGGGCTGCCGTCGATGCGTTCTCGGCAATGGCGGCAATCGTCTGCGTCACTTTCAGCGCCGGCGCATCGTTGACGGGTGTGACGGTGAGGTTGAAGGCCGAGCTGACCGGCGTTGAACCGTCCTCGTTGCCGTCTTCAACCAGAACCTTGAAGGAGGCCTTGACCGTTTCGGAACCGTCATGCCGGAAGGTGACGCGGCCGGCGGCAATATCGGCCGCGGTAAAGCTTGCCGCCGCCCTGCCGTTGACCAGCAGCGTGCCGCTGGCCACGCTCGAGACCGTGAAACTGACACCGGCAGCGCTGTCATCCGCGTCGCTGAAGCTCAGATCGGCGGCTTTCAGCGTGTAGCTGCCCCCTTCGGCAACCGTTGCCTTGAGGTCACCGGTCAGCACCGGCGCGTCGTTGCCGATCAGGATCCCATTTGTCGCGGGGACGCCGTTCAGCGCAGGCACCAGGTTGTTGCCAGCCGCGTCTCGGATCGTGCCTCCGTTGAGATTGATGCCGGCTCCAAGCGTGACACCAGTCATGTCGGCTTGGCCGGCGGTGACGGGCAAGCGGAAGACCAGCGCCGACGTCCCGCTGCCACTGACATATGCCGCATAAACCGTACCGCCAGTGTCCAGCGTCACGGCAATCCGCGGCGTGCCGCCGGCCGTGCTGACGATCACCGCATCGTCAAAATTGACGGTGAAGTTAAGATTTTGGCCGGTGACATAGGTCGCGTTCGCAGGCGTGCTGACCGATGTGACAGCGGGTGCCGCATGGTCAATCTGATAGGATTGGCCGGTGGTGTATCCAGAGGCGATGGCGTTTCCGGCAGCATCGGAAATGCCGGTGGCTCCATTATTCAGATCGAGCCGCAAAGAGCCATTACCGGTGATGCCATTGACGGTGACCGTATACGTGCTGCCGTTGACCGCGGTGATGCTGGCTATCGTGCCAGTGACGGCGCCGACCGGCGTCAGCGAAAAATCCGAAACATCGACGCCGGACACACTTTCCGTGAATGTTACCGTGTATTGAACGCTGCCGGCATTGGTGTTCTCGCTGCCGGTGCGCACGATCGACGTGACGCCGGGGGCAACACCGTCGATGGCATAGTTGTTGGAATCGGTGGTGCCGCTTCCGGCATTGCCCGCAAGGTCCGTCACTCCGGTATTGTTGAGGGTGATGACATTGCTCGTGTCCGTGATCCCGCCGGCGGGCGTCAGCGTCGCCGTAAAGGTGATGTTGTCGGACGTATTCAGACCGCTCAGCGTGCCATTGGCAACTGTGAGATCGGCGAGGGTGAAACCAGTGACAGCCTCGCTGAAGGTAAATGTGACCTGCGAGGTTTGTCCTGTTCCCAGCACGCTGTCCGTGACCGCTATGGTCGCGGTCGGGCGCGCGGTATCGACGGCATAACTGTTGGAATCGGTAGTGCCGGTTCCGGTATTGCCGGAGGCGTTCGAGACGCCGGTATTGTCGAGCGTAATAAGGTTGGTCGCGTCCGTGATACTGGTGTTCGGCGTCAACGTCGCCGTCCAGGTGACGCCGCCGTCGGACGAGCTCAGGTTGSTCAGCGCGCCATTGGCGACTGTGAGATCGGCGGTGGTAAAACCGCTGACTGCCTCGCTGAAGGTGATGGTGACCTGCGAGGTTTCGCCAAGCGTCAGCGCGGTATCGGCGACCACGACGGTCGCGGTCGGGCGTATGGTATCGACGGTGTAGTTGGCGGAATTGGTGGTGCCGGTTCCTGTGTTGCCGGCAAGGTCCGACACTCCGGTATTGTTCAAGACGATGAGGTTGGTCGTATCGTGGATGCTGGCGTTCGGCGTCAGCGTCGCCGTCCAGGTGATGCCGCCATCGGACGAGCTGACGGCGCTCAGCGAGCCGTTGGCAATCGCCAGGTCGGAGTTGTCGAATGCGGTGACAGCCTCGCTGAAGGTGATGGTGACCAGCGAGGTTTCGCCTGCCTTCAGCGTGGCATCGGCGACCACGATGGTCGCTGTCGGACGTTGGCTGTCGACGGCATAATTGTTGGAATTGGTGATGCCGCTTCCGGCATTGCCCGCAATGTCCGTCACGCCGGTTTTGTCGAGCGTGATGAGGTTGGTGGTGTCCGTGATCCCGGCGCTGAGCGCGAACGTCGCTGTCCAGGTGATACCGCCGTCGGACGAGCTCACAGCGCTCAGCGTGCCGTTGGCAATCGTCAGGTCGGCGTTGGTGAAACCAGTGACAGCCTCGCTGAAGGTGAAGGTCACCAGCGAGGTCTGACCTATTCCCAGCATGCTGTCAGCGACCACGATGGTCGCGGTCGGGCGCACGGTATCGATGGCATAATTGTTGGAATCGGTGGTGCCGGTTCCGGCATTGCCGGACGCGTTCGAGATGCCGGTATTGTCGAGCGTAATAAGGTTGGTCGCGTCCGTGATGCCGGCGGTGGGCGTGAACGTCGCCGTCCAGGTGATGCCGCCATCGGATGAACTCACAGCGCTCAGCGTGCCGTTGGCAACTGTGAGATCGGCGTTGGTGAGACCGGTGACAGCCTCGCTGAAGGTGATGGTCACCAGCGAGGGTTCGCCCACCTTCAGTGCGTTGTCCGCGACCACGATGGTGGCGGTCGGAATCACGGTATCAATGGCATAATTGTTGGAATTGGTGGTGCCGCTTCCCGCATTGCCCGCAATGTCTGCCACCCCGGAATTATTCAAAGTGATGAGGTTGCTCGTATCGTTGACGCCGTTGGTGGGCGTCAACGTCGCCGTCCAGGTGATGCCGCCGTCGGACGAACTCACCGCGGTCAGCGTGCCATTGGCAATCGTCAGGTCGGCGGTGGTGAAGCCSSTGACGGCTTCGCTGAAGGTGAWRGTRACCAGCGAGGTTTCGCCCGCCGTCAGCGCGGTATCGGCGACCACGATGGTCGCGGTCGGGCGCTGGGTGTCGATGGAGTAGTTGTTCGAGTCCGTGGTGCCGCTTCCGGCAWTGCCCGWAAGGTCYGYCACSCCGGTATTGTYGAGCGTGATGASGTTGGTCGCGTCCGTGATGCTGGCGYTCGGCGTCARSGTCGCCGTCCAGGTGATGCCGCCGTCGGACGAGYTCAGGTTGGTCAGCGCGCCATTGGCGACTGTRAGATCGGCGGTRGTGAAGCCYGTGACGGCYTYGCTGAAGGTGAARGTRACCAGCGWGGTTTCGCCCAGCTTCAGTGCAGTGTCCGAGACCACGATCGCAGCGGTTGGAGGCGCTGCTGTGATGACGATGTTGTTGATGGTGTGGTTCGTCTCTAATTGATCGCCGCGATAGCCGCCTGCGGAAATATACAGCCGAACGTCATCGACAATGTCGAACGCAGCGCCCAGTGAAACGACTTGCGGAAAGTAATTTGAATCCCATCCCTCAAAGGTGGTTGATGCCACCTGGACGCCATTCAAATATCCTTTGACGGTAATTGTCGTGGATTGCGTCTCGCCCCAGTTGTAGTAGGTGAACTGGTCGATGCCGAAATCGCTTCCATCTGCCGATTTTATCGACATACCCTTCGTTCCGCCATTGGCGCCGTCGTTGTATGTCAACCCGGTAAAATTGTCGCTGCTGGATAGGAAGCTATTGCTCTCCCAAGAAATATTGCCAACGGCGGTGCCGTTGACGTCGCTTATGTTCCGCACCTGGATATCGATCCCCGACAGATTGGTCGAACCTGCCTCGCCATCCTCGACGATCCCGTCCGCCGTGCCGGTATTGCCGGTGAAAATCAGCGTACCCAATATCGGCGTTGCGAGAAGCGCGTCATAGCCGGGCGATCCATCGGCACCCAGGGCGCTGGTCTCGATGCTGCCAACTTGACGCTCGAGGGTCCAGTTGCCTCCCAGGTGCGCTGCGCCGGTCGCGTCGGTGGAAGCTGCAATATCGGCGCCAGAATATTGGGCCAGCAGATCAAGGAATCCCGCTCCCGCAGATCCCGCAGCCACATTGCAGCCGTAGAGCAAAATATCGCCCGTTTCGCCGAGCGCTTCGCCCAAAGCCGCGAGTTCAGGACCGTGCGCCTGCAGCGATGCTGCATCGACCAGCGTGCTGCCGAGCAGCAGCGCGCCGGGCTCGCCATGGGAGATGATGTGAATGGCATCATAGCCGGATTTGCCCACTGCCCATTCGGCCATCTGCGTGATCGCGTCGGTTGCCGGATCGATCCAGACGAGTTCAGCCCCCGCAGGAATGCTGGCCGCGAGATCTTGCGCATCAGCAAGTCCGGCGTCGATGAATACGACCTGCAGCCCGCCGCTGGCTTTCGTCTCGTCTGCAGTCTCCATGACAATGCCGGTCATCGTTTCCCCCAAAATACTTATGGACCACAGCGCTGGCCGGAGGCCTCCGGAGGCTGGTTGTCTCGCTTGATGTAATTGCGTTTTCGGACATCATGCCCGTTGAAAAAATTGGCTTATTTATATGTGATCCTTCGCCGAAACCGCGAAGCGGGTCCGTTGATCCGATCAGGCAATTGCCGTCACATCCGCCACTTCAGTCCGATCCGCACGGTATCGAGCCGCACGTCGTTCTCGAAGCGCGGAAAAGCACCGACGGGTTCGATGGCGGGGCCTGTCGCCGTCACCGAGCCGAAATCGTAATGCAGGTATTCGAGTGAGAGCGACAGGTTTGGCTTGACGCGCCACTCCGCGCCTGCGCCGGCCACCCAGCCGGTCTCCGTACCGCCGCCGGACACATTCATCCGCCCAAATGTGGGCAACACTTCCTTGTCGAAGGCGCGGACATCGACGTCGGCGACGGCAACGCCGCCCGAGACGAAAAACAGGACATCGCCTGCGCCAAGGCCGGCGCGGGCTCGAAAACTGGCTGCCCAATCGATGCCGGCACGCGTATGCGTATCGCCGACGATCGCCGAAGTGCCGGTTGCCTCCAGGTTCATCGCGCTGAAATCGACGACACCGCCGATGACAAGAGGTGTGCCGCCAAGATCAATCTGGCGGTCACAACCCGCTTCGACACCCCCCGTCAGGCCGCCATCGTGGCTTTTGATGGTTTCATACTCGCCGGCGCCGCCGTTCCAGGAAAAACCGGAGCCGGCAAAGGGGCCGTCGCGAAAGGGTGAATCGGTTGCATCGGCACCTGCTCGCGCATAGCCGGCATTGGCACCGACATAACAGCCGTTCCACGATTGACCGCCAGGCTCGGTAGCAAATGCCGGGGCCGCAAACAGCGAAAGTGCCACCGGCGCAAGGGAACAGAACCAACGGCCGGTTCCGGCTGGCCACAGTGATTGCCGTGTGTACGAAAACATATCCCCTCCCGAGTGTCGGGAAAGCAATACACTCGTTCTGATTGGGAAAAAAGACGGGGATTCTAG
Source organism: Pararhizobium sp. P1_E7 (assembly GCF_056405855.1). Taxonomy (NCBI): domain Bacteria; kingdom Pseudomonadati; phylum Pseudomonadota; class Alphaproteobacteria; order Hyphomicrobiales; family Rhizobiaceae; genus Pararhizobium; species Pararhizobium sp. P1_E7. The sequence goes on along the minus strand of NZ_JBFUBH010000072.1, from coordinate 4,321 downwards.
CCTTTGGCCGGGAACTGAAGAGAAAAATGCGGTGAGGACATTAGGTTACAGTAAAGACGGCATAGGCGCTGTTGCAAAACGATACGTAGCCCCGGGGGCGATGGATGATCGGGATTTGCCAGGAACGCTTCGGCAACTTTTTCAAAGACGGATCAGTTGCCGTTGACATAGATGACGGCAAACTTGTCTTCATAGGCTTTGCGCCAACCGGAAAGCTCGTTGAAGAAGGGAATACGCCTGTCATCCGGCTCGAGTAGCGCCCATTTGATGGCATGTTCTTCGATCGATTTTTGCAAAATGGGCTTCCCGGCGGCGGTTCCCATTTCGACCGTTGCATTCATGAAACCATTCAGGAAAAGCTGGTCGGTCCGGCCATCGATATAGGTCTTGACGCCGTGGAAGATCAAGCTGCCTCCAAAATTGTAGGCGTTCAGCACATTTCCGGACAGGCCATGTGCCTGCGCGAAAGCCAGTGCACCGGATGCAGAGGTCTTGTCACTCGGTGTGACCGTCGAAAAGCTCAGAAAGATTGCACAGGCCGCAAACCAGCCCACCACGATCACACCGCTGATCTGGCGGTAGTGTTTGGCGACAGCGCATTCAACAACGTCGCGGGTTTCTCCCATCCATTTGCGCGTTGACAAGCCGGGAAATTGTTCCGCGACGTCGGCCGCCAATACGATCGGCACGAGCAGCAGCCAGAGGTACTGAAAACGCGAATAGGCCAGAAACAGATGCAGCGTAAAGATGAAGAAGGCGGCGTAGGTCCAGCGGATGCGTATTCGTGTGACCAGCAAGGCAGCGATGACGGTTAGAAGCAAGGTCTCGGACAAGACGTCCGTGCGGGCATTGAAGGGGTTCCATTCGCTGATATGGGCAACCGCCTCATTGCCCGATGCGACAGTGAAGGTGGCCAGTATGGCCTTTGCGCCGTAAGGATTGATCATGGTGACCAGGGGGCAAAGGAGGCCGAAGGCGATCCACATGGCGAGAATGCGTGGCTGCGAGAAACGCGCGCGCGCCAAAAAATCCAGCCCGGCAAACGCCGCGATGACGAAGCCGAAGGTAAATGTGCCGTGCAGATTGGCCCACAGGGCAAGCAGTCCCAGCAACCAGAACGGCGGTGGCTGCCTGTTGCGGGCCGCCTGAAACAGCATCGCCGTCCACAGGACCATAATGGGAAGGCTGAAGATCAGCGGCCGTGCATTGTAGACCGCACCCACGAAAAAGGTGAGGACCATGACAAGGGCGATCGTCACGAGCGGCTTTAGAGCAGCGCTCAGATACCAGGTCAAGATAAACGTCGACAGGGCGACCGTCGAGACCGTTACGAAGATCACCCCGCTCCAGCCGAAGGTCTTGTAACCGGCCGCCAGAAGCACCTGCCCCAGCCACTCCTTGGCAATCCACGGCTGGCCCGCAAACGTATGCGAATAGGTATCGACGACCGGGATAACCCTGTTTGCCAATATGTCCTGTCCGACTTTCACCTGCCACCAATTGTCCGGATCATGCAAAAGCGCCGACGAATAGAGGAGGAGCTTTGCGGTAACGATCAGGACCAGGGAAAGGCAGACGATCAACCGGATTCGCCGGCTTTGTTCCACTGCCAACTGTTGATCGCCAAGGACAGGCTTGTCCTGCGGGATCGTCTCTTCAAAGGTTATTTCAGTCGCGGCCATGGTCCACACTCAAAATGCGATGTCGTCGGAATTGCTGGGCAGGGCGGCGGGAACGAAAACGAACCGCGATGATGCGAGATAAAAGAGAACCGAATAGACGCAGATTCCGGCCAGATGCACCCACGGATTGTTGGTGAGACCGCAGGAAATGGCTGTGAAAACAACCGCCAGATTGGCGCCGTAGGCAGTCACAAAGCTCAGAGCGTATCGAAGCGGAGTGCCTTTGCGCCGGCGTGCCGCATCTGCAAATGTCCACCGGCTGTTGAGGACAAATCCGAGCATCAGCCCGAAGGCGTAGCCGAGAATGTTGGACACGATGTCGCCGCAACCCAATGCCAGCGCTGCGAGGATGATCGTGTATCCAAGCGCGGTGTTGAGCAATCCGACCGCTGCGAACCGGAAGAGGCGCACGGCCTCAAGCGCTCGGTTTGATCGCGTGAACAAAATACTGGGCTCCCATCGGAACGCGGGCGAGGTAGCGCTCCAGCGGCCGCAATTTGGCGAGAAAACGCGGAAAGAAGATCCGGTATACGGTTTTGGTCCTCGAAAAGCCGGCGGCGGCCATCCGCCTGTTCATCTGGCGGGCATCGATCAGAACGGCATTCTCGTCGAAACTGCAGTTTCGCACGGCATGCTGCGTCAGCGGATTCCAGGGATTGTGCTCGAACAGGAAGAAGCTGCCGCCCGGCTTCATCACCCGGCCGATCTCAGCGAGAAGACCGACATGCAGTGCCTCGGGGATATGGTGGAAGACGCAGGCCGTGAATACCAGGTCGAAATGATCGTCGTCATACGGAATGGTCCGGCCGTCGAATGGCTGGCAATGTGCCTGGCCGGGAAAACGGGTACGGGCGATATCCAGCGATTGGGACGAAGGATCGAGCAGTACAATCTCGCTGTCGGGAAAGGCTTGCCGCATCGGGCCGAGCGAGTTGCCGACGCCGGCACCAAAATCGAGAATCCGCAGCGGTTTCTTGCCGCGGCGTGCCAGGACCGCGGCCACATCGCTGATCTTGTAGCGGGCAAAAAAGGCCGGCGCCTCGCCGCTCAGGCGAATGCTGGCGGCGTGCTCCTGCTCGTATTCATCGGCAAACTTGTCGAATTCGGCCTCAAGCACGGGCGGCTCCCCGAACGAGTGCCTGCAGGCGATGCACATGCACATCCGTGCCGTCTGCGGCCGTATCGCAACATACAATTTCGTTGACGATGTAGAGCGGCCGCCGCTTCGTCTCCATGTACATGCGCCCCAGATATTCCCCGAAAATACCCAGCACCAGCAGCTGAACGCTGCCCAGGATGAGCACGATCGCGGCGAGGCTCGTCCACCCGGGGATGACGTTGCCCTCCAGCCAGGAGAAGATGGTGTAGCCGAGCGTCAGCAAGCCGATCAGGCCGAAGACCATGCCCAGGTGGGAGGCAAACCGCAGCGGCGCGATGGAAAAGCTGGTCATCGCATCGACAGCCAGGAGGACCATCTTGCGTAGCGGATAATGCGTCGTGCCGGCAAAGCGGGCCTGCCGGTGATAGTGAAAAGCCGTCTGCTTCAAACCGATCCAGTTGACCATTCCACGGATGAAGCGATAGCGCTCCGGCATGGCGTTGAGATGATCGACGGCGCGGCGGCTCATCAGCCGGAAGTCGCCGGTATCAGCGGCAATGTCGATATCGACCATCCGCCGAAGCAGCCGGTAAAACAGCGATGCCGACGACCTCTTGAACAGGCTCTCGCCATCGCGCTTCAGCCTCTGGCCGTAAACGACATCGAAACCCTCGTCCATCTTCGCCATCATCGGGCCGAGCAGTTCGGGCGGATCCTGGAGATCGGCATCGAGTATAAGGACCCTTTCGCCGCGGCAAAGCTCCAGTCCGGCGCTCAGCGCGATCTGGTGACCGTAGTTTCGCGACAGGTCGATCGCAACGACATGCGCATCTTTGCGCGCGAGCTCGACTATCGATTCGCGCGTCCCGTCCGTGGYCCCATCGATGACAAGCACGATCTCGTAGGACGAACCGGCCTGCGCCTCGCAGGCAGCCGTGACCCGCCTGTGCAGTTCTGCGACGCCGTCCCGTTCATTGTAGCAAGGGATGACCACAGAAAGTGCTACTGCCTGTTTTGCCGCAATATCCATCCGCTCGGGCACCCGTTGCTCCCCGTTGTTCGCTTGGGTTTACGCCAGACCGATTAAAAATCCGTTCGTGCAGCACTGGTGATGCGTTAGTATATTGATTTTTAACAGTTAAATGGATCCGGCGAAAAGACCTGACGGGCGAGCGGTCCAGAATCAATGAGCCCGTCACCTGACGGATGACGGGCTCTAAATTGTCTCGCAACACGGGTTTTGGAAAATGGCTTCAACATGAAGGTCAGTAACGCTTTTGCTCTTAACGCCGTTCCGGTTTCGGCCAAGGCAACGACACCAGAAAATTAGTCCTTGCTTATGGAAAAGTCCAGTCACAGTTTTCTGCGATTTCGTCGGCCCAAGCGCTATTCCCTGCCTGCCGGGATGAGGCAGAACGACGAGGAGATCACAGCAGAAGTCGAAGCGCTGAAGAGGGCCTTCCCTTGCGAAAAAACGCCAAATGGATCAGAATTCGGCTGAAATTTGCGGGCCCGCACAAAAGACTAGGCAGATTATATG
>NZ_JBFUBH010000071.1:0-13326 GCF_056405855.1 Pararhizobium sp. P1_E7 | reverse complement strand
GGCGACGGCAAGGGATGCGATCATCCTCCAGTCGAATAGGCGTTGACGCAAATCCCGCTCCGGAAGAACGGCAAGGATCGCGGCAGCCGGCACCAGCGCAAAATTATATTTCGAAATCAATCCGATACCGACGGCAACTCCGGTCAGCAGATAGGAAAACAGGCTCGGGTTGCGCAGCGTCCTGAAAAATCCGTAGAGAAACAGCGACACGGCAAACAGCGCAGAGACGGTGTGCGAAAGGTCCCGTTGTGCCAGCAGAAAAACCGGCGGCAAGGTCAGAACGCCCAGCATTGCGATGGCTGCCAGCGCCCGGTCCTTGATGGTGATTTGCGCGGCGAGGCCATAGAACAGGCAGCATAGGAAAAGCAGCAGGTGTTTGAGGGCGGTCAACGCCGTCAGGGAAGCGCCGAATGTCTCCACCACCGCATATTGCAGCCAATTGTAAAACGGCGGTTGCGGGCCGTAGCCAAGAGCAAGGAACTGCGAAACGAAGGCCTGCTCGCCCTCATCGATTTCGAGCGCCGGAGAGATGAAGACACGCAGCGCCACGCACAGCACAAAATAGGCGGCGACGGCAAAAATCATCGCATCCGGGCGGCGGAAATCAGTGCGAAGCATCAAGTCTGTCCTGCTCGAAGACCTTGCGCACGATATAGGGCGGCGTGTCGTTTTCGCCGGAGTAGAGCCGCGCCATCATTTCGGCGAGAATGCCGGTGGTGATCAACTGGACCGAGGACAGGAACAGCATGACGCCGACGATCAGCATCGGTCGCGTGCCGATATCGTTGCCGAACACGAACTTGTCGATGAACAGGTAGAACAGGATCAGCGCACTGAAGCCGCCGGCGAAAAGGCCGATAGAGCCGAAGAAATGTCCCGGCCGCGCCTTGTAGCGCATGAAGAACAGCACCGACAGCAGGTCGAGGATCACGCGGAAGGTGCGCGAAATCCCATACTTCGACGTTCCGTGCTGGCGGGCGTGATGGGTGACCGGCATTTCGCCGATGCGGCTGCTCGGCACGACGCCTGCGACCCAGGCCGGAATGAAACGGTGCATCTCGCCCATCAGCTTGACCTGCTTGATGATCGAGGCCTGGTAGATCTTCAGGCTGCAGCCATAGTCGTGCAGTTTCACACCGGTGATCTTGCCGATCAGGTAATTGGCGCACCAGGATGGGATCTTGCGCAGCAACAGTCCGTCCTGACGATTCTTCCGCCAGCCGACGAGAAGATCGAGTTCGCGGTCTTCGATCGCCTTGACCATCGCCGGAATGTCGCGTGGATCGTTCTGCAGGTCGCCGTCGAGTGTGGCGATCAACCTGCCGGACGCGAGGTCGATACCGGCCTGCATGGCGGCGGTCTGGCCGAAATTGCGCTGCAGCTCGACAATCTTCAGCCGCAGTCCGCTGGAGAGTTCCCTGCGGGCGCTGACAAGCGTGCCGTCGGTACTCCCGTCATTGACGAGAATGAGCTCCCAAGGCTTGTCGAAATTCGCCATGGCTTCCCGGATGCGGGCGACCAGCGGTCCGACGCTTTCCTCTTCATTGTAGATCGGCACCACGACGGACAACTCGACCGGCTGGGTCACGCCGGTCTCTGCCCTGTTTGCTTCCAATATGGGATCCAAAATCAAAGCCTTTTAAAAACGCTGCAGGTTCTCTCGCTTAGGTTATCGTGATAACCAGCCGTTCCATAGCACCGGACAGGAAAGTAGCAAATATATGAATGCAGGAGAGGATGCCAGCCGGGGTTCATGGCTTGTCCGCAACCGGATGACTGCCGTCTCCCTTGTTGCCGTCATTGCCTACGCCGCTTTCATCCAGTGGATCTGGGGTTGGCCGGTTCTGTTGCGGCAATGGGGCGAGATAGGCCTCGTTCCGGTGCTGTCGGCCCTCATGCTTCTGGTCGGTACCTACTTCATCCGATGCTACCGGATATACGACTATTTCCCGAATGAAACCCGGGGCCGGTTTCTCCCGCTGCTGCGCGTGACGCAGGTCCATAATCTCCTCAATATCATGCTGCCCTTCCGGGCCGGTGAAACCAGCTTTCCGATCCTGATGCGCTCGGAATTTGCCGTGCCCTTGACGCACAGTACCTCGGCGCTGCTGCTCATGCGGCTTCTCGACCTGCACGCCCTGTTTGCCGCAGCCGGTGTTGGTCTCGTCATCGGCGGTGAAAAACAGGTGCTCGGCTGGTTGCTGTGGGGGCTGTTTCTCGTATCTCCACTGGCTCTGTTCCTGTTGAAAGGTCACGCGCTGGCCGTTCTGCAGCGGCGCCTGCCGGACAAGCTCGGCAAACTTTTGGTCGAGGTGGAAGCCGGATTGCCGGCAGATGCGCTGGCTTTCGTGCGGGCATGGTTGATGACGGTTCTCAACTGGTCGACGAAAGTCGCGGTGCTCGCCTGGGTGCTGGCGACGATGGGCGTCCTGCCGCTTGCCGCCTGTTTCGGCGGGGCGCTTGGCGGTGAATTATCGTCTGTCCTGCCGGTGCATGCGCCAGCCGGCGTCGGCACCTATCCGGCCGGCATCACGGCCGGCGCCATATCCTTCGGCGCGCCGGCCAAAGGCGCTGCCTTTGACTTGCTTGCCAGCGCCAGCGTCAACGCGCATCTGCTGATCGTCGTGTCGGCGGTTGCCGGCACGCTGTTGTCGGTCATCCTGTCGCCGCGCCGTTAGAGGCTCTCAGCCTTACTGGAACGCAGTTTCAAAGAAGCTGCGCAGCTTGCGCGAATGCAGCTTTTCCGGCGGCATGGCGGCCAGTTTCTGCAGCGCCAGGATGCCGATCTGCAGATGCTGGCTGACCTGCGTCTTGTAGAAGGCCGTCGCCATGCCCGGCAATTTCAATTCCCCATGCAGCGGCTTGTCGGATACGCACAGCAGCGTGCCGTAGGGCACACGGAAGCGGAAACCGTTGGCGGCAATGGTCGCTGATTCCATGTCGAGCGCGATGGCGCGCGATTGCGACAGCCGCTTGACCGGGCCGCGCTGGTCGCGCAGTTCCCAGTTGCGGTTGTCGATGGTGGCGACGGTGCCGGTGCGCATGATCCGCTTCAGGTCGTATCCCTCATAGCCGGTCACTTCCGCCACCGCGTCCTGCACGGCCACCTGAACTTCGGCAAGCGCCGGGATCGGGACCCAGACCGGCAGGTCGTCGTCCAGCACGTGGTCTTCACGCACATAGGCGTGGGCAAGCACATAGTCGCCGAGCGTCTGGCTGTTGCGTAGGCCCGCGCAATGGCCGAGCATCAGCCAGGCGTGCGGGCGTAGCACAGCAATATGGTCGGTGATTGTCTTGGCATTGGAAGGCCCGACACCGATATTGACGACGGTAATGCCGCCGTGGCCCTTCCTCTTCAGATGATAGGCCGGCATCTGCGGCAAGCGGGCAAGTGTCAGGTCCGAATCGGGCCTGTCCGATCCGGGCTGGGTAACGATGTTTCCGGGCTCGACGAAGGCTGTGTAGCCGTTGCCGCCCTCAACCATCTGCTGACGCGCCCAGGCGCAGAACTCGTCGATATAGAACTGGTAGTTGGTAAACAGCACAAAATTCTGGAAATGCGTGGCGCTGGTCGCCGTGTAGTGGCTGAGCCGCGCCAGCGAATAGTCGATGCGCTGGGCGGTGAACGGTGCCAGCGGCGAGGGTTCGCCTGGACCCGGCTCATAGGAACCGTTGGCGATTTCATCGTCGGTGGTCGTCAGATCCGGCGTATCGAACAGATCGCGCAGCGGGATATCGATGTTTTCCGCCATTGCCGCTTCGACATAGGCGCCTTCGCCGAACGCGAAATGCAGCGGGATCGGTGTTGCCGATTCAGACACGGTGACGCCGACGCCGTGGCTGCGGATCAGCAACCCAAGCTGTTCCTTCAGATAATGCCGGAACAGTTTCGGCCGTGTGACGGTGGTCGTATAGACGCCGGGCGCGCTGACATAGCCGTAGGACAGGCGCGAATCGACATGGCTGAAGCTGCTGGTCTCGATGCTGACCTGCGGATAGCAGGCGCGATAGCGCGAGACCGGCGTTCCCGTCCGGCCAAGCTCGGTAAAGGCATCGACCAGGAATTTCGTGTTGCGCTCGTAGAGGGCGGAGAGGGCATCCACAGCCGCGGCGGGATCGTCGAACGTTTGCGGTTCGAAAGCGTCCGGTGTGGCGATGGAAAGGGCGGAGAGGGAAGAGATTCGTTTGCTCATGCGGCATTATAGGATGCCGTTTTTTACAAGCAAACGACAAGATTGGGATGCGCCTGCGCCATCCGGGAAAAGCCGCTCAGCGCGGTCCGGCAAGAATGATGAGCGTGCCGGCCAGGGCAAGCGTCACGCCCGTTGCGTCCCAGCGATCGGGGCGAACCCCCTCGACAAACCAGAGCCAGGCAAGCGATGCGGCGATATAGATGCCGCCATAGGCGGCATAGGCGCGTCCGGCCGCTGCCGTGTCGATGAGGGTCAGGAGCCAGGCGAAGAGGGCGAGGCTCGCCATGCCGGGAATGAGCCACCAGATCGGCCTATCGAGTTTCAGCCAGGCCCAGAAGGCGAAGCAGCCGGCGATTTCCGCAACAGCGGCAAGGGCATAGATGGCGAATGCTAAGATGGGCATGGTGTTCCTTCCTTGGGTATCCATAGGAAGGCAGTGGAATTAAATGTGCAAGGGCATGACGCTGTTGGGCAGGTTAGCGCTTTCAGCTCATCGACTGGCGCTGCAGCGTCACGAACAGAACGAGGCCGGCTCCCTGCTTGCCGATACCAAGGCCGGAGGCCTTGCTGTAGGCAACTGCACCCATCGGAGCCATCAAAAGGGCCGCGAGCGTCAGCATGCGCAGGGCGATGGTTGCGGAACGGGTGAGGGAGAACATTGCTATTACCTTAGAGGTTGGAGCTTAGAGCTTGGCCTGTTCGCAGAACTTCGTGGTGTGCACGGTGCAGTCGGCGATCGAACCGGCAAAGTTGTGGCGGCGGCGCTGGCTATCGGCGCTGACAGCAGCGGCGAGCGTCAATGCGAAGACGACCATGAGCATGCTGATGATGGTCAGGCGGCGGGCGAGAATGTCCATGGCTTTGTCCGTTTGATCTGGTGTTTCGATCGGGGTTCAACTCGATGATGACCTTTTCGCATAGGCAAACTGAACTCTTCCTGAGACCTCGGTTCATCTCCCGTTCATCTTCGCGGCCTTTGCAACCATTCGAAGAGCGCATCCACCATCCGAAAGCCTTTTCGGCCTGAAGCGCGTGTTGAAACGCCGGGCGTGATTGTAGCGGGTCAGGGAGGTTTTGATGAACACGGGGAAGGGCGGCCTCAGACCTGAGCGTGCGAAGACGGCAGGGCCCGCAAAACCTTGTTCAGCCAGGCGCGGGCTGGAAATCCGGCACGCAGAAAATCACAGCGCACTGGATGTCAGAAGTGGTAGCCGGCGGGCATGCCCGCCGGGTGGCCGGCGTAATTTACATCCGCGTCCAGGTCTGCGACTTGCACAGTATCTTGAGAACGCACCCCTGCATCTTCAGCGAGGCGCCGCTGATCGATGCATTGCCGCTATAGGTCTTGTCATTGGCCGGGTCGGTGATCTCGCCCGAATAGCTGTCGCCGCTGCCGCTCATGCTGCCGATGCGCTTGCCGGCATGTTTGCCGGTCTTCAGGGTGATGCAATAGCTGCCGCCGCAGGATGCGATGGCGGCCGTCTCGCCGCTTGCAGTCTTCCAGTTGCCGACGATCGGTTCGGCGGCAAAGCTTGAGGCTGCCGTCGCCATCGTCATGGCTGCAGCGAGTATCAATGTGCGTTTCATCATGTCCCTCCCGTAGAATTCGCCGAACACCGCTGTTTCGGGCGAAACGTTGCCAGAGCCGGTCTCCTCACCGCTCAATGCCGGGAAAATAGCTTACGCGGACGTAAACGTAAATATGCGCCCGGCCGGTTTTGCGCTGAAAATTCCACGAGAGAATTCGGCCTGCCGCGCTGTCTCTTTCCACATGGCGCAACGGGCGACCGTTTTGCGTGGTTAGCGATTGGTTGAAATCGGCGTCTGAATTTTCCGTAAAGATTGAGGCAAAAGCCAACGTTTCAAGGCAGTCCGATGTTTAACAAAAAACCAAGTTTACCAATCGTTTGAACTTTGTTTGTCCCACATTAATCATGCATTTTAAGCGTGTATTGAAGCCACTGCTGCATATTCAAACCCATAAGACGAGCAGGGAAAAATAACCCGCCGACATCCTTCAGGGGGCCAAAGCCGCACAAGACGGCGGCCCCTTAAAGGAGCCAAAAAAGGCAGATAAAACAGGGACTACCGACGTAACCAACCAGGGTAACAGGGACAGAGACAATGGCACGCTTTGACATTCAGAATGCTTCGGATGCCACGATGGGTGGCGAAAACCGCGCGGACGTCTTTTGCGAAATGGGCTTGATGTATGCAACCGGACGTGGTTGCGATGTCGATCTCGTTGCCGCGCACAAATGGCTCAATATCGCGGCCATCAAGGGATCGGATCGTGCAGCAGCGCTGCGCGCCGACCTGGCCATGACCATGAACAAGACTGACCTCGCCACGGCGCTGCGCGCCGCCCGCGAATGGATGACAGTGCATTGAGGACACTAGGCAACAGGCAATAGGTCTGGGCCTCCCGCTAAAAGGAGGAATGCCTACTGCCTGCCGCCTACTGCCTCGATAACCTTCGGCAGCGCTTCTGCCAGAAGGGCCATGTCCGCCTCCGGTCCGGTGCTGATCCGGATGCAGCGGTTTAAGGGCGCCACGCCCGGCATGCGGATGAAAATGCCGTGGTCGGCCATCAGCCGGTCCACCACCGCGCGCGCAAAAACAGCATCCTTGCCGCAATCGATCGTCACGAAATTCGTCGCAGACGGCAGGGGCTTCAGCCCGTTGTCAACAGCGATCTTAGCGATCCTGTCGCGGGACGCGGCAATTTTCTGAAGAACCTCAGCCAGATAGTTCTTGTCCGCCAGCGCTGCGACGGCTGCGGCGGTCCCGACCCTGTTCATGCCGAAATGGTTGCGGATCTTGTCGAAGGCCTGTGCGGTTTCCGGCGTGCTGATGGCGTAGCCGACGCGGGCGCCCGCAAGGCCGTAGGCCTTGGAGAAGGTGCGGGTGCGGATGACGTTCGGCATATCGATCAGCGAACCGATGGAAGGAATGGTGCCTGCCGGTGCAGTCTCGCCATAGGCCTCGTCGAGGATGAGGAGGCATGTCTCAGGCAATGCCTTTGCAAAGGCGACGACGCTGTCGGCGCCCCACCAACTGCCCATCGGATTGTCGGGATTGGCGAAGTAGACGAGGGGGGCATCTTCCCGTTTGACTGTAGCAAGCAGGCCGGCAAGATCCTCGCGGTCTTCGACATAGGGAACCGTCACCAGCCGGCCGCCATGGCCTGCCACATGAAAATTGAACGTCGGGTAGCCGCCGAGTGAGGTGACCACCGGAAGACCGGGCTCGATGACCATGCGAACGATCTGCCCGAGCAGCCCGTCGATGCCTTCACCGATGGCAAGGTTCGCCGGTGCTGTGCCCAGATGGCGGGCGAGCGCATCTTTCAGCTCGAAATTTTCCGGATCGTTATATTGCCAGACCCCTGCCGCTGCCGCCGTCATCGCCGACAGAACCGACGGAGCAGGACCAAAGCCGCTCTCATTGGCGCCGATTCGCGCCGCGATCGGCCGGTTGCGCTGGCGTTCGATCGCTTCAGGCCCGACAAAGGGAATGGTGGAGGGAAGCGAGGCGACGAGCGGGGTAAATCTGGAAAATGCGGACATGCGGATGATCGAGCCTGACAATGAATGAAATCGCGGCGGAGACTACTGCATAATTCCTTAAATCGGAATCGATTTAAGGAGAAAATTCTGCAGCAAATCTAAAGTGCTACAACGACCTTTGCGCGTCACGAATGACGCGCGGCGCTAGCGCTGTTGCCACGCCATGCAACCCGAATCCATCACATGAAAGACCAATTGCACAGCAAGCCGCCGTCAGGCAGTTCCCCGGTGGGCTAGTGTTTCTTCAGCTCGCCGCCGGTGAAGAATTCGTAGCGGACGATCTCGTGAAGAAATTCCTCGTCGATGGGTTTGATGAAATGCACCTGGATACGGTTGTCGCGACGATAGACTTCAGCGCATCCGATCCGCTTTTTCGTGCCGACTATGGTCAGGTAGTAGTGTTGCGGAAGACCGATTGTCGTGTTGACGATGAAGCTTGCGCCACCGCGCGAGATTTCGGTCATCTTGCAGGTTCGGGTCGAGACGCCGCCAAGGGCCGGCCGCACGGCCATCAGGGTGCCGGCCTGTCCGATCGCGAAACGCTCGAAGCGCTGCTCGTACAGTTTGGAGCTGACCACGGAATACATCGTCGAGTTCTGCATCGTCACTCCCCCGATAGCGGCCGGCGCCGGATGATGAAACCCACATCTGCCGAGCCGTTGTCAATCGCCGCCCTGGCCTTCGTCATGACGGCAGGGGCGGCATGGCGCAGAATCGGTCACGAATGTTGCAATCGGTTGAAAACATTCCTTAAAAATTTAATGAGGGCGTAAATTGGCGCACTGCGTCCGTCGCGGTGTCGCAAATCAGGACGTTGCACCGGTAAAATAGCGGCAGGCCAGCAGGCCACGGCTTGCAGAAAAACGCTGTGACAAAGGTACCCCAGGCAGCGTTCAGATCAGTCCGCTGGTAAAGTCCATCCGGATCAGGCGGCTGATGAATTCCGGCGCCAGCTGCATGTTGAAGCGCACCCCGAGCTCGGTTCGGAGCCGATGGACCTGCGAGCAGCCGATTTCCTCGCGAAAGCCGTCGATTTCCAGGAAAAAGTGCTTCGGCAGCAGGATATTGGCGTTGAAATCCACCATGGCGCCGCCGACCGAGATATGGCGCAGCAGGCACTGATATTTCGTCTTCGTCTTCAAATGCTGACCGACCACAAGGATGCGGCAGGGGCGCTCTATATAATAGTGCTTGTAGCTGGTGGTCAGTTGACCTGGCTTTGCCTCGGCGAGATGCATCACCATCGACATGGGAAACTCCGGAAAATTTGAGGGCGGCGCGCCGTTTCTGCTGGATGCTGCAACTCTTGATGATGGGCACGCTCTACGTTTTGCCGTGCCCGCAATGATAGCAGTTTCCAACGCCATCCTTGCACTGGGCTTGCGGTTCCAGTGGCCTTGCCGTCATCCGTGCTAAAAAAGCCTGAAGGCGGACATTGAAACCCGCCCGGCCATACGTAATACTTTCATGCAAAGCGCGCTGGCGAAAGCGCCAGGCGAAACAGGGGTGATGTTTGCGCGGTTCGGGAGGGTATATTGCACCCGGCGGACTGCGCGAGCGCGGAGGGAAAATCATGTTCAAGCGTCATGTCCATGGCTGGTTGCCGATCTTCATTCTGGCGCTGTCGATCATTGCGTTTCAGGCCGGTTCCGCCGAGGCGGCAAAGCGCGTCGCGCTGTTGATCGGCAATGAGAAATACGAGGCGACGTCGCAGCTGAACAACCCGGCCAACGATGTCTTGTTGATGAAGACCTCATTCGAGGATGCCGGTTTCGATACGGTGACGGCCGTCCATGATCTGGATCGCGCCTCGATGGTCCGGGCGCTGCGCGATTTCGAGGACACGGCCACCGGCGCGGATGTCGCCATCATCTATTATTCAGGCCATGGCATGGAGATGAACGGCCAGAATTTCCTTCTGCCGGTCGATGTCAGCCTGAAGACCGACAAGGACGTGGAGGACGAAGCGATCCCGCTCGATCGCGTGCAGCGCTCGCTGGAAGGTGCGACGCGGCTGAAACTGGTCATTCTTGATGCCTGCCGCAACAATCCCTTCGAGCAATCGATGACCCGTTCGATCTCCACCCGTGCCGTCAGCCGCGGTCTGGCGCGGGTCGAGCCCGAATCGGCCGACCTCTTGGTCGCCTTTGCCTCGAAGGCCGGCACCGTGGCGATGGACGGTGAGGGCAAGAACAGCCCGTTTGCCACTGCTCTGTCAAAATACCTGACCGAACCCGGTGTCGATGTCCGCATCGCGCTCGGCAAGGTTCGCGATGAAGTGGTGACCGTCACCAATCGCGGCCAGGAGCCGTTCGTCTACGGTTCGCTCGGCGGTGCGCAGATATTCCTCAATATCAAGGAAGTGAATATCAACGTCACCAACAACGGCAACACGCAGGAAGTCTCGCCGAACGGCCAGTCCGCAGCGGCTGCCGACTGGCAAAACATCCGCGATCTCGCCGACAAGGATCTGATCGAGGTGTTTCTTGCCAAACATGGAGCCGACCCGGTCTACAAGATGCTGGCCGAAAAGAAGCTGAAGCTTCTGGAAGAGGCGGCCCAGACAACGGTGACGCCGGACGAAATCGCCTGGGAGGCTCTGAAACAATCGACCGATGGCGCGGCGCTGACCCGGTTCGTCGAGCGTTACCCCGACAGCAAGCACAGGGCGGAAGCGGAAACCCAGATCGCAGCGCTCGAGCCGAAGAAGGGGCTGAATATCTCGCAGACCGGCAAGGACACGCAGGCCTCGCGCGATTGCTATCTGCTGGCCGGCGAGCCGCAATCCATGCCGGGCTTCCTCGGCGTCAATTTCCTGAAGATCGATTCGGCGCGTGCGCTGACGGCCTGTGCCCAGGCGGTCAACGAAAATCCCGATGACATGATGCTCGTCAACATGCTCGGCCGCGCGCACGATGCCGGCCGAAACTATGTCGAGGCGCGCCGCAACTACGAGAAGGCGGCCGATGGCGGCAATATGTATGCGTTGACCAATCTGGCCTGGTTCTCGATCTACGGCACCGATGGTCCTGTCGATATCGACAAGGGGAAGGCGATGTTCGAGCAGGCCGCCAATAACGGCAATGCCTACGCCCAGGCGTCGCTCGGCTGGCTCTATCGCGAAGGCTATGGCGGCGTTCAGCAGGATTTCGCGGAATCGCTGAAATGGTATCAGCTCTCGGCCAATCAGGGGTACGCCAATGCGATGGCGACACTCGGCTGGTTCTACCGGGAGGGCAACGGCATTCCCAAGGATTTCGATCAGTCGCTTTCCTGGTACCAGAAGGCGGCCGAAGGCGGCGACGCCAACGCGATGTCCTCGCTCGGCTGGGCTTACCAGAACGGACTCGGCACGGCGCAGGATTATGCCCAGGCAAAGGCCTGGTATGAAAAGGCGGCCAATGTCGGCGATGCCTATTCGATGGCGCTGCTTGGTTGGTTCTACGATGACGGCAAGGCCGTGCCGCAGGACTACGCGCAGGCGCGCAACTGGTACGAAATGGCCTCCAATGCCGGCAGCGCCTATGCCATGGGCAATCTCAGCCGCCTCTACGACTGGGGGCTTGGCACCAAGGCGGATCCCAAAGAGGCGGTGCGCTGGGCAGCGGCAAGCGTCGAGGGCGGCGATCCGGCCAAGCTTCAGGAATTGAAGACTTCCCCGGACAATTTTACGCCCGCGTTCCGCAAGGAAATTCAGGCGCTGCTGCGGGATCGCGGCTATTACAGCGGCCCGCTGGACGGCGATTTCGGCGCCGCCACGCAGAACGCGATCGACCGTCTGGCGAAAAAGGGCTGAGAAACGGCCGCCATGACCATCGATGAAAACAAAAGGGCCGGGCCCGTGAATACAGGCCCGGCCCTTTTGCTGGGAAAAAGCGGGCCGGCTTAGCGATTGTTTTCCAACGCCTTGAGAGCGGCCTGCCCGGCGGCATGCGCCTGGAGCTGGCTGGTGAACTGACCGTGGGCAGGATAGACGACCGTGCCGCGCTTGAGCACGAAAGCCCATCGCCCATTGCGCAGTTTTTCGATCGTCATCTTTGTTTCCGGTTTGCTGTCGTTGCTCATGGTGGATTTCCGAACCTGTTGTTGTCTGCTGCCTGCACGATAACGGCGGACGGGCCTTCATAACGTTATAAGGAAAKGATTAGCCCAACACCCCCGCCGCGGGCAATCGGCCCAATGCCAATTCCTTCTGGCGTTGCGCCCGGCCGGAGCCCTGACGTCTTAGTGGTTATCACGGCCGCTCCATCGGACCGAAAGAAAGGGAGGGCCGGATATTTCATGTGTGGGTGATGGGCGCGCGTTTCCACATCAAACCCGTTTGCAGCCTGCCAAGCCGTGAAACGGGCGCAGAAAATCAACTTTGTCGCGGGAAACCGCAAAAACCCCTTGCAATGAAAGGCTCCTGACTCTAGTCAGGCGCTAACGGAGAGGTGGCCGAGTGGTCGAAGGCGCTCCCCTGCTAAGGGAGTATACCCGGAAGGGTATCGTGGGTTCGAATCCCATCTTCTCCGCCATTTTCCCTGATTGTCCGGTCCGTCCGCTGAGCGGCATCGATTACCGCGCCTGATATCAGCAGCGACCAGCCCATTGCCGATTATGAGCGCATGGCGGCGTTTGATCCGTCTTTCGTTCAGCGTTGCCATTGCGCCGTTGACTGTCACCTCGCGGATGCTCAACCAAATCTTCAGCACGCGGAGTGGAATTGGGCAGGCATGCCAAGCCTTCTTCTTTGCATGCATATGCCGCCCCTGATTCCCACTGAGCTGCTCTGCCCGGGACGGCATGGTCGGCGCCGCTGTCCGTCAGCACGGTGTGCGATAAGTTCGGTCGTCCGGTTGGACCATTCGTCGAGCGCCTACGAATCGTCCCGGAGGCATCTTCCAGCGGTGATTCTGCGAATCGTGCCGCTGATCTGGTCAAATGGCATCGCGATTCCCGTTCTTGAATAGGCTTGATTGTCATCGCGGCCGTTGCCGCGCCCCCTGCCGCGATGCTGAGAATCCCGCCGCGCAGCGCCGTTTCGCCCCATTTTTGCCCCGTTATGACACGGGCCACGCCACGGCGGGGGCGGCTAACCCCCGGTGAATAAAGGGTTTTCTTAACGTCTTGTTAAGAACTTCCGGGCGTTTGAGACGATTTTGTGTCGTTTCAGCAACAGCGCAGGGGGAAGGGCACATCAAACAGAGCGAACTGGCAAGTTGGTGATTGCGCCCACGGTCCCGTCTTGTATTTTCAACTCCGGAAGCAAGGGCGGTTGATCGTCCGACTTCTTAAATGTTGGGGATGGGGCAGGGAATACTGTCCTTCAGTATAATACCCAGACCTGTTTGAAACTTTTGACTGGAGGTCAGAAATGAACATCAAGAGCCTTCTTCTCGGCTCCGCTGCAGCTCTCGCAGCAGTATCCGGCGCCCAGGCAGCTGACGCAATCGTTGCTGCTGAGCCGGAACCAATGGAATACGTTCGCGTTTGCGACGCTTTCGGCACTGGCTACTTCTACATCCCGGGCACGGAAACCTGCCGCACTGGCTACTTCTACATCCCGGGCACGGAAACCTGCC
>NZ_JBFUBH010000070.1:0-13553 GCF_056405855.1 Pararhizobium sp. P1_E7 | reverse complement strand
GTCCTACGTCGTAGGACAGACCGAGGATGTCGCATTTCTGGTCTTCCTCAACCGGTAACCGTGGTCTTCTCGACATATTCAAGGTGCTTTCTCAACGATGTCGTGATGGATAGTTGGGAAACAGGTGTGCGGTCGGTACGGACGATGGAGTGGCGAACGGCGTGCCCAGTTTAGGCGCGCCAATTTCCAGTTGTTTTCATCAAGGGGTCTACAGAGGCGTTGGCGGGAAATCACGACGTGAGGAAAAGGCGCTCAAACCAAGGAGGAGATCAATATGAGCAAGAACCGAGGCGTAGTCTATCTAAAGCCGGGCAAGGTTGAAGTCCGGGACATCGACGATCCGAAGCTGGAAGCCCCGGACGGGCGGCGCATCGAGCATGGCGTCATTCTGAAAGTGATTTCTACAAATATCTGCGGCTCCGACCAGCATATGGTACGTGGCCGCACCACCGCATTGCCCGGTCTGGTGCTCGGCCACGAAATCACAGGCGAAGTCATCGAGAAGGGTATCGACGTCGAGATGCTCGAGATTGGCGATATTGTTTCGGTGCCGTTTAACGTCGCCTGCGGCCGTTGCCGCTGCTGCAAATCGCAGGACACCGGCGTTTGCCTCACCGTCAACCCGGCGCGCGCCGGTGGCGCCTATGGCTATGTGGATATGGGCGGCTGGATCGGCGGACAGGCGAAATATGTCACCGTGCCTTATGCCGATTTCAATCTTCTGAAATTCCCGGACCGCGACAAGGCCATGGCAAAAATCCGGGATCTGACAATGCTGTCGGACATTCTGCCGACCGGCTTTCACGGAGCGGTCAAGGCCGGTGTCGGCGTCGGCTCCGTTGTCTATGTTGCGGGGGCTGGCCCTGTGGGCCTTGCCGCAGCCGCCTCGGCGCGCATCCTTGGTGCCGCCGTCGTCATGATCGGCGATTTCAACAAGGAGCGTCTCGCCCACGCCAAGAAGGTCGGCTTTGAGCCGATCGACCTGTCGGCCAGCGACCGGCTGGGCGACATGATCGCCCAGGTTACCGGCAGTGACGAAGTGGATAGTGCTATCGACGCCGTTGGCTTCGAGGCCCGCGGCCATTCGGGTGGTGAACAGCCTGCAGTCGTTCTTAACCAGATGATGGAAATCACCCGCGCGGCTGGCTCCGTCGGTATTCCCGGTCTTTATGTCACCGAAGACCCGGGCGCCATCGATAGCGCAGCAAAGAAAGGCAGCCTGTCCATGCGCTTCGGCCTTGGCTGGGCAAAGGCCCTGTCCTTCCATACCGGCCAGACCCCGGTTCTGAAATACAACCGCCAGCTCATGCAGGCGATCCTGCATGACCGGTTGAACATCGCCGAAATCGTCAACGCAAAGATCATCTCTTTGGAAGATGCCGCCCAGGGGTATGAAAGCTTTGATCAGGGCGTCGCGCAGAAATTCGTCCTCGATCCGCACGGAGATCTCGCGAACGTAGCGTAAACCGCATGTTCTGGCGTTGGTAGGAGACAAACTCCGACCACGCCACAACAGGTGCTCATAGAGGAGCCCGGCGGCCCCGCCTGCGGCATATGGGCCAGCAAGTTCGAGACTTTGGACCATGGCTTACAGAGCGGACGCGGAAGAAGCAATCTTCCGAAGAGGCCGGACACCGAAGCACTCTGCCCGCGTTCGGATTATGTGACCGAGYTCAAATGCCGACCGATCGAAAGCCGAAAGACGCCCAAAACCGAACGTCGGAGATCGACAAACGGATGGATTCCCTTGGGAGCCTTTATTGTCAGGGAGATGAAACAGCGCCAGGCTGGCCTGTTTCTGCTCCGCCGTTGAGAGACGGGTTGGATGTCTCCCCGAGCCAGGCAAGAAACTTGCGAGCGGCTTCGGACTGTCGACGTCGCTTTGGGATCACGACAAAATAAGCGTTTCGAGTTTTCACGGTGGCGTCTGTGAGCTGGACCAGTCGTCCTTGAAGCAGGAGATCTTCGACGAGCCTCCTCCACCCCAGTGCAATCCCTTGCCCGTTAAGGGCCGCAGAAATGGCCTCGGTATAAAAGCTGCAACGAAGCCCAAACGTTTTCTTGGGCAACTCGACCGAAAACGCGGCAAGCCACTCGCTCCAGCCAGTCCATGTCTGATCAGTCGTCACATTCGCAATGAGTGGATGAGCTACCAAGTCGGACGGAGCCTCGATTTTGCCTGCGGTCCTCATGAAGTCCGGGCTGCAAACCGGAAAAATTTCGTCATCGAATAACAGTTCGGCATGTCCATCGGACCACATGCCGTTGCCAAAACGGATAGCAATGTCAAGGTCGCTCGATTCTATGTTCGGCATGCTGTCTTGGGTAACAATTCGAAGGTTGATGTCTGGATGCTCGCGTGAGAAGTCCGGCATTCGTGGTAGGAGCCAGAACTGAGAAAAAGCAACCGACGCAGCAATCGTGAGCTCGCCGACATGATCCTCTTTCGTGATCTCCGACACCGATGCGGCGATAAGATCAAACGCGTCCTGCGCCGCAGATGCAAGCGTCTTACCCTTCTCGGTTAATTCAATTCTCCGATGGAGTCTTACGAACATCGGAAACCCAAGCGTCTCCTCCAGGAGGTGAATCTGGCGGCTGATGGCCGCCTGTGTCACACCGAGCTCGCTGGCCGCTTTGGTAAAACTCGCCAAGCGGGCTGCAGCCTCGAATGCTGTCAGAGCCGTGAGCGGGGGGAGCTTTCGTCTGGCTACCATGCAAGATTTCCTGTTCACGAAACCCAAGCGTTTTAGCATTACATATAATCATGGCAACATGAATTATTTATGCCGTTGAACGATCCCTGTTTAGCGAGCAATCTCGGCTCTACAACAGGTAAGGTGAGACCATGCTCAACAAATTTCCATCCTCGATTACGGCCCTGCTTGATGCCAAGGTTGATGGCCATACCCTTCCCGCCGGGCTTTACAC
This sequence comes from Pararhizobium sp. P1_E7, assembly GCF_056405855.1. Lineage (NCBI taxonomy): Bacteria > Pseudomonadati > Pseudomonadota > Alphaproteobacteria > Hyphomicrobiales > Rhizobiaceae > Pararhizobium > Pararhizobium sp. P1_E7. The sequence goes on along the minus strand of NZ_JBFUBH010000070.1, from coordinate 10,622 downwards.
CAGGGAGGACGTGTTTCAGGCCGATCTCGATGTTTTCTTTTCTAATCACTGGATTTACGTCGGTCTGGAATGTGATGTTCCAGAACCGGGTGACGCTGTCGTCATCGACATCGGCAATACGAGCCTGATCATCCTGCGCGACGACGACAACGAAATCCGCGTTGTGCGAAACGTCTGTCGTCATCGTGGTTCCAGGCTCCTTCAGGAAGGCCCGACCGTCATTTCCAARCTGGTCTGCCCATACCATCAGTGGACTTACGAGCTGTCCGGTGAACTCAGTTACGCACCCCACATGGGCAAGGACTTCGACAAGAGCTGCAAGAGCCTCAAAACCGTCAATTTCAAGTCGATCGGAGGGCTGCTTTACGTTTGCCTTTCCGACACTCCACCCAATGATATCGCCGAGCTTGAGCGGGTCATGCTGGATCGCCTTGCACCATACGATATTCGCAATGCCAAAGTTGCCCATCAGGTCGATGTTGTTGAGAAGGGCAATTGGAAGCTCACGATAGAGAACAATCGTGAATGCTACCACTGTTCTGCCAATCATCCTGAACTCTGCGTTTCTTTTGTTGATCTCGATTTCGGATATGATCCGGAAAGCCTGAGCCCGGAGGATCGCGAAGAGGCAGAAGCGCATTTTGCGATGTATCAAGAGCGCACGAAGGCTTGGGAAGCGGACGGGTTCCCATCTGAAGTGATAGAGCACACCCGGAATGTCGAAACCAATTTCCGCAGTCAACGCCTCATCATCGCCGGGGCCGGCGAGTCGCAGACGGAAGACGCCACGGCTGCTTCATCCAAGTTGCTCGGATACATGACGAGGAAAGATCTTGGGGACATGCATCTATGGGGGATCAACAGCTGGAACCACTTCATGGGGGATCACGCCGTAACGTCAATCGTGATTCCGCTTTYAGCCGACACGACGCTGGTTAGGACCAAGTGGCTTGTCCACAAAGACGCCGTCGAAGGTGTCGACTATGATCTCGACAAGCTCACGCATGTCTGGATTGAGACGACCAATCAGGACGCCGAGCTTGTCGCGCGCTCTCATGCAGGCATTCTGGACCCGGCTTATGAACCAGGACCCTATTCGACATTCAGTGAACGTGAGCTCATCGACTTTGGTGCTTGGTATGTTGATCGGATGCGCGCTCATGGCTACTGAGCTCCTCACTCTGCCGGCTGGGACTACTTGGAACGTAGATCACTGGAATCCGGAAACTGACGACAAGCTTGTCTGCGTGGACGTTCACGAGGAAACGCACGACGTCAAGAGCTTCACATTCGTGTCGCCCGACCGGAAGCAGTTCGCCTTCAGCGCCGGGCAGTATTTTATGTTTGAACTCGGGCTCGAAAACGAGGTGGACGGGCGATGCTACAGCATTTCGTCGTCACCCCATCGAAAGAACGCAATCACGATTACTGTAAAGCGAGTTCCAGGGGGGAGAGTGTCCAACTGGCTCCACGACAACCTGGTTCCGAACACGGTTGTCCGCGCTTCAGGCCCACTGGGAGGGTTCGTCAGACCGCCTGCCAAGAAGTATTTATTTCTCTCTGGAGGCTCCGGCATCACTCCGGTGATGTCGATGGCGCGCGAATTTGCCGATGCTGCAGAACCTGCCGATGTCATCTTTGTTCATGCTGGCAGAACGCCGAAGGACTTCGTTTTCCGGGCGGAACTGTCCAACCTGGCCGAGAGGATCAAGGGCTTCCGGTTGCTGCTGTTGCCGGAAGATGTGGCGAATGAGCGATCATGGCCGGGCATCACCGGGCGTATATCGAAGGAGCTGCTGTCCCTGGCCGTTCCCGACATCGCGGATCGCGAGGTCATGTGCTGCGGGCCAGCACCATTCATGCGCGTCGCAAAGCACATCAGCGCGGAACTCGGAGTGCCGCCCACCAAATACCACGAGGAGAGCTTCGACGCAGCTGCCATCGAAGACGCTCCATCTCCGGTTATCGATGCTCTAGAGACGCAGACCTTCAGCGTTCAGTTCGCGAAACAGGGAAAGTCGATTGACGTACGGACAGACCAGACAGTGCTTTCCTGTGCCAAAAAGCTGGGCGTCAGGATACCGTCGTCTTGTGCCAACGGCATCTGCGGAACCTGCAAGTCAAAGCTTGTCAGCGGAACAGTCGATATGAAGCACGATGGGGGTATAAGGCAGCGGGAAATTGACGCAGGCTTTTTCTTGCCGTGCTGTTCGAAGCCCCTCAGCGACCTCGTCATCGAGCGCTAGTTCGAACCACTGCACAAGCTCGGTTTTGCGGTCGCGCATTGACACAGGCGCCTTTTTGACCGTGTGCAGGCGCTACCTCAAGTAGAAAGAACGTTCAAATGGAACATGCTTCGCATTTCGCGGAAAGCTGTGATCCCACTGCTGTCTTCAAAGATGATCGTAAGAAGGCCTACCTGAATCCCGAAGGCTCCGATCGCCCGCTTCGAAGCGCTATTCCCGCGGATGTACTGGACAACGCGCGGCGGTATCGTATGGACCGTCTCCGCAAGCAGATGGCCAAAGAGGACTGTTCCGCTCTTCTTCTCTACGATCCGGTCAATATCAGGTACGCGCTGGATTCCTCAAACATGAGCATTTGGACGATGCACAATCCAGCTCGCTATGCGCTTATCCTCGCCGACGGCCCAGCGATCATGTTTGAATTCGAGCGTTCGGAGCACGTCAACGACGGCCTTCCATGCGTCGACGAAGTGCGTCCGGCAAGAACGTGGCTTTTCTTCACTGCGGGCAACCTGGTCGAGGAACGCGTGATCGAATGGGCTGACGAAATCGCGGACATCATGAGGGAGAAGGCGCTGAATAACCGGCTTGCGGTCGACCGGCTCGAACCGGCAGGAGCGATGGCCCTGCAAAAGCGAGGCATTCAACTCATTGACGGCCAGCAGCTTGCGGAGCGAGCTCGTTCTATCAAGAGCGCGGACGAGATGCAGTTGATGCGATGGACTATTCAGGTCTGCGAAGCCGGGATGGCACGCATGTACGAGGCTTCAGAACCTGGGCGGACCGAACGGGAAATCTGGGCTGAGCTTCATTTCGAAAACGCACGCAGTGGCGGAGAATGGCTCGAAACCAAGCTGCTGACTGCGGGTCCTAGAACGAACCCCTGGTACCAGGAATGCTCCGACTACGAGATTGGGAGGGGTGAGATGATCTCCTTCGACACTGACATGATCGGCCCCTATGGATACTGTGCCGATCTCTCTCGCTCATGGACCTGCGGGCATGTCGCTATGAATCCGAAGCAGCGCGAACTGTATTCCGCTGCCATCGACCAGATAGAGCATAACGTCTCTGTTCTCCAGGCGGGCCTTAGCTTTGCGGAATTTAACCAGAAGTCCTGGCGTATTCCCGAGAAGTACGTGCCTTTCCGGTACACGCTGGCTGTTCATGGGACCGGAATGGCCGATGAATGGCCGGGCATCGCCCTGCACCCTGACTTTGATCCGCACTTCAGCGGTATCGTTGAAGAGAACATGGTTCTCAACGTCGAAAGTCTGATTGCGGAGGAAGGGTCGGAGAGCATCAAACTCGAAACACAGGTTCTTGTAACGAAAAACGGACCTGAAAGGCTCGACACGTTCCCGTGGGAGCACGCGTGACCCATCGGAAGCGGGGATTTCATTCGCCAATCAAAGTCAATCAAGCAGTCATCCCGCCGCATCTTTTATGGAATTATTGGAGTTTGAACAGATGTCTACGTTTCCTTTTCCCGGCTTGAACCTGGCGATTACGACTCCGTTTGACGCGGCGGGTCGTATCGACTGGGGTCGACTTGAAGCGTTGATTGAGCGCTACTTGGCCTCCGGTGTCAGCGGGTTTGTCCTAAGCTCCGGAACCGGCATGCATGTGTATCTATCCAAGGAGGAATCCATGGAACTGGCCCGTCGCGGAAGCAAGATCATCAACGGCAGAGCGAGGATTATCGTCCAGACCTCGGCTTTGCTCGTCGAAGATGTCGTCGAGCGGACCAAGCATGCAGCCGATATCGGGGCCAACGGGGTTATGGTATTGCCGCCCTTCTTCGAAGGTCCGACGGACGATGACGACATTTTGGCTTTTTATTCTGAGGTCTCGGCGGGTGGCCTGCCGATCATCGGCTACAACGTTCCACATGCCGTGGGCGTCGAAATCACCTCGTCCCTCCTACAACGACTCTGCGAAATTCCGAACTTCTGTACCGCGAAAGACAGCAGTGGCGATTTGGGCAAACAAGCCGCTCTGATCCGGACGGGACTTCCGGTGATGAATGGCGCAGATCCACTCGTGCCTTATGCCTTATACGCTGGTGCCAGCGGACTGATCTGGGGCGGCGCAAACATTGCCCCAAGAACCTGCCTCGCCGTTGTCGAGGCCGCTCACGCGCAGAACTGGCAGCTCGTTCGCGAGAACTGGAGGGTCCTTGAGCCCATCATGTCTCTCATCTGGCAGGGCGACTACGTACAATCGGTCTATGCCGCGGCTAAGATCACCGGTTATGACGCTGGTAGCCCACGCCGGCCTTTGCGTGCTTTGGCTGAGGACAAGATGCATTCGCTCCGAGCAGCGCTCGGTGAGCTTGCCGCGATAGAGGCGGCTTGAGCTTGGCACGCGCGCCGGAAAAGATATTCACTGCTAGAAGGCTTCCCTCCAACGCGGGGACATCTGCCTGGGTCGCAATGCTGCCTCCACGGGCGGTTAAGGCGAGCTTAGATGTTGACCGCAAAGCTGATATTGTGATCATCGGTGCGGGCTTTGCCGGGCTCGCGGCAGCGCGAAGATTGTCACAACTTCAGCCAGGTCTTCGCGTGGTTGTGCTGGAAGCCGGCATTATCGGCGACGGAGCGGCGGGGCGCAATTCGGGTTTCATCATCGACATTCCCCATGAGGTCTCGTCCGACGATTACGGTGGCAATACATCGGGCAAGGGCGCCCGCGACCTTGCCGTGCATCGCAGTGCTATCGACCTCGTATCTGGAATGGTCAATGAATATGGTTGGGGACGCGACATCGTCGACCCATGCGGCAAATATAACATCGCGCTTACGCCGCAGGGCGATAAACACATTGTCGCCTACGCGGAACAATTGCAAAAGCTTGGCGAACAGTGCGAGCTTCTTGGCCCAAGCCAAACTGCTGCCTTAACGGGAACCACCGCCTTTACTTCAGCGCTTTTTACGCCCGGCACGTTGATGATTCAACCGGCCTCATTCATCAGAGCGTTCGCCGACGCCTTGGAACAGCCCGTCACGATTTACGAGCAGAGCCCCGCACTCTCAATCGAAAGCAAGGCAGGCGGGTGGCTGGTCAAAACACCAAGCGGTACGGTATCCTCGCCCAAGGTGATCCTCGCCAATAATGGGCATGCGCAGAGCTTCGGTTTTTTCAAGCGACAATTGCTCGACGTGTTCACTTACGCTTCGATGACCGAAGAGTTCGATCCTGCGCGACTGGGCGGACAACGAGATTGGGCAGCCACGCCCGCTTCGCCCATGGGTACGACTGTCAGGCGCGTCAGCGGCCTGGCCGGCGACCGCCTCCTTATAAGGTCACGTTACACCTACAATCCATCCATAACAGTGAGGAAAGCCGACATCGACAGTGCCGGCGCGGTTCACGATCGAAAGTTTGCCCATCGCTTCCCGTCATTGGCCGGTGTGAAGATGGAGTATCGTTGGGCAGGTGCGATGGCATTAACGTGGAACGGTGTTCCGGCGTTTGGGGAACTGGAGCCTGGCATCTTTGCTGCATGTGGCTGCAATGGCCTCGGTGCATCGAATGCGACCGCGTCCGGCATCGCCGCCGCGGAGGCTATACTGGGTGAAGTGACGCAACTGACAGATTTATACTTCTTACGAGAGCCCGAAAGCCCTGCCGCCGCAGCCGTTGACAACGATTGGGGCGAAAGCCAATCTGGCTTTCAAGGAATGGATGGCCGGCATCGAATAGGTTTTGCTCCAGCTACCAGCTGACAAACACTCAAAGAGAAGGGGCCGCAGTGATGCGGCCCCTTCTTTCAGCTTGCGAGGACGCCGTTCTTCTTGGCGGTCCAGGTCGCGATGTAGTCCATCAAGCCAGGAGATAGGCAGTCATAGGGTTCGACCTGCAGTTCCCTCAGCCTGGCGCGCACGGCGTCCATTTTCGAAGGCTCGTATCCGCTCTCGATGATCGAAGAGACGAAAGCGGCAAATCCCGGCTCGGCCCAACCATCTTCCTCAAAGCGCTCGGGATGGATGAACGATAGACCTTTGAAGGGATGATCTCTTTCGACCGGACCATGCATGTGGACGCCGCATTCCTTGCAGGCGTGGCGCTGTATCAGGGCAGAGGCGTCGACAACAGCCAATTTGTCCCCGTTTTCGACAACCTCGACATTTTCCGACGGGGCGACAGCCACAATAGAGAACACGGCGTTGTCCGGCTTCCAGCACTTGGTGCAGCCGCACGCGTGGTTATGCGCGATGTCGCTTTTGATCCTGACCTTGACAGGGTTCGTGGCGCACTCGCACTTCAGCGTTCCTCCAGAGAAGGACGCGCCGCCTTTCCTGGTTTCCCCGTCGAGATGCGGATGTATTCCGACATTAGCCATTTCTTCCCTCCTTGTAAGCCGGGCACAATGCCCGGATGCGTTGATGTGGCGCTGATTAGCGATGAAGGCGTTCGGCGTGCCATCGCAGATGGTCTTCCATGAAAGTTGAGATGAAATAATACGAATGGCCGTAGCCCTCGTGCATGCGCAGCGTCAGGTCGATGCCCGCGTCGGCACACGCTTTTTCAAGTTCCCATGGGCGCAGACCTTCCTGCAGGAAGCTGTCGGCTGCGCCTTGGTCGATCAGGAACTCGGGAAACCGCAGCCCGTCCTCGATCAAGGCGCAGYTGTCAAAAGCCCGCCAGCCAGCCTGATCTAAGCCAAGGTATTTTTCGAACGCAGGTCTGGACCAACCAGCCTCCATCGGTCGGACGATCGGCGCAAATGCGGAGCAGCTACGGAACCGATCAGGGTTCTTCAACGCCAGGGTTAGAGCGCCGTGACCGCCCATGGAGTGACCAAAGATGCCCTGCCGCGCCATATCCGCAGGGAACTCCGCTGCTACAAGATCAGCGAGTTCATCGAGAATGTAGGAATACATCCTGTAATGCGCGTCGAACGGCGGCTGGGTGGCGTCGAGATAGAAGCCCGCACCCTTTCCAAACTGCCAGTTGTCCGGTTCATCTGGGACGGCGTCTCCACGCGGACTGGTGTCGGGGCAGACCACGATCAGGCCGAGAATGGCCGCGGCCCGGCGGTATTCGCCCTTTTCCATCACATTGGCGTGTGAGCAGGTAAGACCCGATAAATACCAGACCACCGGACAGGGCCGCTGCGCTGCTTGAGGCGGCAGATATACGGCAAAGGTCATGTCACAGGCGCAGACCATTGATTCATGGGCGTACACACCCTGCGTACCGCCGAACGACCTTTCGAGTGAAATGGTGCGCATCACTCAATACACCACCACGCTGCGGATGCTTTCGCCAGCATGCATGAGATCAAAGCCCTTGTTGATGTCTTCGAGCGGCATTGTATGGGTGATCATCGGGTCGATCTGGATCTTGCCCTCCATGTACCACTCGACGATTTTCGGCACGTCGGTGCGGCCACGCGCTCCGCCGAAGGCCGTGCCCATCCAGTTGCGACCGGTGACCAGCTGGAACGGACGGGTGGAGATTTCCTGGCCGGCGCCGGCCACGCCGATGATGACAGACTTGCCCCAGCCGCGATGCGACGATTCCAGCGCCTGACGCATCACCTTGGTGTTGCCGGTGCAGTCGAAGGTGTAGTCGGCGCCGCCGATCGTGTCGCCGTTGCGCTTGGTCATGTTGACCAGATAGGGCACGATGTCGTCGCCGACTTCCTTCGGATTGACGAAATGCGTCATGCCGAATTTTTCGCCCCAGGCTTTGCGGTCGTTGTTGATATCGACGCCGATGATCATGTCGGCACCGGCAAGGCGCAGGCCCTGTAGCACGTTGAGACCGATCCCGCCGAGACCGAAGACGATGGCCGTCGAGCCGACCTCAACCTTGGCCGTGTTGATAACGGCGCCGATGCCGGTCGTCACACCACAGCCGATATAGCAGATCTTGTCAAACGGAGCGTCGGGATTGACCTTGGCGAGCGCGATCTCGGGCAGCACGGTGAAATTGGCGAAGGTCGAGCAGCCCATGTAGTGGAAGATCTTGTCCTTGCCGATCGAGAAGCGCGAGGTGCCGTCCGGCATCAGGCCCTGGCCCTGMGTSGCGCGGATCGAGGTGCACAGGTTGGTCTTGCGYGACAGGCAGGAATAACATTCGCGGCATTCCGGCGTGTAGAGCGGGATGACGTGATCGCCCTTCTTCAAGGACGTGACGCCCGGGCCGACATCAACGACGATGCCGGCGCCTTCATGGCCGAGGATGGCCGGAAACAGGCCTTCCGGATCGGCACCCGACAGCGTGAACTCGTCGGTGTGGCAGATGCCGGTCGCCTTGACCTCGACCAGCACTTCGCCGGCGCGCGGGCCGTCGAGCTGGACCGTCATGATTTCGAGTGGCTTGCCGGCCTGCACGGCAACGGCGGCGCGTACGTCCATGATGTTTTCCTTCTTATGTCGTTGCGAATTACATATTCGGATAGACGGGCCCTTCGCCGCCCTGCGGCGGGACCCAGTTGATGTTCTGGTTGGGGTCCTTGATATCGCAGGTCTTGCAGTGGACGCAGTTCTGGGCGTTGATGACGAAGACGTCTTCGCCGTCCTTTTCCACCCATTCGTAGACGCCGGCCGGACAGTAGCGGGTCGATGGGCCGGCATAGATATCGTGCTCGGACGACTTCTGCAGGGCCATGTCTTTGACCTTCAGATGCACCGGCTGGTCTTCTTCGTGATTGGTGTTGGACAGGAACACCGATGAGAGGCGGTCGAAGGTCAGGACGCCGTCGGGCTTCGGATAGGCGATCGGCTTGTGCATCGACGCCGGCTCCAGTGACTGCGCGTCGGTCTTGCCGTGCTTCAGCGTGCCGAAGAAGGAAAAGCCGAACAGCGTGTTGGTCCACATGTCGAGGCCACCGAGCGCGACGCCGGCCGCGGTGCCGAGCTTCGACCAGAGCGGCTTGACGTTGCGCACGCGCTTCAGGTCCTGGCCAATGGCGCTGTCGCGCCAGCCGTTCTCGATCTCGACGACCTCGTCGTTGGCCCGGCCGGCCGCGATCGCATCGGCAAGTTTCTCGGCCGCGAGGATGCCGGACAGCACCGCATTGTGGCTGCCCTTGATGCGCGGCACGTTGACGAAGCCGGCCGAACAGCCGATCAGCGCGCCGCCCGGGAAGGAAAGTTTCGGCACCGACTGATAGCCACCCTCGGTGATGGCGCGGGCGCCATAGGTCAGCCGCTTCCCGCCTTCGAAGGTGCCGCGAATGGCGGGATGCGTCTTGAAGCGCTGGAACTCCTCGAACGGGTAGAGATAGGGGTTCTTGTAGTTCAGATGGACGACGAAGCCGACGGCAACCAGATTGTCTTCCAGATGATAGAGGAACGAGCCGCCGCCGGTCTTCATGCCGAGCGGCCAGCCGAACGAATGCTGCACCAGGCCCTGTTTGTGGTTCTCTGGCTTCACCTGCCAAAGCTCCTTGATGCCGATGCCGAACTTTTGCGGTTCGCGGTCCTTCGACAGATCGAATTTCGCAATCAGCTGCTTGGCGAGGGAGCCGCGCACGCCCTCGCCGATCAGCGTGTACTTGCCGAGCAGTTCCATGCCGCGGGCAAAGTTCGGACCGGGCTCGCCATTCTTCTCGACGCCCATGTCGCCGGTGGCCACGCCGATCACAGCGCCCTGATCATTGTAGAGCACTTCGGTTGCGGCAAAACCCGGATAGATTTCGACACCAAGCGCCTCGGCCTTTTCGGCCAGCCACCGACAGACGAGACCGAGCGAGACGATGTAATTGCCGTGATTGTTCATCAGCGGCGGCATTAAAAAGTTCGGCAGGCGGATCGAACCGGCGGGGCCGAGCAGCAGGAACTGGTCGTCCTTCACCTCGGTCTTGAAGGGATGCCCCTCATCCTCGCGCCAGCCCGGCAAGAGCCGGTCGATGCCAATCGGATCAACCACAGCACCCGACAGGATATGCGCGCCGACTTCGGCACCCTTTTCCAGAACGACGACCGAAAGCTCCGGATTGACCTGCTTCAGACGGATGGCAGCAGACAGACCGGCCGGCCCCGCGCCGACGATCACCACGTCGAATTCCATGCTTTCGCGCTCTGGAAGTTCCTGTTGGTCGGTCACAACACTCACAGCGCCTTTTCAAGCGCCGGTAGGACTTCGAATAGATCGGCGACGAGGCCATAGTCGGCGACCTGGAAGATCGGGGCTTCCTCGTCCTTGTTAATGGCGACGATGACCTTGGAGTCCTTCATGCCGGCAAGATGCTGGATGGCGCCGGAAATGCCGACGGCGATGTAGAGCTGCGGGGCGACGACCTTGCCGGTCTGGCCGACCTGCCAGTCGTTCGGGGCATAACCTGCATCGACCGCAGCGCGCGATGCGCCAACGGCGGCGCCGAGCTTGTCGGCCACCGGCAGGATGACGTCCTGGAACGTT
>NZ_JBFUBH010000069.1:0-13566 GCF_056405855.1 Pararhizobium sp. P1_E7 | reverse complement strand
GTGTCAAGGCCGAGCGCCGTTTGAGCCTCAGATACAGTCCTGATATTTCGGCATTAGTTCTGCGCGGGAGAGTTTTGTTTCAAATGTTTCACCCAAACTCTCGTTATCGGCGTTTCGAGACGACGAACGTTTGTTGGCGCTTGCGACTGGGGCTTGAACTTGGCCAAACGCCGGGCGGCGAGGGGTCATTTTCATCGTGCATTTTTCCGAGACAGCCGCGAACCTGCCCGCCCTCGGTTTTTACTGTTGCGGTTCGGACTCGATCGGGCCGGTAGGCCGGGACGGGTGGCTGCTCGAGGGGGCGGCGTCTTACGAGATCTCAATGGGATCCGGCGAAGCGCTGATCACCCGCCGTCTCGCCGCTTCGATGGGAGCACATTACACGACCGGGAAAATGTCGGCGGCCGTCCCAAAGGTAGTAGTCGCGCCCGCAAACGACCCGCATACTGGCGAAATAATTGAAACATGAAAGAAGAACCGTGAAATCCGAATGAAACGGGCCGCGTCTAGTTGGAGGCAACTCTAACGTCAAGGAACGCCACTCCATGCCCGTCTATATCACCGCACCGCAAACCAACACATTCTATATCGACGAACCAAACCAAGGCTGGGTTGTCACCGCCAATGGTTCGATTGCCGTCGCCAACGGCCACRGCATCGTCAATAACGACGCCTTCCATGACAGTGCTATCACCGTGGCGGGCGACATCACCGCCGATGGGATGTACAAATCCGGGATTTTCTCGAACGGCCCGAACGCCACGCTCAAGATTGAGGCCGGGGGAAATATTCATGCCTATAGCGGCATAGCCTTTTACGGAGACAATACGACCGCGCAAAATCTCGGACACATCACGGCTGAACATCTGGGGATTTATGCAAATGCCGATGACGCCGAGGTCCTCAATGCCGGAACAATCGAAGCCAATATTGGTGTGTATTTTGAAAACACCAACGGCACTTCGGTTTTCACCAATACGGGGACGATCAAGGCCGACAAAGGGTTCGTTGCCCAAAACACTGTCGCCTACATATCACTCGGTGCAACCAGCGTTATCGATGCAAAGTCGATCGGCATAGAGTTGGCGGCAAATCCCGCAACCGCCAACCTGATCAAAAATGGCGGCCTTATCAAGTCAGCCGATATCGCTATTCAAGGAAACTCGACCAGCGACCGCATCGAAAACTCAGGAACGATCAACGGTAAGATCGTGCTGGGCGACGGAAATGACATGTTTGACAACCTTGGCGGCACGATTGACCACGCCGTCGATGGCGGAGCCGGTGACGACTACTATGTTTTTGGTGACGCCCCGTTTGCCATTATCGATAGCAGCGGCAACGACACGATTGGCACCGGTTTTACGTATACCCTTGCCGCTGACAACATTATCGAAAATCTCTATCTCGTTGGATCGAAGAACATCAATGGTACCGGCAATGCCTTTGTAAACACCGTCACCGGGAACTCGGGTAACAACGTTCTCTATGGCGGCAATGACGCAGTTGTCGATACGTTAATAGGGGGTAAGGGGAATGACACATATGCCCTCGGTTCCGGCCATGATATCGTCGAGGAAGGCGGCAAGTCAGAACTACCGGGAACCACTCAGAACGGCATCGACACCATTACCTCGACGATAAGCCGCTCGCTTGCGGACCATGATTTTGTCGAAGGTCTTACGTTGCTGGGCAACTCCAATATCAATGGCACCGGCGGTAAATACGCGAATGTCATCGTCGGCAATTCGGGCAACAACATTCTGAACGGGGGGATGGAGCTCGAAGAGTGGATCGACACCCTGAACGGTGCCGCGGGTAACGACACCTATCTTCTGGGCTCGGGTAACGACAAGGTGATCGATAGTGCCGGCAACGACACCATCACCTCCATCATCAGCCGCAGCCTTGCCGGCTTTGCGGCCATCGAAAACCTGACGCTTGAGGGCAATGGCAACGTTGCCGCCACCGGCAATGCGCTTGCAAACGTCATCAGCGGCAATGCCGGCAACAATATCCTCGATGGCGGCACCGATACCGTTACCGATACGTTGAAGGGCGCCGCGGGCAATGACGTCTACATCCTGGCTTCCGGCACCGACACGGTAATCGATACCGGCGGCCATGATACCATCACTTCGACAACGGGACGCAGCCTCGCCAACTATGCGACGATCGAGGATCTGGTTCTGAAAGGGACCTCGAATGTCAACGCCACGGGTAATGCACTTGCCAATCTCATTGCCGGCAATGCCGGCAACAACATCCTCGACGGCGGCTCGGACAACGTGGTCGATACGCTCAAGGGTGATGTCGGCAACGATACCTACGTGCTCGGCTCCGGGGCTGACATCGTCAGCGACGGTGGCGGTATCGATACCATCACCTCCACTATCAGCCGCAGCCTTGCTTCCTATTCGGCAATCGAAAATCTGACGTTGATCGGCAACGGCAATTTCAACGCTACCGGCAATGCTCTGGCCAATGTGCTGACCGGAAACGCCGGGACAAACACCTTGAATGGCGGCGCCGGCAACGACACCTATGTTCTAGGTTCGGGGGCAGACAAGGTTGTTGATGTCTCTGGAACCGACACGATCACTTCTCTCATATCCCGCAATCTCAGTACCTTTGCCACCATCGAGAACCTGAAGCTTCTGGGTGTCTCGAATATCAGCGGCACAGGCAACGCGCTTGCAAATACGCTCACCGGCAATGCCGGGGTCAACACCCTTTCGGGGGCGGCCGGCAACGACGAGTTGATCGGCGGGGCGGGGGCGGACAAGCTGGACGGCGGCGCCAACACCGACACGGCATCCTATGCCGGCGCGTCTGCAGGCGTTGTCGCCAATCTTTCCACCGCCGCATCCAATACCGGCGATGCCAAGGGCGATGTCTACGTCTCGATCGAAAACCTCACCGGCTCCAGCCATAACGATATGCTGACTGGCAATGCAGGGGCCAACGTGCTGACCGGCGGAACCGGCGCCGACAAGATGACCGGCGGCGCAGGTGCGGATACCTTCCTGTTCAAGGCCGTCGGCGACAGCACAAAGGCGGTGACTGGCCAGGACACGATCTTCGATTTCGGCCATGCCCAAGGTGACAGGATCAGCCTGTCGGGCATCAACGCCAACACGGCGATGACTGGCGACCAGGCCTTCGTCTTCAAGGGCGCGGCCGCTTTCAGCGGTACCCACGGCGAGCTTCGTTTCGAAAAGCAGGCCTCCGACACCTATGTCTATGGCGATACCAATGGCGACAAGGTGGCCGATTTCGCCATCCATTTCGATGACGCCATCGCTTTCCAGGCAAGCGATTTCCTATTTTAACATCCGAGCAGGGAGCTTGAGATGTCAGGCTCCCGCCATTGCCGTCGAAAGTACTCGCCATGGTCCGCATCTTCGCCGCAGTTTTCGTTTTCCTCGCTTTCTCGGTGCGCACGTTGGCCGGCGAACTACCGCCTGAGGGGCGCTGGTTTGTCGTTTCCGGCGTTCAACTGGGTGAAAAACTCACGAACGTGACAGACAAGGACGATCCCTACCTTGGCAAGACGATCCGATTTTCCCGCCATGGCGTTGATGGCCCGGCTCTTTTCAATTGCCACGACGCCGAGTTCGCGTGGTCGGTGAGGCCGGCCGAGTGGTTCTTTCAGGGGATTGCCGAATCCACGGAACAGGCCGTTTTCAACGCCAGACTTCTCCGGCTGCCCAATCCGGCAAGGACGCTCAGCATGACCTGCGAAACCGGGATTTTCGATTTTCACATGCGCGAAGAATCCACGATAGTGATTATGATCAATCGGGTCGTGTATACGTTTGAGCGACAATGGATGCGTGAGAGATGACGGTGACCTGGTGGATTCGCGATAGCGGGAGGCCGACAGGTAAAGGGAAAAGTCGGCCCAGATAAGCACAATAATCTGCATTTTCGACTTTGCGCTTGGTAGTTTTGTTGGGCGCCGACGCATGCTTCAAATCAATCCTGCAAGATGCAAGGCGCCAGTCAGGGATGCTGCGGCTGTCAGCCAGACGATGAGTTGACCCGGTGCGCCCTGTGTCAGCACTGCCTGCTCAGGGGCGTCAGGATCGTAAAACACGTCTACTGGCTGCCCTGCAATGAACCGGTCGGCACCCCATTTGGCAAACAACTGAAAGCTGGCATAGCTTTGGGCGCCGAAACTTGTCCGGTCGCTCTCGTATGTCACACCCGCCACCTTATAGGCGTAACGTGCGCGCGATCTGTACAACATCCTGGTTCGCCAAAAATGGGCCGGGTTGAAGGACAGCCGCATTTTCACGGTATCGACGGACGATGAGACAATTGTACCGTCCACCCTGAGCCAATGAAACGTGGCGGCACCGCGTTGACGCAGGGCGTTTCCGAATGCAGCAGCAAACAGCCCCATGACCCCGAGGAATATTGTACCAGGCGTCAGGCGGGGATTGCCACCGAGATGGCTCAACCATCCGAACATGCCGCTGGTGGCGAAAATAATCGACAATCCGCATACGCCAAACAGCGCACCTGCGAGAATGGCGATCTTAAATGTATGACCGGACATCTCCCGCTCCAGAACACAATTTTCCGGATGCTTCCTGTCATAAAAGACCGTCACGTTCATACCCACCGGATAACGCTGCAGTTTTTCTGCAACCTGAAAATTCCCCAAATCTTCGCCGATGCTGATCCGCTCGCCCTCGATCTTGCGGCCGTCCACCTTGAATGCGTAGCGGATGACGGCAAAGTTCCGGATTTCCGTGTCTTTGCTCGCATCGCGGCCCGAACCGGTTCGCTTGACTATCTTGCGCGCTTCGGATCGCGACGAAACGATCCGGGCTGGGGCCGCGATCCAGAGACTGGCTCGCTGGATCCCACGGTATTTGCTGATGACGGCGGCCATGAACAGGCCGTAAAATGCCATCACGACACCAGAGAGGAGCAGTTTCAGGTCCGGATCCATAATTGCAGTCCTTTTGCGCTGGCGACCACATGCCCCCAGGGTACCGGTAATCTGCCTTCTCCATCCATCCACGGGTCACGCCCATGGCAGATATGACACTGGAGCAGAATGCAGCACAGCCGGGATGGAACAAAACCGCCGTCTGAACGGTCCATGGCATTGCCATGCGTCCTAACGCGCACACCGCTTTCGTGACGGTCATGGACTGCAGACTGTCAGCGTAAACACATCAAAGGCCGCGCGATCCGGATTTGCCCGGACGAAAGTCTCCATCATGGCAAGTGATCGGCCGAAATCCGTGAGCAATATGGCCTTTGGCGCCATCATATCCGCATCGGTCAGTGGCGCTGCGCTGGTATTGGCCAGACCGTAGACATTTCCGGTCCAGAGCCAGCATGTGCCGCTCTCGTCATCTTCGTCGGCGTAGCACTCGCGCTCGATCGATCCATCGGGTCGCGCGTAGCGAGCCACGCTCCAGGTGATGGCGCCTTCGAACACCTCGGAGATATTCGGCAACCGCATTTGAAATAGGCCGATTAGCTGCGGGGCGGCGGTTGTGGTGTCCTTCGATCTGAACTGGATCACCGCACCGGAACGACCTTCACGGTAGGTGGCATGGTCCAGCCGGCAGGCCTCCGCCGCTGCCTGATTGACTGGCAGCAGGATAAGCAAAGACAGAAAACAGGTTTTAAGGGGCATCATGATGAGCAGCCTTGTTGGCGCAGCGTCAAAACAGAAAATCGCCCGTATCCAGCTCGCCCATAGCGGTGTGTTGGACAATCGACATATCGCCCCTGCTATATTCTTTCCCTACAGGTTGCTTATCGCCGCCTGTAACGCGGATGCCCGTTGAGGCGTTAGCGCAGCCGAGCTCGAGCGAGGTCCAATTCCGGCGCGTGTCAGGTATTGGCGACCGGAGTGAACTGGCCGGATGCAGTTCGTTCGTCAGCATCCGCTGGTCCGGAGCAGCAAGGCCAGGAGCGGCGCCGCCCGCAGAGGAAGGATGTTTCATCTGTCGCTTAGTATGGGCGAAAAGAGATCGTTGTAGGATGCATCCTTGAAGGCGCCCTTACCATCAAATACGCCATAGTGAGGGTCGCCATAGCGCAAGACATATCGCTCATGTCCGGTATTTTCCTTGACCGACGAGCAATCCTCGCCACCTGGCTTGGTGGTTTCAACGCTTGTCGACTGGTCGACGATCAGCGCCCGGTATCCGCGGACTCCGGGCTTGCCCATGGTGATCGTAGACTTTGTTGTCTCGAAGAAGCCTGTGCAATTTTGATCGTTTTCGCCGCGGCCAATTTCTACCGTGAGGCCCTCCAGAACCGGCGAAATGGCCTCCCCATCGAGTGCGTAGAGCCAAAGGACGGTCTCGTTGAAGGGAGTTACGGCGGAATTGTGTGAGTAGCGTGCTCTGAAACCAAAGGCGCGCTGCCTGGCCTTGATGTCATAGCGCCCGGTATCGAGGCCGACGCTGTCAAATGCGATCGCGTCTGAAAATGCTGCTCCCTTTTCGACATATCGCGCGACAATATTGCCCGATTTGGTATTTGCGACGATCAGTTCAATGTCGCCGCGTGTTTCACCATTGGCCGGCGGATGGGATTCGAGCCGGGGAATTGCGAGCAGAGTGAGGTCCGGCCTTGCTGGCCAGACCGTGCATGCGACGGCGCCGGGATCGATCAACTGGCGATAGCCGCCATCAATCTCAAAACCGCTACCGGCCTTGACGGCGGATGGATAGGCTCTGTCGAGCAGATCCTGAAGATTGGAACAGGATGCAGATGCGCTCGCCGGTAGACTGGCGAACGTGGCAAACACAAAACACAACGCGCTGATGGTTCTCATGAAGCTAATTCCGGATTTTTCGAGTAACTTTTTTCGATGTCTCGGAGAGTTCGAAGGACCTTAGTTTCCGCCCTATCGAGTTTCGCAAGGCCGCTGGCCAGCGGCGTGATTGGCGGAGCCCTCTCATTGAGGGGGCTCCAATCAAATCGTTTGGGGAGCTCCATCTGCTGCGCCGGCCAACCGAAATCGAAAGCGTTCCTTGTACATGGACGTTTTTTCACACTCGGCACGCGCCGCCCTTCATCGTCCGATACCTGCTTGCAGCGCCGATCGGATGTTTCGGCGCGCCCACAACTATTATTGGGCAGGAACAACCCTTAGCGGCGTTGTATAGGGCTCGATGYGCAACGATTCGTGACCGAGTATGCTGACGCGACGAAGCGGGGCCTCCTCAAGCAAACCATCAGCGCTCTTGCGGACTGCGAACTGCCAGAGTGACAATTCGCCATGGGCAGCCAACGCTCTGCCGATGGCACTGGCATCATGACCTTTGAGTTCGGTTATTTCCGAAGCGGTGAGACCGACGACGATCTCGTCTTTGATGGTGATGATTTTGAATAGGGAAGCGGGTTCTTGAGCGGATGTGGTGCCGGTGAACGACATGGCTGCTCCTGCTATGCCTGCGCAAAGCAGGAGGGTCGTTGATTTGAAACGGGAAGGAAACATGGGGCCTCTCTGAGCGGAAATCTCGTCCTGGCTGTGTTATACCGCGACCTTGTTTCTCTAGCATTTCAGCCAGGTTTCACGGGCCACCGAAAACAGGCACTTTTCAATTTATCGCGCAGGCCTGAGGTGTCGGCTACGACGAATGTGTGTCTAGCCCGTGCTCGGAAGGAACGCTGTTTCGCTTTGGTGACAGTCGCGTTTGATCAACCCGACATTCTCGCCCGACTGACCAATAATGCGAAAAGACTGGAGCAGATTATCGAAGCGGGTCGCCTGCCTTGCGCTGCGGCACGTTTGAATAGTCGCAGCCGGCTGCGCCGTAAGGGTTGCTCAAATCGCAACTCATGGCGTCGCGCATATATGCGATAAACATATAAGGTTTCTCGTCGCAGGTCAGTTTTCGGGTCTTGCCATCAGGGCCGGTGATTTCAAGACCGGCCTCGCTGCCACCCATTTCGTCTCCCCCCGTCTCTATTGCAACATAAAGCGAATAAAGCCGGTAAGCGTTTTTTCCGCTCTTGAAGCGCACATTGACCAGATATCCGTCAGAGCCGATGGAGTTGGAAAAAAAGAACTTGTCCCTGCCGGCGCCGGGTTCGGATGGGAAGTACATCGGTTCCATTCCTTCACCAAAGCCGGTAAACTGCAAATCCCTCCATCCGCCGTCGTCCTGCAGCACCCCTTTCAATTCAAACAGATTGGTTGGAGCGGAATCAGGGCCAGACCCGCATACGAAAAGTGGCTGCGGATCGTTGGCATACGCGCAACTCGGCGCAACGATTACAAGAAATGTGGCCAAAGCGCCGCGGCCGAACGCAGTGAGCGACATGGCAGACTCCCATTGGTTGCTCCAGAGACTCGCATTCCGCTTGTCCCGAGGTGCGGCGGGCTATTCGAGTGGGCAAATTCTACGCCGTCTCCACTTTCGTCAAGTACGGCGAGGCGGCTGGCGCTCGCCCCCAGAACGAGGGCGCGCCCAGGGTACGCCGCGCTCCCCATCGGGCTGCTTCATTTCGTAACCGGGGGGGCCTATCGCGCGCCACCCGGGCTGCAACCGAAGCGGCGTTTGAAGCAGCGGTTGAAATACGAGATGTCGCTGAAGCCTGTCCGAAGCGCAATATCGCTGATTCGCATTTCGAAGCAGCGGGGCTCGCAGAGCATGGCCTTGGCCTGCAGCAAACGCAGTTCCAGCACCCGCTCGGTAAATCCAGCACCGGTTTCGGCCAGCAGTGCGTTTACATAGCGCGGCGTGATCTTTAACTGCCCGGCGACCGTTTGCACGCAGAACGTCGGGTCGGAATAGTGGTCGCGGATGCTGTCGAGGATCGTTTGCAGCCGGGCGGCACGTAGGCCGCCCAGGCCTGCAAGGTCCGCCTCGTCGCCTTTCGCCCCAGTTGTCAGGCCGACAAGATCGATAATCGTTTCCGCGATATGGCCGGTCAGGAGGTTCGATGCCGGTATCGTATCGTTGTCGAGGAACTGAAGGTAACGGCGCAGCAGGATCAGTGGTTCTTGACCCGGTGCGATAGCCAGGCCTTGCCTGTTGCCGATCCGGGCGAAGCGTTCGTCCAACACCGTCTTGGGGAAGCTCAGGCTGACCCAACCGTTTTGATCGTTGCCGCGGATGTCCTGTGGCTCCATTCCATCGAGAAAGGCCCCGCCTGGAGCCAATTTGAGGTCCCGTCCTCCGTAGGTGCCTTCAAGCGGCCCGGCGCCGAGATTGATCACCAACTGATAGGAATCGCGCGCTGCGGATCGCAGGCTCTGTGCCGTTCGGGTGACCCGGTTGATAGTCCCGATCATCTTGGCGTAGGTCACCGGCCCCAAAGGCGTGGCCTCGATCGTCGCCTTGAATGGGCTGGCACTGGGCGCGCCGAACTCCACCGCTCCGATCCGTGCGGTCGAATGGACATAGTCGCGCCAAAGATTGAAGCGGTGGTTTCCTTCCTGATGCCCCGGTAGCTCGTCCGAGGAGAAGCGCATTCTTTGCAACGGCGGGCCCCTATCGGTCAAACGCGGAGATTATGTCTTTGCCGTACCGTATTTGTCTTTCAATACGGATAATCATCACTTGTAAAAAATCTCAATATCGCCAGAGCGAAAGATATCTTGCAAGACATCAAATCGCGTGGTTGCAAGTCGATCCTTATCAATCCACGGGCCGATTTCGGCGTGCAGCTTGGCGGCGGCATGGTGCAACAGTCCGTTTTCGTCACTCACATAAGCAATTTGCCGCTTGTACTGCAACATCACTTCATCAAAATCGCGTTCCCGCCAGACCCGTCTCACGGGTGCAGGAGGGCGTATTCGTGACGGTGCGGTGTTGCTAGGGGAGGGGCGTGGGCAGCATGGATTGCGATCCTTCGCTTCCGCCACGTTGCCGAAGAGAGCTCGCGTGCACCCGATCCGAGCGTCGATTTTGCGCGTGAAAGCTATCGAAACGGCGGTCTTTCGCCGTGTCGAAACGACCGCTGGTCCGCAAAAATTTGCACCTGTTCCCGTGAGGTCAAGTTCGGTTCCCGTAGGCCCAAGACGGCCCACGATCCCGATGCGATGGTGGGGAGAACACACCACGAGTGACTCGCCATGCGCCAGTCGCTGCCGAGACGGGGAAGATTATATGTGCGTTGGCAAGTCTCGCTGGCCGGCAAAAACTCAGTTCATTGGTTCGCGGCCTTTGCGTGGCTGGCAGGTCTTGACCTCCGCACTGGCTTTCGCGGTGGCCGGCGGTCCGGCGATGACAGCGGCGCACTAGCCGCCGATTTTCCTGTCCCTGTCATCGCATCTTTTGGAGATCCGCATGGGTGAGCATTATTCGGCCCGATTGCCGCGCCTGATCGTCGTKGATGAYGAAGAACATTTGCGCGACATGATTGCCGAATATTTGGACAAAAGCGGGTTTTCGGTGCGCACGGCATCGGGTGGCGCGGCGCTCGATCAGCGGCTGGCGGAAGAAGAGGCSGATATGCTGCTTCTCGATATCAACATGCCGGACGAAGACGGTTTGTCGATCGCCCGGCGCATCCGTGCCAGAAGCAGCATGCCGATCATAATGCTGACGGCCGCCAGCGACATCGTCGACAGGATCGTCGGCCTGGAGATCGGCGCCGACGACTATGTTACGAAGCCGTTCGATCTGCGCGAGTTGAAGGCGCGAATTCGCGCGCTCCTGCGCCGAAATCCGCAAGGCGCGTCGGTCCCCCCGAACGGGACGCGCGATGCATTGCAGCGTGCGAGGAAACATCCCCTCGGAAAGGTGTTTCTTGATGTGGAGGCCTGCTGCCTTGTTCACGCAAATGGCACCAGCGAGCCGCTGACGGCGATGGAATTCGATCTTATCCGCGTTTTCATGCAGAATCCGGACCGGGTCCTGACGCGGGATCGGCTTCTCGATCTCGCGCACAAGCGCGATAATGACCCCTTCGACCGCAGCATCGACGTTCGCGTTACCCGTATTCGCAAAAAGATCGAGCACGATCCCGCCAAGCCCCAGACAATCAAGACCGTGCGTGGCACCGGCTATATCTATACGCCGGGAAGAGGTTCGGCATGATCCAACCCGATAGCGGGGTCGGCGAACTTGACGGTCTTCCGGTTGGCGATCCGCAGCTCCTGCGCGCATTCTTCACCGGATTTGTCGGTTGCGCGGCTTTCATCGATCCGGCCTGTCGTTATCGCTCGGTGAACCGGGAGTATCTCGACTTCGTGGGCAAAACAGAGCAGGCCGTCATCGGCCGCAAGATCTGCGAGGTGCTGGGAGAAGCCGTTCACCAGGCCTATCAACACGTCATAGAACACCTGCATCCCGGAGACAGTATTCGACGGGAAGGCTGGAGGGACTATGGCCCGCTGGGTAGGCGTTATGTCGAGCAAACGATCACGGCCTATCCGGTGGAAGGTGGCGTCGCTTCCGGGTTCATCGTGCTTTCATGTGACCTGACCGAGTTGAAGGTTCAACAGCAGGAACTGATCGAGCGGATCGAAGCGCAACGAGCGGCCGAAGCCTATCATGCGGTGATCGTCGAGACAGCCCTCGACGCGATCGTCGTGATTGACGACACGGGCATCGTGATTGATTTCAATCCGGCGGCCGTGTCGATTTTCGGTTACGCCCGTGACGCGGCGATGGGGCGTCAGATTTCGGACCTGATTATTCCGCCCGCATTGCGATCCGCTCACGGCAGCGGCATGAAATCCTATCTGGAAAGCGGTGTAAGCCGGGTTCTCGGCCAGCGGCTGGAACTCGAAGCCCTGCGCGCCAATGGGGAACAGATCCCGATCGAGCTGACCATCACGGACGTGACTCTGGGGAAGAAACGACTGTTTGCCGCACATTTGCGAGACCTAACCGCCGCGCGTCAGGCACAGGCGGAAATCGAGCGCCAGCGCGAGGCGCTGTATCAGAAGGAGAAGCTTGCCGCGCTCGGCTCGCTTCTCGCCGGCGTCGCGCATGAGTTGAACAACCCTTTGTCGATCGTCATCGGTCAATCGATGATGCTGCGTGACAGAATCGACCATGGAGCATCCGGTCTCACACAGAAAGAGGACCTAGCGCAGCGCACCGTCAAGATCGAGAATGCCGCCAACCGCTGCGCCCGCATCGTGCGCAGCTTTCTGGATATGGCCCGGCAGCGCAAAACGGAACGGCAAGCCATTCGTCTGGCGCACCTCGTCAAGGACGCGCTTGATCTCCTCAGCTACAATTTGCAAAGCGCAGGCGTTATCGTCGAAACGGATCTGCCCGAGACCCTGCCACCGCTCTGGATCGATAGTGATCAGATCCATCAAGTCATCGTCAATCTCGTGGTCAATGCGCATCAGGCGCTTGAAGCAAAAGGCAACGGCGATCGCCGCATCCGGATCGCCGCCGAGCATGAGCCCGGTGCCCAGCGGGTTCGTCTGAGCATATCCGACAACGGTGCAGGCATTCCGCCCAACATCCGGTCGCGTATTTTCGATCCCTATTTCACCACGAAACCGCAAGGCATCGGCACCGGCATCGGTCTTGCGGTCTCGCGGGGCCTCATTGAAGCGCATGGCGGCACCCTCGATATCGACGACCGGCCGGCTGGTGACGGGGCCTGTTTCGTCATTCTCCTGCCGTTGGGATCGTCGCCGTACCGCGGCGGTGACGTGCAGCCGGAGGCAAAGGCAGCATTGACSGGCATAAAACGGCACGTGCTCGTTATCGACGATGAAGTGGAAATCGCCGAGCTGCTCTCGGACATGGCGAAACAACTCGGCTTCGGCGTCATCGTCGCCCATAGCGGGCAGGCGGCGAAAACCCGGCTGGAGCAAGGCGGTCTCTCGCTGGACGCAATCCTCTGTGACATCCACATGCCTGGCGGTGACGGGCCTGCCTTCTACGAATGGCTGCAGACCGCCCATCCCGCCCTTGCCACCCGTATCGGCTTCGTAACCGGCGATACGCTGGGACCGGCGGCCGGCCGATTTCTTGCGCGCGCCGGATGCCCGGTGATCGAGAAGCCGTTCACCCCGGAGGATATTCGCCGGATCCTCGCATCAATGACATCAAGCGCTCCGGACGCGTGATGCGCGTCGGAACACGGAAAAAACGCCGGCATTGAAACAAATGAAACATTCGGGCTGCCGCGAGAACTCTGACTGAAACATCGGCCGGCGATTGTCGCGCATCATCAGACAAAACGCAGGGGACGGGCGATGCAGGAAACCGAGATTATCATGCTGAAAAGCAGCTTCGCCGAGGTGTTCGGCGTTCGCGACGATGCGGCGGCGTTGTTTTATGAACGGCTGTTCGTCAACGACCCCTCGCTCAAACAGCTGTTCCTGCAGGCAGACATGGCCGAGCAGGGCAAGAAGCTGATGGCGGCGCTGGCGCTCGTCGTGGGCGCGCTGCGAAACCTCGAGGCGGTCACGCCGACGCTGAAGACACTCGCCGTCAAG
Organism: Pararhizobium sp. P1_E7; assembly: GCF_056405855.1. Classification (NCBI taxonomy): domain Bacteria; kingdom Pseudomonadati; phylum Pseudomonadota; class Alphaproteobacteria; order Hyphomicrobiales; family Rhizobiaceae; genus Pararhizobium; species Pararhizobium sp. P1_E7. The sequence goes on along the minus strand of NZ_JBFUBH010000069.1, from coordinate 161 downwards.
CACACGCGTTACGGTGTCCGCGACGAACACTATGCCACCGTGGGCGTCGCTCTTCTCGAAACCCTGTCGCTGTTCTTCGGCGAGCGTTTCACGCCCGCATTGCGAAGCGCCTGGACAGGCGCCTACGCCACGGTCAGCGCAGTGATGATCGAGGCTGCCAA
>NZ_JBFUBH010000068.1:0-14182 GCF_056405855.1 Pararhizobium sp. P1_E7 | reverse complement strand
TGTCGTCGGTCACCGTCACCAGGAAGGTCTCGGTGCGGGTCTCGCCCTCGGCCAGATTRTTGACGCTGGCATCGGTGAGRCTATAGGTCCAGACACCGGCGGCGGAGATGACGAAGCTGCCATAGGTGCCGGCGGCATTGCCGCTCCATGTCGCGGTGTGATTGTTATCRACATCGCTYGACACCATGGTGCCGGTGGCGCTGAGCGGCCCGGTCACCGGCGTTTCGTCGTTGGCGGCCAGGCCAGTCTCGGTCACCGCGCCTGAGATCTCCGAGGCAGCACCGATCACCGGCGCGTCATTGGTGCCGTTGATGGTGATCGTCACCGTTTCGGTGTCGGTTGCGCCATCATCATCTGTCACCGTGATTTGATAGCTGAGAATGATTGTCTCGCCTTGACCCAGGAATTGCACCAGTGCGTTGGGAACCTGGTATGTCCATCCCGTATTCGTCGCCACAAAACCGTTCGCCAGGGTATCGATCTGCGGCTGGGTCAATGCCCCGCCACTCCAGGCTGGCTGTCCCGATTGCGTGATGGACACCGTCAGCGTGTCGTCTTGGTCCGCATCGCTGATGTCGATCGCGCCACTGACCGTCAGGCTGCCGCTGACAACACCAACGTCCTCTGTGAGGCTGCCCGCCTGATCCGCAACAAGGAGAGGCGCGTCGTTCGGATCCAGCAAAGCGAGTATTCGCTCTTCTCCAGACGCCGTACCAAATTGAAGTTCAGTGGGCGTAAGAAGCCCGATGGCTGGGCCGGCTACGCCAATATTGCCGTCAGCTTCGGAGAAGTTCCCACCGCCACTCTGGTTGGATGCCACGCTAATGGACCCGTCAGGCCCCGCGGCCACGTTGATGCCATTGCCTTCAAGGACGGCGATCAATGTCTCCTTCGGGATCTCTGCGTCGCCGATGACAAACGTCGGAATTTTCAATGCAGCGTTTAAAATTGTGATCTTCGATCCGTCAGGCTGCTCCAACACGATGTTGGCGCCAAGGACCTGAATTTTTTCGACGGAGACGCCCGCAGGAAGTCGAACGACATTGGAGGTGTCAGCGGTGACAGTCTCGGGTACTGCAGACGCCGGAGTTGCTGCTTGGGCATTGGATACGGGCTTTCCCGTGGCAGGATCGAGGAACTGCGGTTCTGACGAGCCACCGTTCTCGGCCTGCGCCACAACCGCCCCGGCATTTCCGTCAGGTGCAGCGCGCAGCTCGATGCTCTCGTCAGCGGCCGCATTCACATCGCCAGAGAAATCCATATGTTCGGTTGCCATCGCAATACCCTCCCCAAAGAACTTAGCTGAAGTAAACATAGTCCATTTCCGAAATCAATTCTTGAGAGATACATAAACTGAAAATGTATATATCGGAATATAAATTATCGCGAATAAATTGTGGAAACACGATTTATTGCTATAATATATTATATATTTCATTGACTGATGGCGACCCGCTGGCTACTTGGGTGCCCATGGATTGCTTGTTTTTCAGCAAAAACGCCGCCCATTAAATTGCCTATTGGAGAATAATGTAGATGAATTTAGGTAAAAACTAAGATCTGGGCTATAGTAAGTTAACAATACATTAATTTTGTGTATAAAATTTTACATAATTTCTATTAAAAATGCATAGCCAGGCAATATACTAAATAATACATGCGGGTTTACGTCGTTTTTTCTTTTAAAGTCTAGGTTGCCTCCACTAGCCACGGAGACACCGCGATGACCACGAACGGCCGGAAGTACTATGAAAAGCTCATCAGCATTTCCGCAGTTGCGGCAAGCCTTATTGGGCTCTCGGCCGCATCCGCCGCGTCTAGTGAACGCGTAAACCCAGGATATCTTGGTGTCGCGCATCAGCTGATCGGTTTTGTCGCTGCTCCAACGGCGGCCGTTATATGGGCAACGGGCAACTGGTCAAGCGAAGCGGCCCGGAAGGCTGCAGAGCCGGCCGTGCAACAGGTCTCAGCGGCGGCTACCCTGGCCGGTCGAGTGCCTCTGCAAACGGCATTGTCCGAACCCAGTGCCGTGTTTCATTCGGTGGCCTTCAAAGCGAATTCGATCCCAGCCGCGCGAAAGTGGAAAGAAGTGTTTCCCACCATCGTCCACTCCGATTTCAAGCACTGCGACAGTCAGAGCGACTGTTTCGCACGCTCAATCCTTCAAAAATCCATCGAGAATTCTGCAGACGCCAACTTCCGGCAGAAACTGCAAGGGATCAACACAACCGTGAACCGCCTGGTCCACTATCAGCCGGATGCACAGACCTACGGTGTCAAGGACTATTGGGCCTCCCCTGACGAGATTCTTGCCCGGGGAAAAGGCGACTGCGAGGACTATGCCATTTTGAAAATGGCCGCTTTGAAAGCAGCTGGTTTGCCGCCACAGGCTATGTCGATCGTCGTGCTCAAGGATACCCGGCGCAATCTCTTTCATGCGGTGCTGGCGGTAACGACCAGCAAAGGTCATTTCATCCTGGATAACATGTCCGACCGGGTGAAACTTGATCGGGACCTACCATACTATCAGCCGCTCTTTTCGGTCAGTGCGGAACGCGCATGGATCCACGGCGTCAAGGCAGGAGGCGAAAAAGTTGCATCGGCACAACCGCCGCTGTCGGATGTCATGCCTGGCGAAGGTATTTCTCTTCAATAGGCAATAGGCAATAGGCAATGGCGCCAGCACGGCGCCCCCTACCCCAGTATGAAGCCGATGACGACATCCTGATCTGCGAACGATGCGAGGGCTGCGTTGAGCCGGCCGCGGGTCAGCTGATCATTGATGCCGATCGTAAAGCCCGCCGGTTGAGGCTCTCCCGGGGACGTTTTCAGCCGCTCGACCAAGTCTTTAAATTGGACGTCGAACGAAAGCCTCAGGCCATGAGCCGGTGACGCCTGCTGGAACCGTGCAAAGCGCGTCTGGACAAACGCCAGAAACGCCGGATTGTAGGAGATGATGCGCTTATCGCCGGTCAGAGCAAACGCGGGTGACGGACAGGCTCTCACCTGGCCAGCGATGACCGACGGACCGCTACGCTCCCTCGCACTGGAGAGCTCACTCCTGAGAAAAGAGGCGGCGACGTAGCGCAGCTTCGCCGTCAGGTTCCCTTCTCCCTCGATTGACTTTTCGCATTCGGCGACGATGTCTGCGAGCTTGCATTGTTTTTGAGCGGCAAGTTCGACAAGGCACGACCAGTAGATCTCTTCCAGCTTTATTCCGCGCCGGTGCCCGGCCACGGTAATAATGCGAAACCTGAGCACGCTCAGGTCCGGTTCTGGTGAGCCAGGTCGATTTAAGCTCATCGGCTAGCGCTCCCGCAAAGCTTCTTCGCGCGCTTTGTTGATGGGCTTCATGAGATAGGCAAGAATCGTTTTCTTGCCCGTCATGATGTCCACCGACGCAATCATGCCTGGCATGATCGCATATTCCCGTCCATCCTTGACGAGTGCTGCCGTGTCTGTTTTGACGCGTACCAGATAGTAGGTTTCACCGCTGTTCTGGTCGACGAGACTGTCAGCGCTGACGGTTTCGACAATACCGCCCAGGCCGCCGTAGATAGAGAAATCGTAGGCCGAAATCTTGATCAGGGCTGGTTGACCGGGGCGCACGAAGGCGACATCTCTTGGCGGCAGCCGCGCTTCCACGAGCAATACCTCCGATGTCGGAACGACCCCGCCAATCACAGCGCCAGGTGTCACGTAGGCTCCGACGGTGTTAACCTCAAGGGTATTGATAATACCATCAACGGGCGAGCGGATATCGGTGTTTTCAACTCGGCTGCTGGCGCCGCGGATCGTCTCATCAATCACCGACAGCTGCGAAAGCGCTTCTGTCTTTTCCGCCAGAGCCTCCTGGCGTAATTCCAGCGAAAGTTCCGTCACTTGCAGTGAAGCTTCATTGATCGCCGATTCCAGCCGACCGATCGACTCCTTCGACAAGGCAAGCTGGCCACGCGCCTCTGTCAGTTCTTTCTCCACCCGCAGCAACTCAGTCTGCGCCACGAGTTTCCGCTTGACCATCGGCGCAAGCAGCTCCTGCTCACGTTCGGTTACCTGAAGCCCCTCGGCAAGCCGCGTGATGTTGGCCTGCGCCTCGGCCAGTTCTTTTTCACGCTGGCCGTAGCGCGCTTGCATGACCGAGCGCTTGTTGTTGAAGTTTCCAGCTTTGGCCCGAAGCAATTGCTGCTCGTTCTCGCATATGCCTGGCGCAACATTGGCAATATCTGCCGGACATTTGTACACGGCGTCATAGGTCCCGGCTTCTTCGAGCTCCAATCGCGCGATCTGTGCCCGTAATGAGCGCGCTTTGGCTTCAAGTTCGCCAAGCGACGATCCGCTGGCCGTGTCATCCAGCCTGAGAATCAGATCACCGCGACGTATGACCTGTCCCACTTGGACAGCAATCTCGCGCACGATACCGGGTTCGCTCGATTGGATAATCTGCGTTTTCGAGACGGGAATCACCTTGCCCTCGCCTCGTGCGATCTCGTCGACCTCGGCGATGGAGGCCCAAAGGAAAAATGAGACGATGAGAAGACCCACAACGAATAATCCGGCACGCGCTGCCAATGGTGGTTTCTCAGTCATGTCTACTCCCTCCATTGGTCGCAAGCCAAGCTTTTGCCGTGGGTCCCTTCACAACACTGGTCACCGGCCTACACCGGCGGGGAGCCGGCAGACACGGCTCGCTTCTGCAACTGCGCAATGACCTCGGCCTTTGGGCCGTCCGCAACAATGCGGCCTCGATCCAAAACCAGCAGCCGGTCGGTCAGTTGGAGCATGCTGTGGCGGTGGGTTGATATCAGCAAAGTGACGTCCGTTCCAAAGACGGTGGACAGCTTTTGAATAAGCTCGCGTTCGCTGGCCAGATCCATTGCACCGGAGGGCTCGTCCAAGAAGACGACCTTGGGCTTGCGCAACAGGATGCGGGCAATCGCGACTGCCTGGCGCTGCCCCCCCGAAAGCTGGGCACCACGCTCTCCAACGGGCATGTCGTAGCCGCGCGGGTGATAGGAAACGAAGTCGTCCACGCCTGCGAGCTTGGCTGCCGCCACCATCTCGTCGTCACTGGCGGCCGGATTGGCCATCAGCAGGTTTTCCTTCACGGTACCCGAGAAGAGATCCGAATTTTGCGAGACAAAGGAAACGGCAGAGCGAACCACAGATGGATGCAATTGACGAATATCGACGCCGTCGAGCAGAATCCGGCCGGCGCTTGGGGGGTATAGTCCGACAAGCAGACGTCCCAACGTTGTCTTACCAGAGCCGACCCGGCCAATGATACCAACCCGTTCACCCGGCCTTATCGTCACGTTCATGGCATCGACAACTTTATTGTCGGTACCCGGGTATGCGAAATCGACGTTTGCGAACGTGACGCTCCCGTTGCGTATATCCCGGTTAACGAAACCGATGGTATCAGGCCGGTCCTCCGGCTGTTCCATTACGGAATTCAAGATGCGCAGCGAAAGAAGTGCCTGTCGAAGCCGCGCGAGCGTCATCGCAATCTGGCCAAGCGGCGACACGGCACGGCCTGCAAGCATGCTGGCGGCGATGATCGCTCCCGACGAAATTTTTCCCTCGGTGAATTGGTAGGCGCCAGCAACGACAATTGCGACTGTCACCAGCTGTTGGACGAACTGCGTTGCGTGCGTCGCCCATGAAGAAATTGCCTTGATCTGCTCCGAGGTGCTCGTGGAGTGCTTTGCAAGCTCGTTCCAACGCCGCAGAAGCTGCTTTTCCGAGTGCAGCGTTTTAATGGTCTCGATTGCCCCTATCGTCTCGACGAGCAGCGATTGCCGTTGGGAGGATTCGTTGGAGGCCGCCGCGACCCGTTTACCGATCCTGCGCTGAGCAATATATCCAATGATCAGACTGATGAGAAAGGCAACGGTTGGGACAACCGCTATCCAGCCGGCCACCGCATAGATCGCAGCGATGAAGACGAAGACGAAGAGGCTGTCGACGATTGTGCTAAGCGTGTTCGAAGTGAAGAATTCGCGGACGAACTCGTACTGCATCGCACGGTTGGCATATTCGCCGGTCGACAATGGTCGCGACGCCATGGTTGCATATAATATCTTCTCGAACAGCATGTAGGAAAGCTTCAGATCTGCTTTCCGCCCCGCGTAGTCAATGAGGGCCGATCGCGCCGACTTCAGCAGAAGATCGAACACGATGACTTGACTAATACCAAACGCCAGAACCCACAAAGTGGCAATTGCCTTGTTGGGCAGGATCCGATCATAGACATTCATCGTAAAGAGCGGTGCTGCAAGCGCGAGCACGTTGATGAAAAAAGCCGCGATGGCAACTTGTATATAAGCTTGCCAGAAAGGCCGGATCGTCGAAAAAAGCCAGTGAGGGCGGTCAATGGTGCGGGCCGCGCCAACGCCAGCGTCGCTTGCATTCAGGTAGGTCGCCGAGAACGACACGGCATAAGCCATATCACCAAGCTGCAGATCGTTGAACGTCAGTGCAACACTGTCCAACGGCATCACTGCATTTGACAGGCTAAGCGTTCCGTCCAAACCTTCTTCCAACAAGGCAGTGGCACGGCCGTCCTGGAAGATGATGAGGAGAGGCAATACGAACTTGCGGTTGGCAAGCGCCCGAGCCGATACGATCTCCGCCTCCAATCCGACACGTTCGGCAATGCGCGATATGTCTTCAAAGCTCGGCGAGCGGGCGTCAAACGGCACGTCGGAGTAAAGGACGGTGTCAGAGGAAGGGCGCCCCAGGAAGACGCAGATCTCCCTGAATGCTGAGGTAAATTCGATCGAGGGCGCGCGCGTGCGCGCTTGCCTTTCAATGCGTTGCATCACGGCTGCTTATGTCCGCCTGGGCTACAACCATCATTTGTCCCGAATCGGTGCTAGTAGGTCAAGTGGCAGGTCATTTGTTTGCCGGGATGGAACGCGCCGATAGGTTTCCGTTTGCGGTGCCTCGGAAACATTGAATTCCTTGCGTGCATAAGCTTCCGATTGCTGCGGGCTTTTGATCTGCATGGTCGGTAGCAGCTGGCCGGTGGCTGCAAGAAGGCGATATTCGGCAAACAGCGCGGCATATTGCGCCGTCTTCGCGAGAACATTTGCATTGAATCGCGAATTCTGTGCTCCGAGCACATCGAGCAACGAGCGTTGGCCAACGGCAAGTTGCTCGCGATAGGACGAAACAAGTTGGTCGTTCACTTGAGCCTGCGCCTTCAATGTGCGTGAAAGCTCGTATTGGCGGTAGCGCCGCTCCCAGGAAATCCGGACCGCTTCTTCAACTTCACGATGGGCCTGATGATAAACCAGCCGCTGTTCGCTGGCGCGACGGCCCTGTTCCTGTTCATTGGCGATGTCGATACCGCCCCGATAGAGGTTCCACCTGGCGACGACGCGCGCCTGAGCGTCCCAGGTGTTTCCGGTCGAACCGTCAATGTCCATACCGGTGCGCACACGCCCCTCGGCAAAGACTTCCGGAAGCATGTTCGACTTTGCAGCCTTGACCTGCGAGTCGGCGACATTGATATCCGCGCCCGCTGCCTGAATGCGCGGGTTGTTGGCCCTTGCAATACCGATCGCCGATTCAAGCGACACCGGCAACGCGGCAGCAACTGACTTCGGCAGGGACGGCTTCGTCAACGGCTGGCCCACGAGCCTGTTAAAACTGATCTTCACCGTCTCGAGCGTTTCCTGCGCTTCTTGCAAGCGCGCTTTTGCAGACAGCAGTCGCTCGCTCGCCTGTTGGCGATCAGCGTCGGTCAACGCGCCGCCGGAAATCAGTGAACTGATATCGGACAAGATCGACTGATGCACACCAACATTGCGCTTAGCCTCGTCGACGATCTGTTGCTGGAGAATATACTCGAAGTATTCGCGAACGATCTGCAGGCCGATCGTTTCCGAGCGCTCGAGAACGCGGAAGGAGGCACTGTCAACCCGCGCGGCCTGCCGTTCAACTTCGGCGCGACGAGCGCCGCCATCGAACAGTTTCTGCGTGATGGTCAGGCCGACATCCGACGGATAAAGCGGGTCATTTTCGATCGAGGCCGAGCGCCGGCTGTCATCTTCCAGATGCCGCGCTCCCGTCGATGCTTCGAGATCGACTGTCGGCAAATAGAGGCCGCGTGCTTGCCGCAACTCGAACTCGATTGCCTCGCGATTTTCGACAGACTGCCCGATTTCAGGGTTGGATTCCATTGCGATCTGAAGCGCTTCCCGCAGCGTCATCGCTCCGGCCGGGGCTCCGGCAAACACGGTAGAGGTGAGCAGAACTGAAAACAGCATGCCCTTGATCATTCGTCCGGCTCTCAATTTACCCCCCACAAATCGAAATGTCCTGCACACAGATCGTGCGGCAGAATTCTTGAAATTTAGTGATAAATAATACGTCTCTGAAGAATAAGGGGTACCATAAATGGGTAGGTCCACTGCCCGTACACTTTTTCACAAGTTATTGTTGCAAAAATGAAACAGACTAACCAGAGCAGCATTCATCAAGTCACGAAGGGGATCAGTGCCGGGCGCTGATCCGACTAGGCCGCATCAAGCGCTCACCCATCTGCGGAAGCATACGTGCTCCCGTCAACTGTCCGCCAGACTATGCCAGGTTCGCATATTTCGGGCGATTCGATTGGATATATGGTGCCCCTATTACAGGGTCATGCCGTGGGCAGGCGCGTAAGGGCGACGGCTGGGGCCTGGCCTGCCTCAACCGTGATTGCTTCCGAAGAGGCCGTGCGACGCAAGCGCGCGAGGTCGATACTGCCATCAAACAGGACGCCGCCGACACTCAGGGCAAGATCGACTGGTTTCCCATCGGCGGAAAAGTGAGACGATACAAGTGCTTTGGTCAGGCGGGTGCTGACCTGATTTGCATCGAGTTCACTGGCGCCAACAAGCAGCACGTCGAACGTGGCGGGGCCAGTTCGCGCGACGATATCATCGCGACGGATGGAGGTGCTGATGGTCGATGCGACAAACTGAAGAAGTTCGTCGCTCCATTGCGGTCCGTAGGACGAACCAACCTCGTCGAGGTTGTTGATACGCACCTGGATGAGCGCGCCCTCGAGAGAAGCGCCGGACCGCTGGTGGCGGCGCTCAAGCCCGTTGACGTGCTGCACGAGCCCGCGGCCGGTGACGCAGCCGGTCGTCCCGTCGCGACGAATATCATGATTGATCTGGTTGCGAAGACGCTCGACCCGCCGGGACTGCACCGCCAAAGCGATGACCAAGGGCGCTCCCAAGAGCAGCGAGACAACAGCACTACCGAGCATCGCTGCAGCAATGGGACGATCGACCAATGCGACCAGGCTCAAATAGGCCAAAAGCTGCGCAAGAAACGCAAACAGAAGGATGCCGCCAAGAGCATTGCGCGCAATGCGCCAATCTCTCTTACCGTTTAACAGCGTTTCTCCGCTCATGCATCCAGCTCCCTGTTCACTGACAATGCACGGTCTACCGTATCTTTGTGGATATTCTCTTTCCTCGATTCCTACAAGTTTAGGCAACCGCCAATATCTGTTTCGAACTGCATCAGTTTCCCTGTGAACCTGCCGGGGCACAATGAGCGGTTGGTGTTTTCTGCAGATATTTACGTCAACTATGCGCCTGAACATCAGCCCACTCATCCTATGTCAGCCCGGCAGGGAGGGATAGCTCATAGAGTTGATCCATGCTCAGGGAAGCGACGTTGGCAAACGAAGCCTGATTCGTCACGCGGCCGTCGCCGAGGACAACGACGTCGTCACAGAACGAAATCGTGCTGCGGTGATGGCTGATCACGATGGTCGTGCGGCGACCGGCCCTCGACCGCAAGGTCTCGACGATTGCTGCTTCCGACAGCCCGTCCATGGCGTTTGTGGCTTCGTCGAGAATGAGGATCTCGGGATCCCGCACCAGGGCTCTTGCCAGCGCTATCCGCTGGCGCTGCCCTGCAGACAGGCTTGCGCCGCGATAGCCGACGATCGTTTCGTAGCCGTGGGGTAGTTTCTCGATAAATTCGTGCGCCTCGGCAAGCCTGGCTGCATACTCCGCATCGGCTATCGAAGCGCTCTGACCATAGGTGATGTTTTCCAGAATAGTACCATCCACCAGTTCGAGATCCTGGCTGGCAAGGGCAATCTGGCTTCGCCATTGCGCCGGCTCGATTCTGTTCAGGGGCATCCCGTCGATCAGAATATCGCCCTGATCGGGCTCAACAAACCGGCACAGGAGATTGACGATTGTCGTCTTTCCGGCGCCAGATCGACCGATGATGGCGGTTGAACAGCCGCTCCGGATTTCAAATGTCGCGGCGCGCAGCACGCCAGGCCGTGCGTCCGTCCCGGGGTACTTGAACGTCACGCGGTCAAATTTGATCTGTTGGCGCAAGCCTCTGGCCGGTTCGTCGCCTGCCGGTGGCGGCGGTTTGTCCGACGAATCCAACAGCCATCGCACCTCTTCCAGAGAGCCACTCCAGCCCTGTATTTGGCTCCACGCCAACTGCAGGGCGCGGATATGCGGCTGCAACCGGTAAAGCAGGACGACGAACGCCACAATGACGGGAAAGGTCACGCCCAGAGCCCATGCGCTGACCACCGCTGCCAGAAACAGAGCCGAGTGCAACACTTCGGTCAAGGGCGGCAGAGCGCCCTGCCGGGTCTGAAGGACGAAGCCTGCCTTTCGAACTGCGTCCGAAGTCGTATCGAAGACAGCCTTTTCTCGCGGTTCCTGTCCGAATACGCGGATAAGGCGACCGGCGTGAACGAGATGGAGCATCCGTGTTGCTAGTTCACTTGAGGGATGTGACATTGCGGCTTGGATTTTTGAGGCTGGCCGACAGAACCGCGTGTGCAAGCTGGACGAGCATGAGGCCGAACGCGACGCACAACGTCATCTGCCATGACAGGAGCAGCAGGAAGATAAGCAGAATGACGGCGGCCGAAGCGTTCACGATTGCGCCAAGGACGGTCTGCATCGCATCCGACGCACGCCAGGACTCGTTGGAAATAATGTTCAGCAATCGCCCCGGGCTTTGCTGCAGGAAAAATGGGTACCCAACCGTCAAGAGCTGACCCGCGAGCGCGCTTCGTATGGCATGGCTGGCTTTGCCGTAGATGAAGCTGGTAAGGACAGTATTCGCAAAGGCCAGAATATTCTTCAGGGTGATCAATGCGAGGACGGCACCGGCGATCACCATCAAGCGTTCGCCATCGTCGAAGCCCGAACCCACCTGTTCGAAGACCGCAGATAGTCCGCCTGCGCCTGCCGCGTCTTTTTGACCGGCAATGATGCTGAGCATCGGGATAATCAGACCAATGCCGGTGCCCTCAAGCACGGCGCTGCCCAACCCCAGAGCAACGACAGCAGCGAGCAGGCGCCACTGTCGACCCAGCGTGCTGCGTAGTACTTCAAAGCCCGGCAGGACGAATTTCAACATGATCGATATCACCTCAGCGAACGAGTCGCCTGTTTGATCTGGGTTACTTCCGGGGGCCGCGCCCGTCTGGTTACGGCAAGGCGTGCGAACTTGGCCGCTCCGAGCAGATTCATGAACACGATCGGCCAGTGGGACAGGGAGACCTCAGGATCGAATCGAGGGCCGCCCAAAAGTTCCCGCCACGCAGATCGTGCGGACCAGCAGAAATGGCGAAGTAGCCAGGGAGCCCTGAGGATGTGTTTCAGGCAAAGCGCGCCATTCCCAAGGCTGTAATCCCGGTGAAGTCTTTCGATTGCCTCGCGCGTATTCCGGCCGTGATAGTGAAGGACGKTCATGTCGGGAACATATTCAATCGGGATGCCGAGTTGAAAAGCCCGCACCAGGTAATCCGTGTCCTCGGCCGATTTCAGAGCGCTGCCGGCTCCAAGCCGCTCGTCAAAACGGCCGACCTGGAGTGCAATCTCACGATGCATCGTCATATTGCAGCCCAGTATGAAGCCGCCGGGATGGATATCGGGGGTAAAACGCTCGCGCCTCTGCGACCGTTTGATTGTAAAGGGGAGATCGAGCGACCTGCCGAGTTCGACGCGGCCGCCGCGGATGATAAACCGCTCGCCGGTCGTGTAGTGCCGCTCCAAATCCTGCAGGTAGCGACAGTCGACTTCGCAATCGTCATCGACGAAAATCAAAATCCGGCCGCACGACCTTTCCATTCCTGCATTGCGGGCGGTGGCCAGCCCCGGGCGCGGCTCCGTCACCAGCGTCATCGCAAGACTTGACGTTGCTGCGGCTCGGACCAGCCAATCGGCCGTGCCATCGGTGGAACCGTTATCGACCACCACAAGCTCGCTGGTGACCGTGGGGTGAGACCGGCAGGCTCTTTCAATCGATCGGATACAAGCCTCCAGAGCCTCGGCGCGGTTGCGCGTGCAGACGATGAAGCTCGCCAGCGGTTCGCGCCGCTCAGCAGATGAAGGAGCGGCAGCAATGGGCGGGGCGCTCTCCTGCATGATTTCGGGGCGTTCCGGAGCCATGCTAACCAAGACCATACTGCGGCAGAACGGTGGAGGCAGGTACGGACTCAAAATACCGCGACAGCGCATCCAGCCGCCTGGTTGCCGCGATTGAGAGACGGCTGCACCATGGCGCGCAAGCACCGGCGCGCAGGCCGTATCGCTCCCGGCGTCGAATGGACCTCCATTTCCCTGTTCGAGTGAGAAACTCATGCGTCAGCTGCGGCTGCTCCGCATCGGCGATGAGCTGGTAGAGGAAATAGAAGAAACACAAGGCGCCGTCCTGATAACTGGACTGCTCCGCCGTCGGGCGGGCGGAGATTTTCGCTTCGAGCGAGAGGATGAAATCGGCCGCGCGTCGCGTGGTATCGGACGTTACCGCGACACCGATGTCGCGCAGGGCATCGGGACTGTCGATAAGGGATTCACGCGCAAGGTTCTCCGCGACAATCTTCAGATGCGTTTGACGCATCAACCGTTTATGCTTGTTTGTGACGCTGCCGTCGTGGATGCGATAGGCGACCAGGCTCTCATCGATCATCGCCGCGGGAAAGCGGCCGGTAATTCGCCTGAACAGATCGAAGTCTTCCGCATGCACATAGCTCGCGTCATAGACCAGCATGTCCTCCGGTATGACCCGCCGGTTATACATCACGGTCGAGTGCATGAAGATGGTGAAGAACATCGACAATATGTGCCAGTTTCCCGATTGATAGATCGGATTGGGCATGCCGCGGACCATTCGATTGCCGACAAGTCTGTCGATGCCGGTACCGCTGATTGCGAGCTCGGGTTGCTGCATAAATGATGAAACCTGGCGGGAAAGACGCGAAGGATAGGCAATGTCGTCCGCGTCCATCCGCGCGATGAGGTCGCCCTGCGCGATGGTCAGGCCCTCGTTCAATGTCGCAATGAGGCCGCGGTTTTCGCGAGAGACGATAGAAATGCGATCGTCGGCCTCTTGATACCGCTGCAGAATATCCAGGGAGCGGTCCGTCGAGCCGTCGTCGATTGCAATGACCTCCAGGCGATCATGATCCTGGTGCAGGATGCTCTCAAGTGCCGCAGCGAGATAGGGTTCGCCATTGTAGACGGGCAGCAGGACGGAGACCATTGGATGGCGCATGGTTCAGCTCGCGTGTTTATTGAAGATCGGATGCTTGGAAAGCACCGCCGCGATTGGCGCGTGCATGAATCACGGACGGGTGGTCCCTTGTGCCGTGAACCAACTCAACCGGACTGCTCCCATGCGGGAATGATGTTGCAGCGCTGTGGTCTCGAGGGACAACGTAGGGGAAGTGGCGCTTGAGCTGGTTGAGCCGCTTTTCGAAGACCGACCAGGATATCGCGGCAAGCATCACCGTGGCTGCGCCCGCGACCACAAACCGACCCGGACCCTGCTGCGAAACATCAACGGGAATCCAGGGTTGGGCCTTGACCACCAGGGAAAGCATGATCGGATGGAAAAGGTAGACGCCATAGCTGATGCGTCCCAGAGCAGTCAGCGGGGGGGATTCGACCAATCGGCCGAGATAGCCTCCAAAGCCGGCCGAACAAGATCCCACAAGCATTGTAAGCGGTACGAGTGGAATGACTTCCATGCCGATCCACGTCGCCCACTCAAGTGTTGGCATCATCGGTGTCGATTTCAGCCCCAGCAGGATGAAAAAGGCAGCGGCAAACGGCATCCAGCTCAGCCTCATCCATTGCGGCCAGACCGACGTTCTGGCGCGATAAGCTGCCAGCAGCGAGCCCGTTACCAG
>NZ_JBFUBH010000067.1:0-14662 GCF_056405855.1 Pararhizobium sp. P1_E7 | reverse complement strand
GGGAATGAACAGGGCGTCAAGGAGAGGCGCCATATTGGGAGGAGTGTCATGATCAAGCGTCTATTGGCAGCGACCAGCATCGCTACCCTGTGCCTGGTAACCAGTGTATCAGCCGCCGAAAAGGTCGAGATGTGGGTTCGTACCGGTGTCGGCAATGCCTTCAAGAAGACAGTGGAAGCCTACAATTCCAGCCACCAAAACCAGGTCGCCATGACCGAAGTTCCGTTCTCGGAACTGGTTCAGAAATACGCGACTGCGATCGCTGGAGGACAGGCGCCAGACGCCCTATCCATGGACCTGATCTACAACCCCGCCTTTGCGGCAGCAGGCCAACTGGAGGACCTGACGGACTGGGCGAAAGCCCTGCCCTATTTCAACTCTCTGTCGCCGTCCCACGTCAAGCTCGGCACCTATCAGCACCGCATTTACGGCTTGCCGCTGTCCGTCGAGACATCGGTTTTCGCCTGGAACAAGGATCTATACAAAAGGGCAGGCCTGGATCCGGAAAAAGCGCCTGTAAGCTGGGATGAAATCACCGCCAACGCCGAGAAGATTCGCGCTCTCGGTGACGACACCTATGGCTTTTACTTCTCCGGCGGCGGTTGCGGCGGCTGCATGATCTTCACCTTTACCCCACTGGTCTGGGGATCCGGCACCGATATCCTGTCTGCCGACAGCACGACCGCGACGCTCGACACGCCGGAAATGCGCAAGGCCGTCGATATCTATCGCAACATGGTCAAGAAAGATCTCGTGCCGGCAGGTGCCGCAAGCGACAATGGCGCAAACTTTCTCTCCTTCACAAACGGCAAGATCGGCCAGCAAAGCCTTGGCGCCTTTGCGATCGGATCGCTGGTGACGGAACATCCGGATATCCATTTCGGCGTGACGCTGATCCCCGGCGCCACGGGCGGCACCTCATCCTTTGCCGGCGGCGACAATTTCGTCATCACCAAGGGCACGCCAAAGATCGCCGCCGTCAAGGAATTCCTCGAATTTATCTATTCCGAGGACGGCCAGAAGATCATGGCGAAATACGGCAGCCTGCCGACACGCGGCGACATCGCCGACAAGGTCCTGGCGGGCCTCGATCCCCGATTGCAGGTCGGCATCCAGGCCATCTCGGTGGCAAAAACGCCCTATACGTTGCAGTTCAACGACCTGATCAACAGCGCCAATGGCCCATGGGCGACCTTCACCAACGCCGCCATCTACGGTGACGACGTCGATGGCGCGTTTTCCAACGCCCAGAGCGAAATGCAGTCGATCATAGACAGCGGCCAGTAATCTCCCCGGCTGCTGCGGCCGGGAGGCAAAGCCGCCTCCCGGCTAATTTCCCCAAATCCAAGCGGAGCATGCTCAATGACCGGCACCGGTTCGAAGGCCCCGTCGCCTCGACGCAAGAGAAGGCGCAGATCGGGTTGGCGCGGCCTCGTCTATATCGCACCGGCAATGGCGCTCGTCATTCTGTTCTTCGTCATGCCGGTGATCTTCACCGGATGGATGAGCCTGCACAACTGGCCGCTGATGGGTGGCACGCGTTGGATCGGATTCAAGAATTACGTCCGCATGTTCCACGACGCGCGCTTTATGTCGGCGCTGCAATTCACCGCCTATTATACCGTCATCGTGACGGTTGCGATCTTCGCCGTCGCCTTCCCCCTGGCGATCTTCGTGGAAAAACAACGGCGCTTCGTTAGCGCCTACCGCACCGTCATCTTCCTGCCGGTCGTCATCGGCCTGGCCACCGCCTCCCTGCTCTGGGTATGGTTGGCCAATGTCGACAGTGGCTTCATCGGCCCGGCTCTGAAGGCGCTTGGGTGGTTGGACAAAAGCCCCAATCTGCTTGCGACCTTCGACAGCGCCTTTCTTACCATCATCATCATGGTCATCTGGAAGATCGCTGGTTTCACCATGATCATTCTCCTGACCGGCCTGCAGGCCATACCCGCGGACCTAACGGAGGCTGCCCGCATCGACGGCGCCGGACGCTGGCAGTGTTTCCGGCACGTGACGCTTCCCCTGATGCGCAAAACGATCGCGCTGGCGCTGATCATTTCCGTCACCGGTTCGATCCTCGCCTTCGACCAGTTCTACATCATGACATCGGGCGGACCGCAGAACCGGATGATCTCGGTGGTCTACTATATCTTCAACCAGTCCTTCGTATCCTTCAATCTCGGCTATGGCGCAGCGCTTTCGATCGCTCTCCTCGCCATCCTGGTCGTGATCAGCATCGTTCAGTTGTGGTTGCTGCGCATCGGGGAGGAGCGGCCATGACCCCTTCAATACCGAACCTTTCGAAACAACGCCGCGCCCGCAAGACCTTCCGGGTCAACAGCGCCTATCATGCGACAGGCATCGCCATCTGCCTGTTCTTCCTGGCGCCTTTCGTCATCACTTTCCTGGCGTCGTTCCGCCACGGAACGGAAGCTCGCCTGCCACCGCTGCCGCCTTGGCCGACGAACGGGATCAGCCTTGATTCCTACCAGTCGCTCGACACCTTCGGCGCCGGCATCTGGCAGCACACGATCAACTCGTTGATGGTCTCGGTCGCGACAGTGGTGCTGACCGTCGCCGTCAGCCTGCTGGCTGGCTACGGCTTCTCGCGCTACCGTTTTCCACTGAAGAACGTTCTGTTCGTTTTGATCATCGCGACGCTGATGATCCCGTTCCAGTCGATCCTGACGCCCTTGTTCATCATCCTTGCCAAGCTCGGGCTGAACAATTCGCTGCTCGGTCTAACGCTGGTCTACGTGACACTGCAACTGCCCTTCTCGGTGTTCATGATGCGTAACGCCTTCGACGCAGTGCCAAGGGAGATCGAAGAGGCTGCGCGTATCGACGGCGCACGGGATTTGCGGCTGCTCGTGCGGGTGCTTCTGCCACTGGTCCTGCCGGGCGCCGCCACCGTCGCCATCTTCGCCTTCCTCAATGCCTGGAACGAATTCCTCGCTGCGCTGATCCTGTTGTCCAGCAACGAGAAATACACGCTGCCCGTCCTGATGATGGCGGTGCGCGCCGGGCGTCTCGGAGCGGTCAACTGGGGCGCAGTGCAAGCTGGCGTCGCCGTCATGACGATCCCCTGCTTGGTCGTCTTCCTGCTTTTGCAACGCTACTACATGCGCGGGCTGATGGCCGGCGCGGTGAAATGATCTCAAAAAACGGATGAAGCCATGAACACGATGAAAAGAGACCGCCAGTTCCGCCCCCTGCCCGTGCCCAGCGTCGATATTCACGGCCTATTCGGCGATCGCCAGGATGCGATCTGCGATACCACCGCCGAAATACTGCTCGACCGCTGCGTCGAGGCCGGCATGGTGCGTGCCATCGACACCAAAAAGCCCAGTCCCGGCATCGTCATCCCGATCCAGGCCTGGGGCGGCACGACGCAGATGTTCTGGGATTCGGACCTCGGCAAGTCGATCGAGACGGTTGCCTACTCGCTCTATCGCCGAAAGAACCCGAAGCTCGAAGCCCGCGTCGACGAGATCATCGACATGTATGAAAAGATGCAAGACGAGGACGGCTATCTGAACGCCTGGTTCCAGCGCGTCCAGCCCGACCGCCGGTGGACCAACCTGCGCGACCATCACGAACTCTATTGCGCAGGGCACCTGATCGAGGGGGCGGTCGCCTATTTCCAGGCGACAGGCAAACACAAGCTGCTCGATATCATGTGCCGCTATTGCGACTACCTGATCAAGACCTTCGGTCGCGGCGAGGGCCAACTGCGCGGTTATTGCGGCCATGAGGAAATCGAGCTGGCACTGGTGAGGCTGGCCCGAGTGACGGGCCAGAAAAAGTATCTCGATCTTTCCAAATTCTTTGTCGACGAACGCGGCGCAGAGCCGCACTATTTCACCGAGGAAACGATCCGCGACGGCCGCGACCCCGCTAACTTCATCCAGAAGACCTATGAGTACAGCCAGTCGCATCAACCGGTCCGTGACCAGAAAAAGGTCGTCGGTCACGCGGTACGAGCCATGTATCTCTATGCGGGCATGGCCGACATCGCCACCGAGTACAACGACGACAGTCTGACCGCGGCACTCGAAATCCTTTGGGACGATCTGACGACCAAGCAGATGTACGTGACTGGCGGCATCGGCCCAGCCGCAGCCAACGAAGGCTTCACCGACTACTACGACCTGCCGAACGAAAGCGCCTATGCCGAGACCTGCGCTTCCGTCGGCCTGGTGTTCTGGGCCAATCGCATGCTCGGGCGCGGCCCCAACCGGCGCTATGCCGACATCATGGAGCAGGCGCTCTATAACGGCGCCATGTCCGGTCTGTCACTCGACGGCAAGACCTTCTTCTACGAAAATCCGCTGGAAAGCGCCGGCCATCATCATCGCTGGGTGTGGCACCATTGCCCCTGCTGCCCGCCGAACATCGCCCGCCTTCTCGCCTCCATCGGCTCCTACATGTATGCCGTGGCGGAAGACGAAATCGCGGTGCATCTGTATGGGGAGAGTACGGCACGTTTCGAAATCGGCGACGCGAAGATCGAGCTGGAACAGAAGACCCGCTATCCGTGGGACGGCGCGATTCATTTCGATGTGAAGACGGACACGGCAGCCCGCTTTGCCATTTCGCTGCGTATCCCCGAATGGGCAGCTCGTTCCACACTGAGGGTCAATGGGCAGTCCCTCGATCTGGCATCGGTAACAATCAACGGCTATGCCCGCGTCGAGCGGGACTGGAAGAGCGGCGATCATATCGATCTCGACATTCCGTTGGCGCCGCGCGCACTGTTCGCCAACCCACTGGTCCGGCAGGACGCCGGGCGCGCTGCGCTGATGCGCGGGCCGATGGTCTATTGCGTCGAGACTACGGACAATGGCGAGGGCCTCAACGGCATTCAGCTGTCGGGTGATCTGTCCGATGTCACGACGATAGAAATCCCCGAACTGCGCGGCGCCGTTGCGATCGATCTGTCGGTCACGCGCGACCAGGCCGACTGGGGTGATGCGCTTTACCGGACATCTCCGCCGAAGACCGAAAAGACGACAGCGCGCTTCGTACCCTATCCTTTCTGGGACAACCGGGCGCCGGGGGAAATGCTGGTCTGGGTCAGAGCGGGCGAACTGAACGGTGAATAAGATGACCGATACCAGCGTGGTGCTGACCGACATTCGCAAAAGCTTCGGCAATCTCGAAGTGATCCACGGCATCGACCTGACGATCACGGAGGGCTCCTTCGTGGTCTTCGTCGGCCCGTCCGGCTGCGGAAAATCGACATTGCTGCGGATGATCGCGGGTCTGGAGGAGGTTACCGACGGTGAGATTCAGATCAAGGGACGCGATGTCACCGACCTCGATCCCTCCGACCGTGGCATCGCGATGGTCTTCCAGTCCTACGCGCTCTATCCACACATGAGCGTGCGCGACAATCTGGCCTTCGGGCTGAAGATGGCGCACACGGATTCGGCTGAGATCGAACGCCGCGTCTCCGCGGCCTCGGCGATCCTGAAGATCGACCCACTGCTGTACCGCCGCCCGGGACAGCTTTCCGGCGGCCAGCGCCAGCGCGTAGCGATCGGCCGGGCGATCGTGCGCAAACCGGACGTGTTCCTGTTCGACGAGCCGCTCTCCAATCTGGATGCGGAGCTTCGGGTGTCGATGCGCATCGAGATCGCCAGGCTCCACCGCGAACTCGGCAATACGATGATTTATGTCACCCACGATCAGACCGAGGCGATGACGCTTGCCGACATGATCGTCGTCCTTCGCGACGGCAAGGTTGAGCAGACTGGCAGTCCGCGGGAAATCTACGAGGACCCTGCCAACACATTCGTCGCCGGCTTCATCGGCTCGCCGCGGATGAACCTGTTGAACGCGGAATGGGTCGGCGACGGGTCGATCCGGATCGGCAAAAGCCGGATCGCGACGCGAATAGACGACAAGCTAATGGCGCCGGGTGACAAACTGACCCTCGGCGTCCGTCCCGAGCACATGAATGTTGTCGTAGAAGACGAAGGGACGCTGCGCGCCAAGGTGGATTTCTATGAGTACCTGGGAGGCACGCAATTTTTCTATTGTCAGCTTGAGGACGGCCAAGCTGTGACGGCCGAATATCGTTCTCCCAGGCCGGTCCAAGCAGGCGACACCCTTCATTTCCGGTGGCAGGCAGGCGACCTCCGTTTCTTCGACGCTGCCGGACTGYGGCTGAGGCCGCTTGATCTATGTACCGCCCAGAAGGGTTAGAACATCTGGCCAACAGGCACCGTAAGCTTAATTCAGTGAAGGCAAATTTTCATTTTGTCGGCTTCACGAGCGAAATGACGCGAGGCTTGGATGGAGCATCCAGCCACTCAATCCACTTGTCTCTTTCCTCGACTGTGTCGAAGAACCGCCAGCGTTTGTACTCGTCGTCGGTGGCCTCCAGCATCTCGCCGATTGACGCTAGTTCCATAGGCAGCGGCACCTCGTTGCCGTCAAAGCGGATAAAGTAGACCCCCTCCGCAGCGAGGCGAATAACTTGGCCCGTGCCATAGCTTCCATCGGGGTCATCGACCGTGAAGTACATGCCAGTTAAAGTGTCAAATACTGTTTTGCTCATAGATTCCGTATGCCAACCATAAAAATGCTCTGCCTGTGAAACTCGCCCAGGTGCTCGCCAAAAGCAATAGACCAGCATGGCCGGACGTTCATGATGGTGAGCAATGACGCTGGAATCCACTCCTGGAGTGGAACCACTAGGAGGGTCGCTCGTTTTCCTAGAAGGAGGAAATTGTCATGGCACAACATTCTTTAAAGACACGACAGGTACGAATTCCAGGTCCGAATGATCGTTGCGTTGCAGAGCAGTGCAAGAAATTCGGGATCGGCCCTGTAGAGGAAAAGAAGTTGCTCAAGCTTTTGGGCAAGCACGCTCCGCTACATGAGATAAAACACAATGCGCCGGCAAGGCCACCTCGCTTTAGGTAGGGTGGAAAGACCGARGTGCTTGGTTGGCGGTTGTCCTGGACTTTTCGAAAGAACAAAGGGGCGGAAAGGCTGCCACCGGTTGGGGGATGCTGCATAAGAGCATCACTCCAGCCGCCGCCGGAACAGCCAGCCGGCAGCGCTCAGCGTGACCATGGCGATCAGGCAAAGGGGGATAGTCTGGTTTACGACCTCGGTGGGGCTGATGTCCTTCAGAAAAACGCCTTTCACGATGATCAGGAAATAGCGTAGCGGATTGGCCAGTGTCGCCGGCTGTAGCCATTCCGGCATGTTTTCGATCGGTGTCGCAAAACCAGAAAGCAGCATCGCCGGCACCATAAACAGGAAGGCCCCAAGGATGGCCTGCTGCTGCGTCATTGACAGGGCCGAGATGAACAGCCCGATGCCGACGACTGAGGCGAGAAAGAAGATCGAGCTGCCATAGAGCAGGAACAGCGATCCCCGTAGCGGCAGGCCGAAGATGAAGATTGCCGCCAGGATATAGGCGGTGATGTGGAAGAGGCCGATCATCATCGGCGGCACGAGTTTGCCGATCAGGATTTCATGGACGCGGAGCGGCGAGACCATCAACTGGTCGAAGGTGCCGAGTTCGCGCTCGCGCGCAATCGACAGAGCCGTGACGATCAACCCGATCAGAAGCGCAATGCTGGCAATCAGGTTCGGCACCATGAACCATTGATAAATGAGATTCGGATTGAACCAGTTGCGCGGGATTGTCGATACCGTGCGCGCGGCGGTGCGTTTGCCTGCCGGCGTTTCGGCGGCAAGGCCGCCGGCGATCTGGGTCAGGTAACCGGAAACGATCTGCGCGGCATTCGAGCGGCGGCCGTCGAGGATGAGTTGCAGATCAACCGCCGTTCCTGCCTCGATATGGCGCGAAAAATCCGGACTGATCTGGACCGCGGCAATGATGGCCTGACTGTCGATCGCCTGACGAACCTGTTCCGGATTGGCGGCGATTTCGATCCGGCGGAAGGTCGGCGATCCCTCGATCCGCTCGACCAATTCCTGTCCCCAATGGCCGCTATCGCGATTGAGGATCATAACATCAACATTGCGAACCTCCAGTGTCGCCGCATAGGAGAAGATGAGCAGCTGCAGGATCGGCGGACCTATCAGGATGGCGCGTCCTTTCGGATCGCGCAACACTGCCAGCAGTTCCTTGACGATTAGAGCCCGAAGCCGCGTCCACCACATCAGCCGATCCTCTTGCGCGTGCTGCGGGCGGCAAGCACGAAGAAAACAGCGCCGATCAAGAGCATGACGGCCATCGAATGCAGAAACATCGGCCAGATGTCCCCAGCAAGGAAGACAGTCTGCAGACTGGGGATCAGGTAGCGGGCGGGCACCAGGTAGGTAATCCACTGGATAACGGTCGGCATCGAATTGATCTCGAACAGGAAGCCGGAAAGCAGAAAGGCCGGAAGAAAGGCGGAGATCAGCGCCAGCTGCGAAGCAAGAAACTGGTTCTTCGTTGCAGCCGAGATGAGCAGCCCCTGCCCGAGCGCCGGGATGAGGAAGGTGGCCGAGAGCGCATAGAGCGCCAGGATCGAGCCGCGAAACGGCACGCCGAACAGGAAGACGGCGAACAGCACGCACAGCGTCATCGCCGCCAAACCAAGCACAAAATAGGGAAAGATCTTGCCGATAAGCAGTTCGATGGCTGTCACCGGCGTGGCCATCATCGCTTCCATTGTGCCGCGCTCCCATTCGCGGGCAACGACCAGCGATGTCAGCAGCGTGCCGACCAGCGTCATGACGATGGCAATTGAGCCGGGCACGAGGAAGTAGCGGCTGGTGAGTTCCGGATTGAACCAGAAACGCTGCTCGACGGTGATCACGGATGGTTCTTCAGCCAGCAGCGTTTGCCGCTGACGCTCCCAGTTCGCCACCGTGCCCCGCGCGTAGTTCTGCACGAAATTCGCCGTGTTGGGCTCCGAGCCATCGACGATGACCTGAATCTGCGGCCGTCTTGCGGCAGCATAGTCCATGGTGAAACTGGCCGGGATGATCAAAATGCCGCGAATGCGGCCGTTGACGAGGTCCTCTTCAAAAACCCGGCGATCCTGGCTCGTGGTGACCGAAAAATAGCGCGACGCCTGGAAACTTGCAGCCAGCGCCTGCGTCAGCGGCGTCGTCTCTTCCACGACCAGCCCGACGCGCGTGCGCGTGACATCGAGCGAGACACCGTAGCCGAACAGGAATAACAGGATGAGCGGCAGCACGAAGGCGATCAGCGTCGTACTCGGGTCGCGCAGGGCCTGATAGCTCTCCTTGCGTACAAGCGCCACGAAGCGGCGGATCCGGCCGGATGTCGGGGAGGCGCTCATGCCGCTTCCTTCGTGCCGGCTTCCGATCGCTCGACCAACGCGATGAAGGCATCTTCCATGGTCGGATCCGGCTGATCCTTGGTGACGACACTTGCTTTCAGCTCATCCGGTGAGCCGAGCGCGATCGAGCGTCCGCGATAGATCAGCGAGATCCGGTCGCAATATTCGGCCTCCTCCATGAAATGAGTGGTCACGAGAACCGTCACACCTTTCTCGACCAGTGCATTGATATGCGTCCAGAATTCGCGCCGCGTGATCGGATCGACGCCGGAGGTGGGCTCATCGAGAAACAATGCCTGCGGCTCGTGCATGACGGCGCAGGCAAGTGCCAGGCGCTGTTTCAGCCCGAGCGGCAGGTCCTTCGACGATTGGCCTGCATGGCGGCCGAAATTGAAGATCTCACTCATAAGCGCAATGCGTTCGCGTTTGCGCTGGCCGGAAAGACCATAGACACCGGCAAAGAAATCGAGATTCTGGCCGATGCTAAGATCACCGTAGAGCGAGAATTTCTGCGCCATATAACCGAGCTGGTTGCGAGCGGAGGCCGTATCGCGGCGCAGATCGAAACCGGCAACGCGGCCTTCGCCAGACGTCGGTTTCAGCAGGCCACAGAGCATTTTGAATGTCGTGGATTTGCCCGCGCCGTTGGGGCCGAGCAGTCCGAAGATTTYGCCACGGCGGATGTCGAAAGTGATGTCGTCGGCAGCAGTGAAGTCGCCGAATCTCTTGGTCAGCCCCTTGGCCTCGATCACCGGTCGGTCATCTTTGGCGGCGAGGGTTTGCTGGGCCTCGGCCAGTTTCGAACGGCCGCCTGGGCCGCCGCCAAGCATATCGACGAAGGCATCCTCGAAACGTGGTGGTGCAGGCGAAGCCGCTGCTCCATATCCAGCCGACAAGACGTGTGGCATTGCGTCATTCCCGGTCACAACCCGGATGGCCTCGCCCTGGATGACGCCATCGATGATGTCCTGCTCATCCAGAAGCTTGGCAAGGACCTGTCGCTTGCGGCCGGCAATTTCCGAGACCTTGAAAACCCGGCCTTCGACGCGCGCGGTCATCTCCGCGGGCTTGCCGGAAAAGAGAAGTTTGCCCTGGTTGAGCAGAAGCACCGCGTCGCAGGCTTCCGCTTCGTCCAGATAGGCGGTCGACCAGACGACGCCGATGCCTTCCCTAGTCAGGTTCTCGACCATCTTCCAAAGTTCGCGGCGAGAAATCGGATCAACGCCGACGCCGGGCTCGTCGAGCAGCAGCAGGCGCGGCTTTTTGAGGAGTGCACAGGCAAGGCCGAGTTTCTGCTTCATTCCGCCGGACAGTTTCCCGGCCAATCGATCCGTGAAACGCTTGAGGTCGGTGAAAGTCAAAAGTTCGTCGAAAGTTGCCGCGCGCTCATTCTTTGGCAAGCCACGCAGATCGGCGTACAGATTGAGGTTTTCCTGGACCGACAAGTCCTCGTAGAGGCCGAACCGTTGCGGCATGTAGCCGATTGAAGCCTGGACCGCCGCGGGGTTTTTTGTTGTATCGAAACCGATCACCTCGACGGTGCCGCTATCCGGCAGCATCAGGCCGGTCATGAGCCGGATCAGGGTCGTCTTGCCGGCCCCATCCGAACCGACGATCCCGGTGATCTCGCCCCCAAGAATAGTCCCGGAAACAGCATCGAGCGCGGGTCCGCCGCCGCCGAAGCGTTTGGTCACGCACGACAGGCGAACCAGTTCGGCCTTGTCGGAGGTATGGGTCAATGTCGCGTTACCCCGGTTTCGGGAAAGCGCACGGTGACCGGCATGCCCTGGCGCAGGTCGGCGCCCGGCTTGTCGATGACGATGCGCAGCCGGTAGACGAGGTCGGTGCGAAGCTCCGGCGTTTCCACGGTCTTGGGGGTAAATTCCGCGACCGGTGAGATGAAGCCGATCGTACCGTCATAGGCGTTCGGTCTTGTATCGGAACTGACCTTGACCTTCATGCCGGGATGGATACGGCCGAGATCGGGCTCGGAGACATAAGCGCGCACCCAGACCGGCTCGGTCAGGGACAGGACAAAGACAATATCGGCCGGCGCGACAATGGCCCCAGTCTCGCGCACCCGCGACAGGATGATGCCCTCGTTGGGCGCGCGAAGCTCAGTGTCTTCCAGCGAGGTTCGGGCGGATTCAAGCGTCGCTTGTGCGGCCCGCAACTGGGCTTCGGCAGCGGCGATATCTTCGACGCGGCTACCTTCCTCGATCAGTTTCAGCGCTTCGCGGGCGGCTTCAGCGCGGGCAGCGGCCATTGCCTTGACGGCGACAGTCTGATCGTAGGCGGCCTGCGAAATCGTGCCGCCTGGCCGAAGCTGTTGGGCACGTTCGAGCTCAAGCCCTGCATTCTGGAGATCCGCCAGGCTCGCATTGTAGGACGCGCGCGTCTGGGCAATCTCCGTCGGGCGGGGACCGGCTTTCAGTTTATCGAGCGTGGCACGCAGGGCTGCGACATTGGCATCGGCCGAGCGGACGGCATATTCATATGGGCGGGCATCGAGCCTGGCGAGGACGGCGCCGCTCTTGATGATATCGCCTTCATCGGCGGACACATCGGACAGGCGGCCGTTGACGCGAAAGCCGAGGGAGACCTGGCGGATGTCGACATTGCCGTATAGCACGAAGGCCTTCTTCGCCGCTGTCTGCCAGCCGAGTCTGTCCGGCAGCCCAAACTTCCAGGCGGCTCCGCCCGCTGCAACAAGCAGCAGGATGAGAACAACGATCTTTTTCATGCCGAGGCTCCTTTGGCGGGCGCCAGGACGCTCACGAGTTCGGCGGCAAGCTTGCGCAAGGTCGCAACCTCGTCCGCGCCGACGTTTTTCCACTCCATCTGGGCAAGGACAGCAGCATGAGCCACGCGAAAGACGAGGATGCTGCCAACAAAGGACAACGTTCGCAACCGCACGTGTTCGGATGCTGGGTCCTCATCGAGGATTGTGGCGACCAGTCGGCGGGCCATCTCGATCATCGGTCGCATGATGCCGTCGTAGACCCGGCCGAAGGCTTCTGTCGGTTCCATCTGTTCGCGGATAATGAAGCGTGCCCAAGATTCGGATTTCTTGCTGACGAAGAGTGTGGTCATCGTCTGGGCAACATCAGTTAGGAAGGCCCGGGCTTCGGCCGGGTCCATGGCTTTGCCGGATCTCTCAAGCTCGGCGATGCGGGCTTCGGTCTTTCGGCGGATGTCCCCGACATGTTCGCCGATCATTTCGGTCAGATATTCGGCTGTGGCAATATAGAGGCCTTCCTTGCCGGAAAAGTAGTAGGGAATAGCCTGCAGGTTCACGCCCGCCGCATCGGCAAGCTGCCGGGTCGAAGCGCCATCGAAGCCAAGCCGGCCAAACACGTCAAGCGCTGCTGTGAGCAACTTCTCCTTTCGGGAAGTGTCAGGGCCCGCGTTGGATACCAATGGGGTGTTTTTGATTTCTACCATGACGGAAGTATAAGCCAGTTGAAAAATAAATCAATCGAATGATTTTTATAGCGAGGCTGCTTTCTGTCTGGACCTAGGGATGCTGAGTCTGAAGCAACGGAGACAGCCAAGGATCTTGGCACCATTTAGCGCGCCGGCGATTGGCAATAGACGATGGCGATGCTCACGCCGCCATCGGCAAGCTGCTGGCAGACACCAAGTTCTTGAAGGACCAGCAGGCTATCGTGCAGATCGGGATAGGCATTGGTTTCTGGTTGCGAGTCGCGACTGGGACCGCCTAGGACAAGGCGGAACATAGAGCTTGCGCCTGCTGTCGTTCATTACGGTAGGCGAAGCAAACGATTGCCCCCGCATCGGTTTGCTTTTTCGTCTGTCTCAAGCGATTTCCGGCCTTTGCATGGCATGACGCCTCCTCCTGAGGAGGCAATTGACACCGGCAATGGCAGACGATGAGAGCATCTCTTGCCAGCTTGACGGCATTATGCCGGCGGATTTGCGTCTGGCGAGTAGAAAACCGCTATCAGTATCGTCAGCGAAGCGGGCAGGAGCATCCCTACGATGCCCACTGTTACTTGAGCAAAAGCGCCCGCAGCGCAGCCTGCCACAAAGCCGCCTATGAGGATGATCGACGTAAGAGACTGTCCCCACTCTTCGGGCTTTTCTGCATAACCAATAAGGCGGCGTGCAGCCACCACCGCGACACCGGCAATATTACCCGTCATCAACGAGAACGGTGGGCCGAGTTTGCTGTCGAGACGGTCTATCGCCGTCAATATTCCCATCGCGAAGGCCGCAAGCAGAGCACATGCTGAATCTGAACCCACGCCAATCGCCGCCAGAAGAGCGGAGGCCGCAAATGCAGAAGAAGAGATGACCAACGCCCAGAACGTGGCCCGTTCTACGGGTTTGATCCAAGCCACCAGAACGGCCGCAAGGCCTGCGCCCAACATAAAGAGCGGGAAAGTCATGATCTGGAGGCCATGCAAGCCCCCTTTTTCGTGACCGGCCATTCCCAGACCCAGGAGTACGACATTCCCGGTGACAAGTCCGACGAACAGTCCGCCCAGCTGGATAAAAAACAGCGCGTCTGCGAACCCGGAGACGAACGCAAGCACCAGCGAGTTACCTTTTTTGCGAACTGCATTCAGCATAATCTTCCCGCACCTTTTTTCTCAGCAGTAAACTCTACGTTCGTTCGCGCCCGCGTCCTCTCCCCGGCACCGATATCAATGAGGATGATTTCATCCTTCGTGACGATCAGATTCCGCTCGGACAGGCGCCGCCCTTCGAAATATCCTTACCACCGTACTCCTCACCCATGGATGATTTTGGACTATGCGTTTGAGGCTGTCTGTCGGAGGACGAGGTTGAAATCACCCCATATCTAACGCATGCCGAGAACGGCATCTTGGAGCATAGTGCGGCAATTTGGACGAAATGACTGGACAGTCGCGAAGACCGCACCGGCACCAACAGAGTGAGGGGACGCGCCGCAGGACGAATTCGGCGAGATCGAACACTTATGGCGCAGACCACTCCGAATTTTCAACGCCTCATCCGAAAACAGCTCCCCGAGCTGCACGCAGTTGATTTATACAAGAGTTGTCAGCCTTCTGACTATGCTAGCGGCGAAAGCAGGGTCCAGGTCTGGCCGGGAAACGCTCAGCGCCGAAAGTATTTCGTACCGCCATTTTTGTTACGGCAAATCGGGAGTCTATGTGCCACTAAACCCAGCGAAATCGCCAATGCTTTTTTAAGACACGTGACAATCATCGAACGAGGACGATATGAACGATTTAATGGAACGTGGCACTTTGATGGGCTTGCTTGCTCCTGTCCTGGAGCCCTTGGCATCGCTATTGGAATTCTCCGGTGTCTTGGTGATTGTTATCGGCGTTGTACTGGCCAGCATCAACTATATACGGGATGCAATTTCC
>NZ_JBFUBH010000066.1:0-14760 GCF_056405855.1 Pararhizobium sp. P1_E7 | reverse complement strand
GCATGAAGGACGGCACGTTCGATATCGAACAGGCCGTTTCGCTGAAGCCCGATGTCGTCATCATGAATCTCGATGCGAAGACCTCGACCGAAGAGGCCGGCTATATCGAGAAGCTCGGCAAGGTCGGCATCCCGCTCGTCTATATCGACTTCCGTGAAAAGCCGATGGAAAACACGGAAGCCAGCATGCGGATCATGGGCAAGCTGCTCGGCGAGGAAACCAAGGCCGAGGACTTCATCAAGTTCCGCGCCGACAGCATCGCCAAGGTCACCGACGTGCTCGCCAAGACTGACATGGTCCGGCCGGTCGTTTTCGTTGAACGTGCCGGCGGCTATTCGGACGATTGCTGCATGTCGTTCGGCAATGAGAATTTCGGCAAGATGGTCGAGATCGCGGGCGGCATCAACATGGCCAAGGACATCATTCCCGGCACGTTCGGGGCGGTCAATCCGGAACAGATCATTGCGTCCAATCCCGATCAGATCATCATCACCGGCGGCAACTGGCAAGGTTATGTCCCCGGCGGCGACTGGGTCGGCGTCGGCTATGGTGCTGATCTCAAGGAGGCGCACCGCAAGCTCGAGAACCTGACGAAGCGCCCGGCATTCACCGGCGTCAAGGCGGTCAAGGACGGCAACGTCCATGCCATCTGGCACCAGTTCTACAACAACCCGTATCAGTTCGTGGCGATCCAGGAGATTGCCAAATGGCTGCATCCGGAGCTGTTCAAGGATCTCGATCCGGAAGCGACGTTCAAGGAACTGCATGCCCGCTTCCTGCCGCTGGATTACAAGCCCGGCTATTTCGTCTCCCTGCAGGACGAGTAACCCATGGCTCTCGCTGCCGAACAGCTCGAAACGACAACAGGGCGCGTCCAATACCGCGCCCTGGCTTTTCGCAGGATCGTGCTGATCTGCGGCATGGTGGTTGCCCTCTTTCTCAGCGTGTCGATCGACATGGCCCTGGGGCCGGCCAATTACACGCTGTCGGAGGTGCTGACCTCGCTGTTTTCAGCCGGCACCGTCAGCGATCAGCTACGTGTCGTCATCTGGGATATCCGCATGCCGATCGCGCTGATGGCGATCACCGTCGGTGCATCGCTTTCGGTGGCGGGCGCGCAGATGCAGACCATTCTCGCCAATCCGCTGGCCAGCCCCTTTACCCTCGGCATTTCCGCCGCCGCCGGATTTGGCGCAGCGCTCGGCCTCGTCGGCGGGGTGGCGCTCTTTCCTGCTGCCGTGCAGTTCATGATCCCGATCAATGCCTTCCTGATGGCGATGGCGGCGGCATTGTTCATTCACTTCGCCTCCACCATGCGCGGCGTCACGGTCGAGACCATCGTGCTGCTCGGCATCGCATTGGTCTTCACCTTCAATGCGCTCTTGTCCCTGCTCGAATATCTGGCCTCCGAACAGGCGCTGGCAGCGGTGGTCTTCTGGACGATGGGCAGCCTCACCAAGGCAACCTGGCCAAAAGTGTGGATCACCGGCGCGGTGCTGATATTTGCCGTTCCGCTGTTTGCACGGCAGGCATGGGCGTTGACGGCCTTGCGGCTGGGGGAAGACAAGGCGGCGAGCCTTGGCATCAACGTTCGCCGGTTGCGGCTGCATACGATGATGACCGTCAGCCTGCTTGCTGCGATCCCGGTTTCCTTCGTCGGCACCATCGGGTTTGTCGGCCTGGTTGGCCCGCATATCGCCCGCATGCTGGTCGGCGAGGACCAGCGGTTCTTCCTGCCGGCCTCGGTCCTCTGCGGCGCGCTGCTTCTGTCGGCGACGTCGGTGTTGTCGAAGACGCTCATCCCCGGCGCCATCCTGCCGATCGGGGTCATCACCGCGCTGGTCGGCGTGCCGTTCTTCTTCATCCTGATCTTCACCAATCGGAGGCGGGCATGGTAGGTCTGGCACTCAAGGGCGTCGGCGCCAAGTACGGCAAGCACACGGTCCTGTCGGACGTCGATACCGATGTCCTCAACGGCGGAGGCATGACCGCCGTGATCGGTCCGAATGCGGCGGGCAAATCCACCCTGTTCAAGCGCATCGCCGGGCTCGCCTCAGGACCTGGGACGGTTGTCCTTTCAGATACGCTGAAGGGGCCGGAAACCATTTGCTACATGCCGCAGGATACCGGCGCCAATGCCGTGCTCACAGTCTACGAATCGGTGCTGCTGGCCAGCAAGCAGGGATCGGGCTGGACGGTGCGCGACAGCGAATTGATCGAGATCGACCGTATCCTGCAGGCGCTGCGGATCGATGACCTGGCTTTTCGCGGCCTGGGCGAGTTGTCCGGCGGGCAGCGGCAGCTGGTCTCGATTGCCCAGGCGCTGGTCCGCAAGCCCGAGATCCTCTTGATGGACGAGCCCACTTCGGCGCTCGACCTGTTTCGCCAGATCGAGGTGCTGGGTTTCATGCGGTCGCTGGCGGCAAAGTCCGGCATGTCGGTGCTGATCGCCCTGCATGATCTCAACCATGCACTGCGCTATTGCGATAACACCATCGTCATCGCCAGGGGCGCGATGGTGGCCAGCGGCCCGACCGGCGATGTCATCACCGGTTCGATGCTGCGCGATATCTATCGGGTCGAGGCGCGGGTCGAAATGTGCTCGCATGGCAAGCCCGTGGTCATCGTCGATCACTCCATCCTCTGAGGGAGGCCAATTTTCAATGCCCGGGATGATTGCGAATCCCGGAAGCGGATGGTATGAGAAATACTATCGAGAAAGGAGGGCTGCGCAATGAATACATACTTCCGGCACCATCGCCAGCGTGGCCCCGTCAACGCCCTGCAAATGCGTTTGCAGGGCTGACCAAAGTCCGTTTCTCTTCAGAAAACCGTCTTCTGGTCTGCCCTTCGTGGCACTGCAACGCCGATCCTGCTGGTTCGAGCGACTGCACTTTCCAATCCGCCGCGCGTGACGCATCGCATCGATGATGGCTTGAGAGCCCTCGATGGATGACCGTGCGGCAAGACCAGAGACCGATCATGACCCTTATCAATATCCGCAATCTCGGCATCGTGCTGGGCAGCCCGCTTTTCTCCAAGCTCAACCTTGTCGTCAATGCAGGCGACCGCATCGGCCTCGTCGCCGCCAATGGCCGCGGAAAATCGACGCTGTTTCGCTGCCTTGCCGGCGTCCTTGAGGCGAGCGAGGGGGAGGTCACCAAAGCGCGCGGGCTGACCATCGGCTATGTCGAGCAGAACGTGCCGGCGCGCCTTTTCGATCTGCCCTTCTATGCGGTCGTACTGGATGCGCTGTCCGCCGACCAGCAGGAGAGCGAAAGCTGGCGTGTCGATGTCGTGCTGGAATCGCTCGATGTGCCGGAGGCCTTGCGGCAGCGGCCGCTGAAGCAGCTGAGCGGCGGCTGGCAGCGCATTGCGATGCTTGCCCGCGTCTGGGTGACCGAGCCTGATGTGCTGATGCTCGACGAGCCGACCAACCATCTCGATCTCGGCAAGATCGCCATGCTCGAGGCGTGGTTGAATGCGCTGCCGCGCGATGTGCCCGTGATCATTTCCAGCCATGACAGGGCCTTCCTTGACACGGTGACCAACCGCACGCTCTTCCTGCGCGCTGAGCAATCGCAGATCTTTCCGTTGCCCTACACGCGGGCGCGGGCGGCGCTGGACGAGGCGGACGCTGCCGACGAGCGCCGCTATCAGCGCGACATCAAGGTCGCCGAACAATTGCGCAAGCAAGCGGCCAAGCTCAACAATATTGGCATCAATTCCGGCAGCGACCTGCTGGTGGTCAAGACCAAGCAGCTGAAGCAGCGGGCGGACAAGCTCGAAGATGCCGCCAAGCCGGCGCATCTGGAGCGTTCCGCCGGGGCGATCAGGCTCGCCAATCGCGGCACCCATGCCAAGGTGCTGATCACGCTCGAGGACGCCACGGTGCAGACACCGGACGGCAACCTTTTGTTCAAGACCGGCAAGCAGTTCGTCTGCCAGGGCGACCGGATCGTGCTGCTCGGTGCCAACGGCGCCGGAAAGACCCGCCTCGTCTCCATGCTGCGCAAGGCGATCGAACAGCCGGAGGCGGCGCAATCGGGTATCAAGGCGACGCCCTCGCTGGTTCTGGGCTATGGCGATCAGGCCTTGGCCGATCTGCGTGATGATGAGACGCCGATGGGAACGATCATCAGCCGTTTCGATATCGGCGATCAGCGGGCTCGGGCGTTGCTGGCCGGCGCCGGCATGACGATCGAGCTTCAGGCCCGCCCGGTCGGCCAGTTGTCCGGCGGGCAGAAGGCGCGGCTCGGAATGCTGATCCTGCGGCTGACCAATCCCAACATCTATCTGCTCGACGAGCCGACGAACCATCTGGACATTGATGGCCAGGAGGCGCTGGAGGGTGAATTGATGGCGCACCAGGCCAGTTGCCTGTTCGTCTCGCACGACCGCAGTTTCGTTCGCTCGGTCGGCAATCGCTTCTGGTTGATCGACCGGAAGAAGCTTGTCGAGGTCGACAGTCCGGAAGGGTTCTTTGCCGAAGCGGCCAGACAGAACTAGGCGGCCGTGGATGGCCGGCAAACCGGCCATCCATCCGATGCCGTCCATCCCATGCCGCCAAGGTGCGGCGGTTTTGACCGTTGCGCTTTGCGTGTGATTTTCCTATAGCCGGGGAACGGGATAAACGTGCGCGCCGGTATCCTGACCGTATCTTTTCCGCGTGTCCGGTTTCCCGATGTCCTATCCGCAAAAGCCAAACCCGGACGGCCGTTTTCGAATGTTTTCGCCTATTCTGGCCGGTGCGACATTGCGCGAACGGCTGATCGCCTGTGTCGGCGCCTTGGTCGCCATCGGCCTGACGGGGCTGATCAGCGGCTATCTGTTCGGGCAGGGGCCGCATCTGCCGCTGATCGTGGCGCCGATGGGGGCGTCCGCCGTGCTGTTGTTTGCCGTACCGGCCAGTCCGCTGGCGCAGCCCTGGTCGATCATCGGCGGCAATACGATTTCGGCGCTGATGGGCATCATCGCCGCCTATCTGATCCATGACCCGATCATTGCCATCGGGGTCGGCGTATCGCTCGCGATCGGGGCGATGTCGTTTACACGCTGCCTTCATCCGCCCGGCGGCGCTGCGGCGTTGACGGCCGTGCTCGGGGGGCCGGCCGTTGCCGGCTGGGGTCTGCTGTTTCCCTTTGTCCCCGTCGGCCTGAATTCCTGCATTCTGGTCGGGCTCGGGTTGCTGTTTCATAAATTGGCGCGGCGCAACTATCCCCATATCGCCGCCAAGGCGCCGGTCAACACCCACCAGACGGCCGACCTGCCGGCATCGCTGCGGGTCGGTTTTCGTGAAGAGGATGTCGATGCAGCGCTTGCGGCGTTCGACGAAACCTTCGACATCGACCGGGGTGATCTCAGCCGTTTGCTGCAGCAGGTGGAGCTTCAGGCAACCATCCGCGCCCATGGCGATATCAGCTGCGCCGACATCATGTCTCGCGACGTCATCTCGATTGACGCACATGCCGATCCTGCCGACGCGCGCGAGCTGCTGTTGAAGCACAATATCCGCACCCTGCCGGTCAAGGATGAGAATGGYCGGCTGGTCGGGACGATCGGTTTGCGGGAGCTTTCCAAGGCCGCCGATCGCGTCGGCGACATCCTGTCGAAGGCCGCCACCGCTTCGGACAACGATCCGGCATTTTCGTTGTTGCCGGTCCTCACCGACGGCTACGCCCATGCCGTCATCGTCATCGATGATGAACATCAGATCCTTGGCCTGATATCCCAGACCGATCTATTGAGCGCGGCGGCCCGCGCCTTGCCGACCAGCCGCGCCGGATTGTGAGGCCCAGATCGGGTCTGAATGGGGCGGCGCCTGCTGACCTCCGCCCCTTTGCCGTTTTTCAGAGACCGGCGATTTTCATTAAGTCGTCCCGTGCGCCGGGAGCCGTCGCCAGTACCGGCGAACCCTTGGTCAGCTGTTCTCCCTCGACAGGGAAGGGGTGATACCAGCCGCCCGCTTCCTTGACGAGGCAGTAGCCGGCAAGGCAATCCCAGGCGTGCATGTAGGGCTCATAATAGCCGACCAGACGGCCGGCTGCGACATAGGCGAGCATCAGCGCGCCTGAACCGTTGCGGATGAAATTGCCGCCCGCTTCCAGAAGGTTCTCGACCATTTTCCCGACGAAGGCCGGCGTCACGTAATTGTTGGCGCCGATGCCGGTGACGGCGTTGCGGATGGTGCGGGAGGCGTCGAGGCTAAGCACCCGGCCGTTGAGCGTCGCGCCCTTGCCGGAAGCGCTGGCATAGAGTTCGTCGTGGCAGGGCGCGCAGACGACGCCGATCGCCGGTTCGCTGTTGTACAGCACGGCGATCGAGACGCACCAGTTCGGCATGCCGTTGACGAAGGGGCTGGTGCCGTCGATCGGATCGACCACCCAAGTATAGCCGGAATCGCCTCGGGTAAGACCGTATTCCTCACCCAGGAAACCGTCACCCGGATGGGCCTCCGCCACACGGGCGCGAATGAGGTTCTCGACCTCCCTGTCGGCGATGGAGACGACGTCCTGCAGGTCGCGTTTGGTTTCGATCACCAGCGTCTCGCGCCTGTTGAAATAGTCGAGCGCAACAGCGCCGGCTTCCCGGGCGATGACCTGTGCCAGGGCGAAACGGCTGTCGAGCCCGGAGATCTGCAATGTCATGAAAATGGTCCTTCTACAGTCTTGGACGGCTCAGCCGTTGTGAAGCCGATGCTGGTTCGAGCGTGATCGAATTCGGACGGACAGCAAGCGCAGCGGCGGCAATATATTGTGAGTCCATGAAATTTCCTCCTGTTGAAGCGGCACCTCCACGCTACCCGTTTTTTGCAAGCGTGTGCAAATGTTGCGTGAGATGAAAACGAGCGTCAAACAAAATCTTCACAAAAATGTCACATATCGGTTGATCGAGTGCTTGCACACAATTGCAAAATTGTGCAAAATACGCGCTAGAGGGTGGATTGCTGGGTGTCACAAAAACTCTTCGTCAGTGCGCAGGAAGTGGCGGAAAAAGCGGGCGTTTCACGCTCTGCGGTATCTCGCACGTTTACATCGGGTGCCAGCGTTTCGCCGAAAACGCGGCAGAAGGTGCTCGATGCCGCCGAGGCGCTCGGCTACCACGTCAATCATCTCGCCCGTGGGTTGATGCGCAACGAAAGCGGGATCGTCTGCCTGATCGTGTCGGAGATCGGTACGCCCTATCGCTCGGCGTTGCTGCGCGCCTTGACACAACAGTTGCAGAATTCCGGCAAGATATCGATGCTGATCAACACCGACCGGTCGGACGGCAGTGTCGATCTGGCGCTCAGGCAGGCGATCCGCTACCGGGCTGATGCCTCGATCATCCTGTCCGGTCTGCCGGACAAGTCGATCACCGATCTTTGTCTGAAAAACGGTCAGCGGCTGGTGCTGATCAACCGCGATGACGACAGGGAAGGGCCGCTGAATATCAACCTCGATGACGCGGATGCGGCGGCGCGCATTGCCACCGCGTTCGTGCGGGCCGGCTGCCGCAAGCTTGCCTTTGCCAATTCGCAGGCGGGCACGCCGAGCCTGATGGCGCGCGAGCGCGGCTTTGTTGCCGCTGCCGGGGCGTTGGGCCTGGACGTGGTCGTCGAACGGTTCGGCCAGACGGGATATGAAAGCGGCCGCGCCGTCGCCCAGCAGCTTCTGACCCGCAAGGAGCGCCCCGACGCAGTGTTCTGTGCCACCGACCTTCTCGCCTGCGGCTTCATGGATGCCGCTCGGCATCAGTTTTCGATATCGGTGCCGGATCAGATCTGCGTCGCCGGTTTCGACGATATCGAGCAGGCGTCCTGGTCATCTTACGGGCTGACCACATTCGCGCAACCGGTCGATATGATCGCCCGCGAGGCCGTGTCCTGGCTGGTGGTGGAGACGGCGCAGCCCGAGAACCATACGGTGCGCCTGCATGCCGATCTGGTGTGGCGGACCTCGATCAGGGGCGGGTGAGCCTTATGGGCGGCGGGCTGAGAAAATCGTCGAAAAAGTCCGGGACGTTTCTATCCGAACTCGCGCCTTTTGCCGCCACACTGTTCAAGGAGCGAATGTACGAGCAGTTCGCAGCGCTTTGCTATCGCATCCGCGCAGACGGCGGCATGTTCGAAGTGCTGTTGGTGACCAGCCGCGACAGCCGCCGCTGGGTCATTCCCAAGGGCTGGCCAATGGCGGGCAAAAAGCCCCATGAGGTCGCTGCGATAGAAGCCTTCGAAGAGGCCGGCGTGCGCGGCAAGGCGAAGAAAAAGCCGTTTGGATATTTTACCTATCTGAAGGTGTTCGACAACGGCCAGAGTGTGCCTTGCCGCGTTCAGGTCCATTTGCTGGAAGTCAAGGAGAGTTGCGACGTCTTTCGAGAGAAGGGCCAGCGGCTCAGCGTCTGGGTCTCCTGCGTCGAGGCGTCCCGGCGCGTTCGAGAACCGGAGCTGAAGAGCATTTTCCTGTCGATGCGCCCGCCTGGGTTGCCGTAAAATCCACCGGTGGACGAGAGCCGTTCCTCATTCAAAAAAGATTCACGCTCGCGCTCACGGTACGAGCGCGATTGGGTATCAGTAAGATTCCCTGCGGCTGCGTCCCTACCCAAACCGTTCCATGGCAAAGTCTGCGGGCGCGACATTGTACGCAGGTGCGGCAGTACCATTCAGACGGCTCGTTTTCGACAGCACCGTGCTGTTGTCGTTCACCAGCGTCAGCGTCAGCAAGAGAGCAGCGCCCAGAACGAAGCCGAATGCGAGATAAGAAAATTTTGCGAGCATATTAGAAACTCCTATTTTGCTCAGCGACTGCAACGCGGCATGAGGAGAAAAGTTTCATTCAATTATAAAAGAAACCATCTTACGCCTTTTGCCTCGCTCTTCGAAGTAGGCGTGCGCAATTTTTCGTAACCGGCTTGCCGTCGAGTGTGAATGTTGACCATGCATCCAGCGCATGGGTGGCCTGAAGTATTGGCGCTGTTCCCCCATAATCGGGAGGCTTATATACAGCTCATCACAACGGCAACGGGCGCTACTGAATGGCTGCCGGGCCGGAAAGCCCTAGAAAGGGGATCATCATGAACGTAGCACGCTCTTTCAACAATTGGCGCAAGTACCGTCAGACGATTACCGAACTTGGCCGTATGACCACCCGCGAACTGCGCGATCTCGGCATCGACCGTGCCGACATCCAGAGCATCGCCCGCGCCTCGGTCGCTCGCTAATACCTGAAAACAGCGCCTCCAGCGAAGTTTCCCGAAACGCCCGTTGCCCTGCAGCGGGCGTTTCTGCGTTGGGCGGCATGGATGAATGGTGCGGTGACGCCGTTCACCTTGAAATTTCCGGGCAGGCACACCCGGATTTGTCATTCGCGTTCACACATGGTTGTGCCAATCTGCCCGCGATCTGATTCCGGGAGACGAGAGATTGGAACATGTTTTTTTGCGGCGGGCGRCATTGTCGCGGCCCGATGTCAGTGCCGAAGATGCCGCGGGCCTTTTTGCCGCTCACTACGGCTTGTCGGGGCCGATTGCGGAACTCGGCAGCCAGCAGGACCGCAACTACCGTATCGACGCGGCCAGCGGCCGTTTCGTCCTGAAAATCTGCCGTGCCGACTACGCGACCGTCGAGCTTGAAGCGCAGAACGCCGCGTTGCGCCATATTGCCGGCAAAGCGGCAACACCGCGCGTGCCGAGGGTCGTCGCTGCCGGTAATGGCGCGGACATCCTGTTCGTCACGGTGCGCGGTGAGGATTATCAGATCCGCCTGCTCGACTATATCGAGGGCCAGCCGCTGACACGGCGCAAGCATCTGCCGGCGGTGACGATCGCCGCACTCGGCGCGCTGGGCGGCCGGATAGCGCTGGCGCTGGCCGATTTTACCCATCCCGGCCTGTCGCGCGACCTGCAATGGGACCTGCGAAACGCCGAACAGGTTGTCGACCACCTCCTGTCGGCCGTTAAGGATGCGGACCGCAAGCAGCGCATCAGCCGGGAGATGGATAGAGCCATGCGCCGGCTCGACGGGCTGAGGCCGGAGCTTCGGCAACAGGCAATCCACCACGACATCACCGACGACAATGTCGTCAGCCTGGTGAACGGCAGCGGCCAGCTGATACCGGAGGGGGTGATCGATTTCGGCGATATCGTCAATGGCTGGCTTGTCGCAGACCTAGCCGTCACCTGCGCCTCGCTGCTGCATCATGCCGATGGCGATCCCTGCATCATCCTGCCCGCGATCAAGGCGTTTCACGCCGTTTTCCCGCTCAACGATGCGGAATTGCGCGCACTTTGGCCCCTGATCGTGGCTCGCGCCGCCGTGCTGGTGGCAAGCAGCGAGCAGCAACTCGCGCTCGATCCGGACAACAGCTATGTCAGCGGCAATATCGACCACGAACGGACGATTTTCGACGTTGCAGTTTCGGTACCCCCGGCATTGATGGAGACGGCGATTCTTCAGGCTGTCGGCCAATTGGCCGATCAGGGGCCTGCGATCACCGGCGATCGTCTGCTGCCGGAAATCGAGGTATCCAAGATCGCCGTGATCGCACTGGATCCGCAAAGTGATGTGTTCGACGGCGTTGCGTGGCCGCAGCCCGGTCTCGAAGACCGGCTGCTTTTGGCGGCATCCCGGGAAAATGCGGTTGTCGCGACGCGTTACGGTGAATACCGGCTGACTCGGACAATGTTGCTTTCACCGGAACCGGCGGAAACATGCGCTGTTCATGTCGACCTGCTCTTGCCGGCAGGCACCAGCGTGTCCGCGCCTTTCGGCGGCATCCTGAAATTCACCGATGGCGGCCTGATATTGCTGGGGCGGGATGCGGCACTGCATCTTTCCGGCATCGATGCCTTGCCGGGTCCTGACGATTTCATCCACCCCGGCCAGCCGCTCGGCCTCGTCGCCGGCCCGGCGGGTGACAGGGGTGTGTTGCGCGTCCAACTCTGCCGCGACAAGGATATCGTACCACCGCCCTTCGTCTYTCCGGACCACGCCGCGGCGTGGCTGGCGCTATGCCCATCGCCGGCCCGGCTTCTCGGTTTCGACTGCGATGCATCGATGCCGCAGAGTGAAGCCGTTCTGGCGCGTCGCCAAAGCCATTTTGCGAAACCTCAGAAAAACTATTACGAGACACCGCCACAGATCGAGCGCGGTTTGCGCGAGCATATGGTCGATGTCGAGGGACGCGCCTATCTCGACATGGTCAACAACGTCACCATTCTTGGCCATGGGCATCCGCGTCTTGCCGATGCCGTGCACCGGCAATGGCAGCGGCTGAATACCAATTCCCGGTTTCATTATGCCTCCGTCGCTGCTTTCTCCGAAAGGCTGGCCGAACTTGCCCCCGACGGGCTGGATACGGTTTTCCTGGTCAACAGTGGCTCGGAGGCCAATGATCTGGCGCTCAGGCTCGCCTGGGCGGCGACCGGCGCGCGCAATATGCTGTGCCTGCTGGAAGGTTATCACGGCTGGTCGGTTGCCAGCGACGCCGTCTCCACCTCGATCGCCGATAATCCGCAGGCGTTGACGACGCGGCCTAACTGGGTGCATCCGGTGATGTCGCCCAACACGTATCGCGGCCCGTTTCGCGGGCCCGCCTCGACTGCCGCCTATGTTGACGCCGTCACGCCCACGCTGGAAAAACTGGACAGCGAGGCCAAGGGACTGGCCGGGTTCATCTGCGAGTGCGTCTATGGCAATGCCGGCGGCATTCCGCTGCCGCCGGGTTATCTTCAGGAGATCTACGCGAGGGTACGGGCGCGCGGCGGCGTCTGCATCGCCGATGAGGTGCAGGTCGGCTACGGCCGTCTCGGCCATCACTTCTGGGGTTTTGAAGAGCAGGGCGTCGTCCCTGATATCATCACCGTCGCCAAGGGCATGGGCAACGGCCATCCGCTTGGCGCCGTCATCACCACCAAGGCGATTGCCGATGCACTGGAGAAGGAGGGCTATTTCTTCTCCTCCGCCGGCGGCAGTCCGGTGAGCTCCGTCGTCGGCATGACGGTGCTCGATATCATGCGCGACGAGGGCCTGCAGGAGAATGCCCGTGTCGTCGGCGAACACCTGAAACGCCGCCTGCAAGCGCTCGGGCAGCGGTTCCCACTTGTCGGCGCCGTGCACGGCATGGGGCTTTACCTCGGACTGGAATTCGTCCGTGACCGCGAGACGCTGGCACCGGCAACCGGCGAAACGGCGGCGATCTGCGACCGGCTGCTGC
The DNA here is from genome assembly GCF_056405855.1 of Pararhizobium sp. P1_E7. NCBI lineage: Bacteria > Pseudomonadati > Pseudomonadota > Alphaproteobacteria > Hyphomicrobiales > Rhizobiaceae > Pararhizobium > Pararhizobium sp. P1_E7. The sequence continues at coordinate 2,569 of NZ_JBFUBH010000066.1, read as the reverse complement.
AGCTCGGCGTCATCATGCAGCCGACCGGCGATCACCTCAATGTCCTGAAGATTAAGCCGCCGCTTTGTCTGTCGCAGGAAAGTGCCGATTTCTTTGCCGATATGCTGGAGCGCGTGCTTTCCGATGGCTGGTAGCAAAACATGCCGATAATTTTTTGATCAAAATATTAAGAAGGGTGTTGTCAACGCACAGGCACTGTGGTCACCTAGCGCAAAGCCGAAAAGGCGGGAACAGCTTCATGCAACGGGTGGTGTGCCGCAAATGGCGGAATTGAACGCGGTCGAAATCCGCCATGTTTCTAAAATATTCGGCTTTGGCGAGTTTGCATTCGCCGCCGTCGACGACACATCGGTATCGATAAGGCAGAACGAGTTCTTCACGCTTCTGGGGCCTTCCGGTTGCGGAAAGACCACCCTGTTGCGGCTGATCGCCGGTTTCGAATACCCGACATCCGGCGAGATCATGCTGAACGGCGAGGACATCGCCGCCATGCCGCCCTTCAAGCGGCCGATCAATACGGTTTTCCAGAGCTACGCCCTGTTTCCGCACATGACGGTGGCGGAAAATATCGGGTTCGGCCTCACCATGCTCGGCAAGCCGAAGCGGGAGATCAAGGACCGGGTCGATGCCATGCTGAAGCTGGTGCGCATGGAAGCGCTCGCCGGCCGGCGCACAAGCCAGATTTCCGGCGGCCAGCAGCAGCGTGTAGCACTTGCCCGCGCGCTTGCGCCCCAGCCGAAGGTTTTGCTTCTCGACGAGCCGCTGTCGGCTTTGGACTACAAGCTGCGCAAGGACATGCAGATCGAATTGAAGCGTCTGCAGGCGGAAACCGGCATCACCTTCATCTTCGTCACCCATGACCAGGAGGAGGCGCTGACCATGTCGGATCGCATCGCCGTCATGTCATCGGGCAAGATCCTGCAGGTCGGCAACCCCAGAGAGATCTATGATGCGCCGGCGGATCGCTTTGTCGCCGATTTCATCGGCGAAACCAATTTTCTGAAAGGCCGGATCAGCGCGGTGAATGGCGGCATTGCCGATGTCGATACGCCGGTCGCCGGCCGCATATCGGCAACGGTGCCGCAGGATTTCCATGCAACGGGTGAGGTGACAGTGGTTCTGAGGCCGGAGCATGCGACGCTCTGCCCGCCGAACCAGCCGGCTGCCTGCCAGATGACCGGCACACTCGAAAACGTCGTCTATTTCGGCACGGATACGCACTATCACGTCCGCCTTTCCGATGGGGAGACGCTGTTTACGCTGCGAGAACAGAACAAACCTCTGCAGAGTGCGCGGTTCGGTCAAGGTGACACGGTTGGCATAGCGCTCGAGGCCAATGCGGCGCGGGTGTTGAGGAACTGAAATGACAGATGTTGCGGGGGCGATCGAGGCGGAAAAGAGCAGGGATATCCGGAAACGGTGGCTACTTTCGCTTCCCGCCCTGCTGATCATCCTCGTTGCCGCGACCGGCCCTTTGCTGATCGTGCTTGTCTATTCCTTCTTGACGCCCGGTCCCTATGGCGACGTGCAATGGCTGCCTTCACCTGAGGGCTGGATCAGCGTCGCGTTGGAGAAGGATATTTTCGACGGCACCTTCTCGCTTGCCGATGCGCATGTGTCGATCTTCCTACGCTCTGTCGTGCTGTCGCTGGCAACGACGGTCCTGACCCTGCTGGTCGGTTTCCCCACAGCCTACTTCATTGCCACCCGGCCTGAGAAAACCCGGGAACTCTGGCTGTTCCTGATTACCATTCCGTTCTGGACCAATCTTCTCATCCGCACCTTCGCCATTCTCGAAATCATCCGCAACGAAGGCCTGATCAATGGCTTGATGTTGAAGTTCGGTCTGATTTCAAAGCCCGTCCAGATGCTGTTCACCGACGGTGCTATCCTGACCGGCATGGTCTATGTCTATCTGCCGCTGATGGTGCTGCCGCTCTATGCCAGCATGGAAAAGCTGGACTTCCGGCTGGTCGAAGCCGGCTATGATCTTTATGCCACGCCCTTCAAGGTGCTGCGCAAGATCATCGTTCCGCTGGTCAAGCCAGGCGTGATCGCCGGCTCGATCCTCGTCTTCATTCCGGCGCTCGGCGCCTATGTGACCCCAAGCATCCTCGGCGGCGGCAAGAACCTGATGCTCGGCAATCTGATCGAGCTGCAGTTCGGGCAGGGCCGGAACTGGCCGCTCGGGTCGGCGCTGTCGATCACGCTGATGCTGATCGTCATGGTGGCGCTGCTGGTCTATRTCCGCAATGCGGGATCTCAAGGGAGCCGGCATGGCTAGGGCATTCTCCATCCGGCGTCAGCGCGGATTTACCGCGATTGCGATGACCTGTTTCTTTGCGCTCTATCTGCCGATCGCGGTGCTGGTTTTCTATTCGTTCAATGCGGGCGAATCCCTTGCTGCCTTCGATGGGATTTCGCTGCGGTGGTTCGCCCAGGCGTTTGAAAACCAGCAGGTGATCGACGCGTCCATCCGGTCCGTGCAGATCGCGTCGCTTGCTGCCGTCGTTTCGACCATCGCGGCCACCATGGCGGCGCTGGCAACGACCCGGACGGAGCCCTATCG
>NZ_JBFUBH010000065.1:0-14820 GCF_056405855.1 Pararhizobium sp. P1_E7 | reverse complement strand
GTCGTCAAGCTGGAGAGTGGCGCCCTGCTCTCGGTCATTCGCCTCAATGGGCTGTTTTTTCAGACCGAGGATCAGGCCGAACTCAATATGCGGTCTGTTGTGCAAAATACGATGATCAGGGCGCTCGGTTCCAGCCGCTATTCACTTTGGTCAACTGTGATCCGGCGTCAGGTCGATAGTCATCTGGACGGCCAATTCGACAATCCTTTCTGCGAATTGCTCAATCGCCGTTACATGGCGCAGTTGAGCGAAAAACGCATGTTCACCAATGAGCTCTACCTCACGGTGATCCGATCGGGAATGCGCGGTGCGCTGGCTGTCGGCGACAAGGCGCGGCGCCTCATTGACAAGGCGGGGTCGCGCGATGCGGCTGATGATCAGCTTCGAGAGTCTGTGAGCGAGCACGAAGAGCTTGTCGGCAACATCTGCAAGGATCTGCAGAAATATGCAGCACGCCCCCTTGGAATTGCCTATCGCAAGGACGAACCGTATTCCGAACCCTGCGAGTTCTTCCAGACGATCCTGAGCTGCGGCATTCCCCGGCGGATGCGCCTGCCCCGTATGAGCATCTCCAACTATATCGGGAGCTCGCGCCTGCATTTCTCTCGGCGGACCATGCAGGCGCAGGGACCGGTGAAGGAGGATGATCGGTTCGGCGCGATGCTGTCGATCAAGGAGTATCCTCCCTTCACCGGTCCTGGCATGCTGGATGGCTTGCTGCAGGTCAATCACGAATTTATTCTGACCCAGTCCTTCACCATCACCGACAAGCCGATCGCGCAGGAGCGTATTTCGCGGCTGAAACGCCAGATCGCAGCGTCTGACGAGGCCGGCAGCGACGTTGAGACCGATATCGACTTTGCCCTGAACAGCCTTCTGAACCAGGAGGCGGTGTTCGGCCTCCACCACATGACACTGTTATGCCTTTCACGCGATCTGGATGGGATCAACAGATCCGTATCCGACCTCGGCGCCTGCCTGACGGACATGAACATCAACTGGCTGCGTGAGGACCTCAATCTGGAGGCCGGCTTCTGGGCACAGCTTCCCGGCAACCATAGTTACATCGCCCGAAAGGCGCTTTTATCCAGCGCCAATTATGCCGGCCTGTCGTCCATGCACAACTTTGCAAGCGGCCAGACGGACGGCACGCATTGGCACACGCCGATTACCATCCTGGAGACGACCAGCCAGACACCCTACTGGTTCAATTTCCACCGCAGGGATATCGGCCATTTCCTCGTGACGGGACCGACTGGCTCCGGCAAGACCGTCGTCTTGACCTTTCTGCTGGCACAGGCCTTTCGCGTTCGCCCCGCCCCGAAAGCCGTCTTCTTCGACAAGGACCGAGGCGGCGAGATCTTCGTACGGGCGATGAACGGTGCCTACGAGGTGCTGACGCCCGGGACATCGTCCGGGTTCAATCCGCTCCAGCTGGAAAACACCGGTCCGAACCGTGAATTTCTGCATCGCTTGCTCAAAGCCATGCTCCGGCACGGTGATGGCAAGGAATTCGACCAGGAAGAGGAAGACATCCTCGAACGGGCACTGCTCAGGCTGATGCAGGAGCCGGCATCGCAGCGGAACCTTTCAAACCTCTCAGGCCTCGTGATCGGGCGCGCCCGCGCGGGACCGAATGACCTGAACGCCAGGCTCCGACCCTGGATCGATGGCGAGAAAGCCTGGCTTTTCAATGCCCAGCACGACGTTCTCACCTTCTCTGAGCGACAGATATTCGGGTTCGACATGACCAGCATCCTCGACAACGAGGAGGTCAGGACGCCCGCGCTCATGTATATTTTTCACCGTCTGGACGAGCTTCTCGACGGCAGACCGGTGATGATCTTCATGGACGAAGGCTGGCGCCTTTTGCGGGATACGACGTTCAGCGACTTTATCGTCGACAAGATGAAGACGATCCGCAAGCTGAATGGCATCGTCGGATTCGGAACCCAGTCGGCGGCCGATATCGCGCGGGCGCCGGCATCGCACACCTTGATCGAGCAGTCGTCGACCAACATCCACTTTCCCAATCCGCGTGCGGACGAAGAAAGTTACATCAGGCGCTTCGGCCTGACGGTGAAGGAGTTCAACTTCATCCGAACGACACCCCCGGAAAAGCGGACGCTCCTGATCAAACACGGCAATGACAGCGTCATTGCAAGGCTTGATCTCAACGCCATGCCGGACATGGTCAAGGTCTTGTCCGGCCGCAAGGAAAGTATCGAGGAATGCGCGCGCCTGCGAGATGCGCTGGGTGATGACCCTCTCGCCTGGCTTCCTCAATTTTGCGGTTGGGAGACATGGCCATGAAGCGTTTCGCCCTTCCCTTGCTCGCTGTCGCGGTGTTCGAGGTTCCGGGTCTTGCCTGGGCCGACGTGCCCGTTATCGATGACACAATTCTCCAGGAAGACACCACACGCGACGAGACAACACGCAAAATCGAGACGACCGACAAGGATCGCCACACAATCAACACCTCGGTCACCTGCTCCATGTACCGGCCATCCCGGCGGAACGATCCGGTTGGCGCGGCGCAGCAGAACTCAGAAATCTCCGGCCTCGTCCGGCGTGTCGCACGAGAAGAGGGCGTCAACGAAAACGAGTTTCTGGCGCTGGTTTATCAGGAGAGCCGGTTCAACCCTTGCGCCAAATCCGGCATGGGCGCCACTGGCCTGGCGCAATTGATGCCTGGGACTGCGGCCGAACTCGGTGTGAACGAGAACAATATCGAAGAGAACCTGCGCGGTGGTGCCCGGTACTACAAGCAGCAGCTGCGGCGCTACAACGGCAATGTGGCCCTGGCACTTGCCGCCTATAATTCCGGCGCCGGCAACGTCAACAAATATGGCGGCATACCTCCCTTCAAGGAAACGCAAGGGTACGTGCGCAGCATCACGCAGGATTGGCTGCCGGCGTTCGGCGGCTCCGACAAATCCGGTATTCCACTCAATTTTGGTGGTGGCGAGACGGCCTATACCGGCATGCGGGACTCAACGCTGAACGCCATGGGCACGACGACAGCCACCTCGGAAAGTCTTTCGAACGTTGGAAGCTGGTATCAGCAATTGGCGGGCCTCCAGACCGGAACCATTCAGGACAGTTGGGACCACAATTCCACAGCGCGCAACGCCAATCTGGAAATGATGAACAACGTCATCAAGCTCTCCACCGCCATGGCCGACCTCATCAACGCACGCAACACTGTTACGACGTCCAACCTGTCGAGTTCCTCGCAATCGGCATCGGACGACAAGGATGAGGACCAGCCCAGGGACATCACCGGTCTGTGCGACCCAAAGCTCAACCTCATCTGGGATCCCGAGCAACGAGCCTGCATCGAAAAGCGGGAAGCTGCCTCGAACGTGCAGTTGTTGCTGCAACCACAATAGGAGCCAATCATGAAACTATTGAAAGTGACTGCTGCGCTCGCCTTTTTGCCGCTTGGCGTCGCCCATGCTGATGTGCCGGTGATCGACAAGAAAAACTACGAGATTGCCAAACAAACAGCGGACACGACCACCAAGATCCTCGACACCAATTCGAACATCCTGAAAACTGTCGAGGACACCCTGAAGGCCGTGACCGGTGACAGAGGCAGCACGTCTCAACCTTTGCAGAACCTCGCCATCGGCCAGGGTTTCAGCGTCGCTTCGATGCCTTCCCTCGACAGCCTCATCAAAGGCGGCGTTCCCGACTTCGGCAATATGAGTGGTGACATTTCCAAAGTCGCGACGACTTTCATCAATGGCCTGCAGTTGGTGAAGTCGCTGTCCGGTAAGGAAAACAGCGATTTCTCCGGCGACAAATCCTACGAGCAACTGGTCAACACTGTCCTTGGCGTTTCCGCGCTGATCAACGGATCGCAAAAGGCCACGGAAACGCGACGCAGTGCTTTCGAGGCGGCCGGGCAAAAGATCGGCACGGCCGAGGACATCAAGGGATCTATCGACCAGAACACGCAGTTGCAGGTGCAATCCGGCCTGACTCTCAACGAAATGATCGGCGTCATGAACGGGGCGGTTTCGTCCCTTCAGGCGGATAATCAACGGCGCCTGACCGACATCTCCAACAGCAAAAAAGCACTCGCCTATGGCGACTAAGCTCCCCTCGCGATTTCCTCTTCTCGGCTTTCTGATTGCAGCAGCGCTTCTGACCGGCTGCGGGACCGTCAAGGAAAAGACTGCCCCGTGCAAGCGGCCGGCGGAGCTTACGTCCTATGCAGACGATCGCCGGCAAAGCTGTGGGCCGATGCGCAGCGTCAACGACCCGGCCGCCGCCTTTGYCGCGATCGGGTTCAAATAGGGGCGGCTATGGAAGACTTTCTGGGTGACCTGCTCCAGCGCATCGAGGATTCGGGAACGTCATTTTCCGAGCAGGCCTACACTGTCGTCGGCCAAGAGATCATGCCGCTGCTGCAGATCATGCTCGTTGCCTACGTTGCCTATTATGGTCTGCAGCTCTTTCTTGGCACAGCGCGTATCGGTGTGTCAGAGATTGTCGGCCGCATCGTCCGGATGATGATCATTCTCGCCCTCGTAAGTTCATGGGCGAATTTCAATAATCTGCTCTATCAGTGGATCAATGACACGCCCGAAGACGTGGGCCGTGCAATCCTGGCTGCCTCCGGAACAGGAATAACCGAACCCACCAACGGACTGTCGCAGATCTGGCGTACCGCCAATCAGGCGGCGTCAGCATTTGCCGAGCAATCCGGCTATTTTTCGATCCTTCCGAGCATGATCGGCGTGTTGATCATGGTCGGCGCGGGGATTTTCATAGCCGTCGCACTGGCGATCCTGATCCTGGCCAAAGTCATGCTATGGGTTCTGATCGGGACCGCGCCTATTTTTATCGCCTGCATGCTTTTCGAGCGAACACGCGGCTACGGCGTCGGGTGGTTCAACCAGGTCCTCACCTACGCACTGATCCCTCTGTTTATCTATGTCGTTGCCTCATTCCTGATCGCCGCGATGAATCCGGAGTTGACCAAGATCGACGCGGCGAGCGGCTCAAGAACGCTCACGCTCGCCGATATCGCCGGCTTCCTGCTCCTCTGCGCCGCCGGTGCCTTTGTCATGCTGTACATCCAGTCGATTGGCCAGGGGATCGCAGGCGGCATCAGCGCGGGAATCGGGACAGCCGCCAGCCAAGCAACAAAAAGCTTGGGGCTGGGAGTATTGAGCGGAGGAGCATCCGCTGGACGCTCGGCCTACCGCGGCGGTCAAGCCCTTCGCGACCGCTATCGATCCGGTGGGGACAATGACAGCTCCGGCACCAAGGCCGCGATGCAGACGAAGATCACCCAGAACAGTACGCCTGCATAAGCAGGCCAAAACATCCAAAGGGCATGAGGGTCAATGGCAGAAACGAATGACGAACGCTTGCGAACCTATTACCAGAGCGGCGACATCTGGGAACAGGAAGTCGTCAAGAAAGCCAAACGATCGCGAGCGCTCGCATGGCTTGTCACCACCATCTTCGGCGCAATAACGCTCGTGAGCCTTGCAACACTGGCCATGCTGGTGCCGTTGAAGAGCTTCGAACCCTATATTGTGGAGGTCGACAAGAACACAGGCTATGTCGAGGTCAAGACCGGACTCACAAGGCCGACGAACCTGACCGAGCAGCAGGCCATTACCCAGGCCAATATCGTCCGCTATATCCGCTCGCGCGAAGGCTATGATCCCTTTTCCATCGAGCAGAACTTCGGCATTGCGGCCCTTCTGTCGACTGGCAACGCGGCGCGCCAATTGCAGGAGCTCTACAGCGCTGCCAATCCACAGAACCCTGCAAGAGTCTACGGGCGCAACAAGCGGGTAACGACGGAAATCGCTTCGGTCACCTTTCCCAATACAAGCACCGGGATCGTCCGTTTCACCACTGTCGAGCAATCGGAAACAGAATCCCTTCCCCGTCACTGGATCGCTGTCGTGCGGTATCGTTATACCGACACCCCGGCGACCAATGAATGGCGTTTTGAGAATCCGCTCGGCTTTCAGGTCTACGACTATCGCCGCGATCAGGAGACTGTAACCGAGGGCAGCCGCTGATGATCCCTCGGATTCTTCTCGCCGGCGCTCTTGCGACGGTCGGATCGTTGCCTACGGCCTTCGCTGCACAGACACCAGCGTCTGGCCGGCTCGATCCAAGGGTCACAAGCGTCGTCTATCAGCCGAACAACGTTGTGCGCGTCTTTGCCACCTATGGCATTTCGACAATGATCATTTTCGACGAGGACGAAAAGTTCGAAACCGTTGCGCTCGGCGACACCGAAAGCTGGGATGTGGTCCCGACCGACAAGGGCAATATTCTCTTCGTCAAACCCAAAGCCAAACAGGTCACCACGAATATGAATGTGGTGACGACAAAGCGGATCTATTATCTCGAGCTCAATGACTACCCGCCCGAGGACGGCAAGAAGGTCTTCGGCATCCGCTTCGTCTACCCTGAAAAAGATCTCAACGCCTCGCTTCGCAAAGAGGCCGAGGCGCGGGCCGCCAATCCAAACATGGCGAGCATCGACAAGGCCAACGTCAATATCGACTACTCTTTTTCCGGCGACGGAAAGCTCAAGCCCTCGATGGTGTTCGACGACGGCAAAAAGACATTTTTCAAGTTTGGCGCGACCGTGCCGGCGATCTTTGCTGTCAACGCTGATTTCTCAGAGACCTTGCGGAACTTCCGACGTGAGGGGGACTACATCGTCGTCGATGGGACCGCGACCCAATACACGTTGCGTGACGGCAATCAGTGGACCTGCATCTTCAACTTGAGAAAGCCGGATTTCGGGGCACCCGACCCCGATATTATGGCACCGAGCCTGGACGATAAGGCAAAAACACGTCGAAGGAGTGGAAACTGATGCAGCGGTCTCCAGAACTCGAAGCGATGCTTGTCGGCGATGAGGTCGACGTCAGAGACAAGCGCGCCCGCCGAAAGCAACTGCTGGGCGGGACTGCCCTCCTTCTTGGCGGAGCGGCACTGGCTTATGTTGTCGTGTTTGCGCCGGAGCAACGCAGACCGGAGAGCGTCAGAGGTGACGAAGAGTTCACCACCACGACCTTCCGTCCGCCATCGTTTCTTCGCGAAGGTGAGAAGCAGCCTGAAAAGGACCCTGAGCCGATCATCAAGTTGCCTGATCCCCCTGTCGAGGAAGAGAAGGAACAAACTTCAGACACGACGAAATTCGAGGTTCCCGCTCCTCCGGGCATAGCAGAAACCAATGATGAACCAGTCGTTCAACCTGAAAAGGTCGAGGAGTTTCCGAAACGTTTTTTATCCAAACAAGTGGTGATCGACTCAACCAAGACCGAAAATGGAGGCGACACATTGGGAGCCGGCACCGAGGGCGGACCGACGGTGGCAGGGGAAGATCGCAACAGCAAGTTTCTAGCGTCCGCTTCAGCGATCGGCGACCGATCTGCCAAAGCCCGGCAGATCGAACGCATCGACGCAATGATCCCCGAAGGAACTTTGATACCCGGCATTCTCGAGACAGCGATCAATAGCGACCTGCCTGGTCAGATTCGCGCTATCACTTCACAGGACGTCTACTCATTTGACGGCCGGCGCATCCTGATACCGACCGGAACAAGGCTCATCGGCGAATACCAGTCCGAGGTCACGCGTGGACAGAAACGCATCTTTGTCATCTGGACRCGGTTGCTGCGAGACGACGGCGTGACGGTTCGACTTAACAGCATCGGCACCGACAGCCTGGGACGATCCGGCCTGACAGGACTTGTCGACAACAAATGGCGGGAACGTTTCGGATCGGCAATCCTGCTTTCGATTGTCGGCGCGGGCTCCTCCTATCTGACAGGCTATGGCAGCAACCAATATAGTTCCGGCAGCGGCAACGCTGGATCGACAGATTCCGATCGCGCTGCAGAACTCGCCCGCGAGACGATCGCACAGACCTTTTCCGACATGGCCAACCAGGCACTGGCGGAGAACCTGAAAATTCCCCCGACGATCAGCGTTCACCAAGGCGAGCGCATCTTCGTCTATGTCCGCCAGGACCTCGACTTCTCCGCCATGTATCCGGACCCGGTCGAGGAAGCGCTGAAGGAAATCAAGCATGAGCGAGGCATCCGCCAAAATCAAAGCCGCTGATCATAGTCCCTACTATTTCCTGCGGCGATCGCTTGACCCCCTTTCCACATTWCTGTCCGATCCGACAGTGGTGGAAATCTCGGTCAATCGGCCAGGGCACGTCTATATCGAACGGCTCGGCGCCGAGGTGATGGAGCATCATGAGCTACCAGCCCTGACAATGGCTGAGATCGAAAACATCGGTGAACGGGTCGCTGGTGCGACACATCAGTTCATCAGCCGGGCAAACCCCATTCTATCAGCAGCCTTGCCGACGGGTGAGCGAATCCAGATCGTCCTGCCGCCGGCGGCGGCCGATGGTGGCGCCATCTCGATCCGCAAGCAGGTGACGAGTGACTTCACCCTCGAAGAATATCGAGACAATGGCTCGCTGGAGAAGGTGTCGGTGGCCGTTGGTGGTCTTACCGATGTCGAACAGGCCCTCATCGAACATCTTAGAGGGGAGCGCATCTATGAGTTCATCCAATCGGCCCTCAGGCAGCGGGTCTCGATCCTGATCAGCGGCGGAACATCCACTGGAAAAACAACCTTTCTCAATGCTTGCCTCAAGACGATCGATCCGTTCGAGCGCATTCTAACCCTGGAGGATACGCGCGAACTCTTCCCGCCGCAAAAAAACGCCGTCCATCTGCTGGCCTCTCGGGGCGATCAGGGCACCGCACAAGTAACGATCCAGTCGCTCCTCGAGGCATCGCTCCGGATGCGGCCCGATCGCTTGTTCGTAGGTGAGATCAGGGGATCCGAGGCTTTCGCCTTTCTGCGCGCGATCAATACCGGTCATCCAGGCAGCATGTCGACAGTTCATGCGGACACGCCTCTCGGCGCCTACGAACAGCTTGCCATGATGGTGCAACAAGGCGGAATGTCGGCAGGCTACTCCAAGCAGGATCTGATGTCCTACATCCAAATGGTGATCCCGGTTGTCATCCAGTTGCGCCGCGAGGGTGGCCGCAGGGGCGTCTCCGAAATCTACTACGCAAGGCACACGGCATGAGCAGGACATACCTTGCCGCTTATCTGTTGTTTTGCGGCCTCATCGCTGTGGCAGTGTGGATCATCGGCTATGCCTTGATCCTGCAGTTTGTCTACAAGGACAGCCGCGTCCTGCAACTGACCGTGACAGCCAACCCGTTTGCGCCGCTACAGCAACTTTGGCTCTATTCGGACAATCGATCACTCCAGATCGCTGCCTTAGGCGCGCTCCTTCCCGCACTTGCCCTTGCCACGGGAGCCGGAATTTTCGGCTTAAGCCGTCCTTCCAACCCGCTGGGAGACGCGGCGTTTCAGGACATTGCCTCGATCAGGCGCGGAAAGTGGTTTCGCAAGCAGGGCCACATCTTCGGCAGAATGGGCCGCAATATACTGAGACGGCTCGATGATCGGCATCATCTCGTCATTGGCCCGACCCGATCCGGAAAAGGCGTCGGCTATGTCATCCCGAATGCCTTGATGTTTCCGGGATCGATGGTCGTCACCGATCTGAAAGGCGAGATCTACCAGCAAACCGCGGGCTATCGAAAGGCGAACGGGCACCAGGTCTTCCTGTTTTCGCCGGGGGCTTCAAAAACGCATCGATGGAACCCGATGGATTTCGTTCGGCAAGATCGCGGCAGCCGTACGATCGACATCCAGAACATGGCTAGCATTCTCATTCCAGAAACGCTCGGCTCAGACAATGCCGTCTGGCAGGGAACTGCTCAACAGGTCATAGCTGGGGTCATCAGTTATGTGCTGGAAAGCAGCCACTACCGGAACCGTCGCAACCTCGGTGAGGTCAACAGCATCTTCAACGCAGGCGTTGACCTCCAGGTCCTGATGAAGCTGATCAAGGAGAAGGAGCCGGATCTATCGAGATTCACCACGGATAGCTTCAACGCTTACATTTCCCTCAATGAACGTGCAGCTCGATCCGCGCTCCTCGATATCCAGAAGGCGATGCAACCCTTTCGCAACGAGCGGGTGATTGCGGCGACCAAAGTCACCGACATCGACCTCGCTTCGATGCGCCGGCGGCCAGTTTCGATTTATCTTGCACCGAACATCAGCGATGTGACCATTCTTCGGCCTCTCCTCACCCTGTTTGTCCAGCAAAGCATGGACCTGCTGACTCGCGACTTCGATCCAGGTGCTTTGCCGGCTTATTTTCTGCTGGATGAGTTTCGGCAGTTGAAGAGGATGGACGAGATCATGAACAAGCTCCCCTATGTCGCTGGCTACAACATCAAGATGGCCTTCATTATCCAAGATCTTAAAAGTCTGGATGAGATCTACGGCGAAACATCCCGCCATTCCCTCCTCGGCAACTGTGGACTGCAGCTCATTCTCGGTGCCAACGACCAGGCAACCGCCGAGTATGCCTCGCGCGCGCTCGGCAAGAAGACCATCCGGTACAAGTCGGAATCTCGGACTTTAGAATTGATGGGACTGCCGCGCCGGACGAGAGTTGAACAGATCCGCGAACGCGACCTGATGATGCCGCAGGAAGTTCGCCAGATGCCGCAGGACCGGATGCTGCTGCTCGTCGAGGGGCAGCGAGCTATATTCGGACAAAAGCTCCGCTTCCATGAACTGGCCGCATTTAAAAGCGCGGCACAATTCTCTGCTGATAACCAGCCCATTGTCCCAGAAGCGGATTTTGTCACCTTATTACAGGTTCCGGCGATTGGTGAAGGGTATGGATGCGTCTCGACGTCGGCGGAAGAGGAAAAAAGACTAACTGCGGACCACGCTAATGCTGGAAAAACGCCGACGGTTGTAGCCAAGGCGTTGCAGTTGGCGCCCGTCACAAACGGAGGCAAGGAGTTGAACTCGGGGTTCACTGCAGGGCCAGGCGATACAACGGATAAGGCAGCCGCAAAAATACAGGCACGACTAAAACCTACCGCCGAACGTCTGCGCGCGACGATCGATGCGAAGCTAACACAGGCTGAAGGCGTCTCATCACGAAGCAGACAAAGCATCGCCGAGATTTTGAAGCAGACTGTCCCAGACCCAGCCGAACTGGGCCTTGTCTAAGGAGCGCGAAGGCCGGTAGATACCCTATGCGCCCGTAGCAACGATTGCCGTCCGCGCAAAAGTCCATTTTGCAATGTCGCAAATGTCAGTCGTAAAACAATCGCTGTAATAGGCCTAACATTCGCGAGTCTGGCTGGGCTCTGCGAGGTAGAGTGTGATCAAGCGGGCTAGCTCTCCCTGCATTGCCGGGTCGTTGATGGCGCCGCGCCGCGCCGCATTATGGATCACCCCGTCAATAGCGTCTGAAATCAAGCGGGCAGCGACATGATCGGCAGGCTGTTGTTTACGGTATGTGGCGACGGCCTCGGCATAATAGGAGAGATATTCGATCTCGAATTCGCTGTGCGGGTTTCGATACTCTTCGGAGCTGGGAGCTTCGTCTAGCAGCACGCGGTGCAGACCCGGATATACGCTGTGGGCCGCGACCACGGCCCGGACCAGCTGCTCCGCGAACTCTGCCGGCGATATTCCGCCCGCGCGGACCGTCCGCATAACCGCCATGCTGTCATCCAGATGACGATGGCGGATCGCATCGACCAAAGAGAGCTTGTCGGGGAAATACTGGTAGAGAGAGCCGATGCTGACGCCAGCCAGTTCCGCGACCCTGTTTGTCGTGAACCCTCCCCATCCTTCATCGCTCAGAATGCGAGCACCGGCCTGAACGATCGTTTCGACAGTTGCGCGGGACCGGGCCTGTTGCGGCTCCTTGCGCATGACGGATTGACGTTTTGCAATGCGAGTAGACAAAAAACCGGCTCCGTACAGAATGTGTAGGAAATGCTCACATTTCTAAACCTCGAAAGGATCGGTGGCAATGAACACCTTGCTTCAGACGCTCTACGACTATCACGCTTGGGCCAATGCGGACTTGTTCAACAAGCTGGAAAGCGTTGATCACGAAAAACACGGAACAGAGCTTCAAACAGCTCTGCGCCTGATCAGCCATTATTATGTGGTCTCGCGCATCTTCGCCGGCCATTTGCAAGGCGTTCCGCATGGGTTCACGTCCGACAATCTTGAGGAAACGCCGGCACTGGACAAGCTACGGACCGCCGTTGTGTCCTCCGACCAATGGTATCTCGATTACCTTCAAACAATCTCTCCCACTACCCTTTCGGAGGCCGTGGCTTTCACCTTCACCGATGGCGACAAGGGCTTTATGACGCGCGAGGAAATGCTAACCCATGTTGCTTTGCATGGAGGCTATCACCGGGGCGAGGTTGGCCGCGTTCTCTGGCAACTTTCCATCACCCCGCCATGGGACACGTTTGCTGTCTATCTTCACCAGGCCGAACCGGCGCGGCGGCAGCAGGGCGGCAAGCAGCCCGTTCCGGCCTGAAGGATACGCTTACGTTGATTTTTGTCGCGGAAATCCTGACTTTTGCTATAGAATCGCCAAGCGTCGGTTGACCTCGACCACGAACGAGCTACCATTTGAGTCGGCCGTGCAGCCCGCCGCTCGCTCCTTTGGGAATGGTGAATGCACAATCGTCATGGGTTGACCCTTGTGGGCGGCCGTCAGCAATGCGAGCACTGACATTGATCACGCCCCGGAAAGGGATGAACCATGAGTGTCTTTGCTCGCTCGAAATCTATGGCCAAAGCCTTGCGCAAAACTCTGGCCGAACAGCACATCGAGTTGTCGCATAGCGCCTGCCTTGAAATTGTGGCCCGCCAGTTTGGCTTTTCTGAGTGGAATGTGTTGAAGGCTGTCAGCGACAACGAGACGTCACTGAGCTTCACGCTTTTTGTTGAACATGGCCGACAGCAGGAAGCCTCCTTGTTCTACCAAGCCGCGTTCGGCGCTGTTGAGACGGAAACACACTACCTTCAAGACCGTGAGATAATGGCCGTTGAACTGAATCTTGGGGGACAACGGCTCACTATTTGCGGCTCGAACCCACGGCGCGAAGCTGATCCGTCGCGCGGCGGCCCATTCTTTCTGAAGGAGAAGGGGGCCGGGAGCACGATCGTTCGTTTAGAGGTGAACGACGCGGCGGCTGTTCTGAAGGCAGCGGTTGCCGCTGGAGCTACCGTCCGAGACAAAGTTGGAATAGCCGATAACGGCCATCGTCTGGCGGCCATCTTCGATCCATTCGGGCATATTTGGGGTCTGCACGAAAAGGACATTGCGGTGAAGCAGGCCGCATAGCCGACTGCACGACCAAATCTGTCGCAAAACTCAGTCGCGAAACTTTGACTTTTGCGAGYGAGTTTTGCGACAGATTATTTCCTAGAAAATCAGCGCCAGCGATTTTGTCGCGAAAGTTAGGACTTCCGCGAATGAGCCGGGAGGTAGGCAAATGTGCGCAAAGCCACTCCGAACGCGTCCAAGACAAATCTCAATTGAGCCATGCCGCCACGGTTGCCCACGCCACTGTAAAACCGCGATCAACCAATGCTAAGGCCATGACGATAAGGAATGTCGTCCCGAACATCTTACCCCATCCCTCGCTGCTTTTGCGGTCTTCCTCGACCACTATGATCCGTCTTTCGTCACGCATTACAATGCCTCCTACCGTTCGCGCTCATCGTGGTCGCGTTCGTTCCGCTCTTTCGTCTCGCGTTGAATTTCTTCCAGGCGAGGAACATGCTGTTTTGCCGGATCGCTCTTGCTCGTATCGCCGGTCTCATGCCGCGACGCACCGTCCTTCGGACTTTCCTGACCTTGGGCATCACGATCATCAGGCCGGGACTGCTTGCGCCCTCCATTGGGCGTATTGGCACTGGCAACTTCGTCGGATTGCGCCCTTGTGGACGACTTCTCATTCTCACGCTTCTGACGATCCCGTTCGAGCGATTGCAGCGCGGTTTTCAGGTCGTCATCGATTTCGGCCACCTCGCGAATAATGCCATTCCCGGACGCACCGAGCTCCGCCGCCTTGGTGATGTGTATGTCCAGCTCTCTCTTCAAAGCCGGTACATCGTCAGGCTTTTCCGTCGCATTCCGCTCAATCGCTTCTCGTGTTCTCTCGATATCGAGAAGCGCTCTGTTTGCGGCATCGGCCGCCGCGAATCCGTGTCTCTCGACCGCGTCACTCCAGCGTTGCTTGTCATCCTGCTGGCCGTCGGCACCCCGTTCCCGGGATCGTTGATCCGACATTCCCGGCGTCCCACGGACCTCGAGCAGTTCAACGATCTCACGACGAACATTGACATGCTCGCGTGCCGCCTGCGCAATCTCCTCGAAATCCTTGCGCTCCCCAGGCGGCATGGTTTTTTCTGCCTGGAAGAGTGCGGTCTCGACCCGCTTTTCATAAGCCTCGAATTCCGATCGCGTCATGTGGCGCATCTCATCACCCTCAGAAACAAGCTCTGCCAACTTTACCAAATGTGTTCGAAATTGCGAGCCGGAATTTCCAGCTTCTTGAACCGTATCGCGGCTCCCTACCGAGGGCCTGACCTCCTTCAGCCGAACGATCTGCGAGCGGACGAATTCCTGTTGCGCCCCGAGCTCCCGAGATTGCAGGATTTCCCGCCACTCTCCCTGTGCCTTATGCATATAGGCCTGGCTGTGGGCCGTTGCTGAATGATTGGATCGATCGTATCGTTTGGCATGGTAACGCCGCTCAGCTGCAGCACTGGTCCCTTCGTGCTCAGTGCGACCGATTGTGTTCACCGGACGAGCCTGATTCTTCGAATAGCTGGGGGCGCTCGCGCGATCGCGGCGATCGGTCATCTCCATAT
>NZ_JBFUBH010000064.1:0-14842 GCF_056405855.1 Pararhizobium sp. P1_E7 | reverse complement strand
CACCAGGGCCGCGCCTATCTCGACGGCATTAAATACGTGATCACCGGCGAGGACARCGTCCGTATCGGCGCGCTTTTGTCCGGGCAGGCCGACTTCATCCGCCAGGTGCAGGCCTATGACGAGGCGCAGGTCGAAGATCAGGGCTACAAGATCTATGCGGCTCCGACGCGCGGCGTCAACAACAGCGTCGTCTTCCGTCCGGACAATCCGCTGGTTGCCGACGTCCGGGTTCGCCAGGCGCTGCTGCATGGCACCAACGCGCAGGAAATCATCTCGACGCTGTTCTCGGCTAATTATCCACAGGCCAAGTCGATCGTTGCTTCGACGGCACAGGGTTATGTCGACCTGTCGTCCAAGCTTGCCTATGATCCGGAAAAGGCGACAAAATTGCTGGACGATGCCGGCTGGACGCCGGGCACGAACGGTATCCGTGCAAAGGATGGCCAGCAGCTCGTCCTGACGGCGTATGAATCGCCGCCGCAGCCGCAAAACAAGGCGACCCTCCAGCTCGTTTCGCAACAATGGGCCAAGCTCGGCGTCACGCTGAATGTCCTGGCTGGCGATGCCGGAAGCAGGACCGTGGATGATCTCGACCCGGCAAAGACCCCGGTCTCACCGGCCATGGTCGGACGCGCTGATCCGGACGTCATCAAGAGCCAGTATTATCCGAAAAACCGCGACGTGCTGCGCCAGAAGGGCGGCCCGAGCGACAAGGTGAAATCCTTCGTCGACAACAAGCTGAACGGCTTGCTGGAAGCGCTTTCCTCGGAGCCCAATCGCGAAAAACGGCTGTTGATTGCCGGCGAGGTGCAGAACTACGTGCTCGACCAGGCCTATGCGATCCCGATCTTCGAAGAGCCGCAGGCCTACGCCGGCGCACCCTATCTGCAGGGCGTCGATTTCGAAGCTGTCGGCCGCCCGCGCTTCTACAGCACCTGGCTTGCCGAACACTGACGGCTCCGGACTGGCCCGGCCTGAGGCCGGGCCAGTTGCAACGACAAGGTGGATAGCGAATGGCAAGATATATAATCTCGCGGGTGGGCCAGGCGCTGCTCGTCCTTTGGGCAGCGTTTACGATTTCCTTCGTATTGCTGCAGGCGATGCCCGGCGACGCGGTGCTGATCAAATTCCAGAATCCGGAATACGGACTGAGCGCCGAACAGATCGCCGATATCCGCGCCGCCTACGATGCCGATGGTTCGGTCGTTTTGCAGTATCTCCACACGATCGGCAATTTCGTTACCGGTGATTTCGGCTATTCGCTGCAGGCCGGGGTTGCGGTCAGCGCCCAGCTGGCGGCCAACCTGCCATCGACAATCCGGCTTGCCGGGCTTGCCTTTGCCGCGGCGGTCCTGCTTGCGGTCATCATCGCGGTCCTGTCCAATCTTTCCGGCTTTACACGTCTGCGCTCGTTCATCCTGTCGCTGCCGTCGCTCTTCGTTTCGATACCGACCTTCTGGCTCGGCATCATGCTGATCCAGATCTTCTCCTTCCGGCTCCGGCTCGTACCGGTGATCAATCCGGGGGAGTGGGAAGGCCTGATCCTGCCTGTTTTCACCATCGCGGTACCGATCTCTGCGCCGATGGCGCAAATCCTTCTGCGCAACATCGACGAGGTGCTGACGCGGCCCTTCGTCTCCGTCGCGCGCGCCAAAGGCGCCTCGCACGTCTTTGTTCTGTGGCGGCATGTCGCCAAGAACGCTTTCCTGCCCGTGCTGACGGTCGCCGGTGTCCTGTTTGGCGAACTTTTGGCAGGCGCGGTCATCACCGAAACGGTGTTCGGTCTCAACGGCATCGGCAGCCTGACGGAACAGGCGGTCAATTTCCAGGATGTCGCGGTGCTGCAGGCTATCGTGGTGATCTCGGCTGCCGCCTTCGTCACCATCAATCTCGCTGTCGATCTGCTCTATCCGGTGCTGGATCCACGGCTGAAAACAAGACTTGGGGGCGTGTCATGACCACTCTCGATACCACCGAACGGCATCGCAATATCGACAGTTCAAGTCCGCTCGACTGGATTTCTCCCCTGCCTGCGTCCGGCAGCACGGCGAAGCCAAGCGCCAAAACAAACCGCTACGCGGTCCGTATCCAGCCGGGTCTCATCCTTGCCTGCGTTACCCTGGCAATCGCACTGCTCTGGGCCGTCGCCCCCAACCTGTTCACATCCTACGACCCGGTGCAGGGCTTGCCGGGCCAGCAGTTGAAGGCACCAAGCGCGCTGCATCTCCTCGGAACGGATGCGCTCGGCCGCGATCTCTATGCCCGCCTCGTCTACGGCGCGGTCCATTCGCTCTCAGGCGCGGTCGCTGCCGTGGTGATCGGGCTTTTCGTCGGCACAACGCTCGGCGTGATTGCCGGTTCGACCGGCGGCTGGGTCGATGAAATCATCATGCGTATTGTCGATGTCCTTCTCTCGATACCGGCGCTGCTTTTGTCGCTCAGCATCATCATCCTGCTCGGTTTCGGCACGGTCAACGCCGCCATCGCTGTTGGATTCACCTCGATTGCCAGCTTTGCGCGCCTCGTCCGCTCGGAAGTCGTCAGCGTCCGGCGCAGCGAATATGTCGAGGCGGCCTTCGGCAGCGGCGGCACGTTTTTCAAGGTTCTCTGGCGCCATGTCCTGCCGAACTCGCTCACATCGGTGATTGCCTTCACAGCACTTCAGGTCGGTTCCGCCATCCTCCAGCTCTCCACCCTCGGCTTCCTCGGATACGGCGCGCCGCCGCCAACGCCGGAATGGGGACTGCTGATCGCGGAAGGCCGCAACTACATCGCGACGGCATGGTGGCTGACGGCCGCCCCCGGCATCGTGGTGGTGCTGGTGGTCCTCTCGGTCAATCGGGTCAGCCAGGCAATCGGAAAGGCGCAGCGATGACGATTTCCCCTCTCGGCCGGCTGGAAGGCACCGTTCTCCCATCTCCGGTTCTGGACGTGTCCGGCCTGACGATTTCCTATCGTGACCACAACGGCGCGCGAACCGCTGTTCATGGTGTCGATTTCACCGTCAACGCCGGCGAAGTGGTGGCCCTTGTCGGCGAGTCCGGCTCCGGCAAAAGCTCGACGGCGCAAGCCATCATCGGACTGCTTCCGGAAGATGGCCGCCTTGAAGGCGGCAGCATCCGGCTGAACCGGCAGGAGATTGCCGGCTGGCCGCAGAAACGGCTCGATGGCATACGCGGATCGGTGATCAGCCTCGTTCCGCAGGATCCGGGAAATTCGCTCAATCCGGTCAAGACGATCGGCAGGCAGGTCGCGGAAATCCTTGTCATCCATGGCAGGGCCTCCGGCGCCGTTGCCGATGCCCGCGCGATCGAACTGCTCGAACGCGTTGGCCTCAACCAGCCGGCGCTCAGGGCAACCCAATATCCACATGAACTGTCCGGGGGCATGAAGCAGCGGGTGCTGATCGCCATCGCCATCGCGCTCAAGCCATCGCTGATCATCGCCGACGAGCCGACCAGCGCACTGGATGTCACGGTGCAGAAGCACATCCTCGACCTGATCGACGAGCTTCGCCGGGAATACGGCACCGCCGTCCTGCTGGTCACCCACGATCTCGGCGTCGCTGCCGACCGCTCCGACAAGCTGATCGTGCTGAAGCAGGGGCGGATCCAGGAACAGGGCCTGACCGCTGATATTCTGGCCAATCCGCAGAGTGCCTATACGCAGCGGCTGCTCGCCGATGCTCCTTCTCTCAATGTCCGCCCCCGCCGCGTCGCGGCCGCCGCAAAAGCCGCACGGGAAGAAACCGCCGACGACATCATCATCGTTGAAGGGCTGGTCCAGGATTTCGGCCTTGGCGGCAAGGGCAAGGGTCTTCGCGCCCTCGACGATGTGTCCTTCCGTGTCCGGCGCGGCACCACGCATGCGCTGGTCGGCGAGTCCGGTTCCGGCAAGACGACAACGATCCGGACTGTTGCAGCCTTCCAAAAACCCACCGCCGGCAAGGTGATCGTCGATGGTCTCGATCTTTCCGCGCCACCGCGTGAAACGTTGAGGCTGCTGCGCAAGAAAATCCAGCTCGTCTATCAAAACCCCTTCGGCTCGCTCGATCCGCGCCAGACGATCGCCGGGATCGTTGAAGAACCGCTGTTGAATTTCGAGCCGATAGCGCGGGCCAAGCGCGCCGGGATCGTCGCCGGCACCATCGAGAAGGTCGGGTTGCCGCTCGACGTGCTGCAGCGCCGGCCGCATGCGCTTTCCGGCGGCCAGCGTCAGCGCGTCGCCATCGCCCGCGCCCTGGTTCTCGATCCGCAGATCCTCATTCTCGACGAAGCCGTGTCGGCGCTCGATGTCACCGTGCAGGCGCAGATCCTGTCCTTGCTGGATCAGCTGCAGCGCGACCTTGGGCTCACCTATCTCTTCGTTTCGCACGACCTCGCGGTGGTGCGCCAGATATCGGACACCGTCAGTGTCCTCAACAGCGGAAAGATCGTGGAAAGCGGTGCCGTCGAAGATGTCTTCGACCATCCGCAAAGCCCCTACACCCGGGAACTGATCGACGCCATTCCCGGCAAGACACTGCTTGCCAGGCAGCCAACCTCGACGAATTCAGGAAACATCCGATGACACATCCAGTCCAGCCCAAGCGGCTCGGCTTTTTCAGCCGCGTTCTCGATCATGGCGATGCGGCCACCCGCTATCGCCTGGTTGCCGAGCAGATCATTCATGCCGAAAAGCTCGGCTTCGACAGCGCCTGGGTGGCACAGCACCATTTCGATGCGGACGAAGGCGGGCTTCCCGCACCGCTGATTTTCCTCGCCGAGCTTGCGGCGCGGACCTCGCGCATCCGGCTCGGCACCGGGGTGATCACCTTGCCGATGGAAACCGCGGTTCGGGTTGCAGAAGATACGGCGGTGCTCGACATCCTGTCGAATGGCCGGCTGGAAATCGGTTTCGGCACCGGCGGCACGCCACAGGCGTTCCTGCCGTTCGGACTGGAAAGCACTGAGCGGGGATCCGTCTATGCCAAGAGCCTTGCGACGGTGCGCGATGCCTGGGCCGGCCGGGAGCTGGTCGGCGGCAACCGGCTTTATCCGACAGCGCCGCACTTGCTGGACCATATCTGGCAGGCGACCTTTTCCGTTGGCGGCGGCGAACGCGCCGGACGCGACGGCGACGGCCTGATGCTGTCGCGCACGCAGCCGCGCCCGCCGGAGGCGCCGCAAGCCGCACTTTGGGACCTGCAGAACCCGATCCTCGATGCCTATTTCGCCAATCTTCCGAAAGGCAGGACACCACGCATCCTTGGCTCGAGAAGCCTTTTCGTCGCCGATGACCGCAAGGAAGCGCTGCACTTTGCCGAACGCGGCCTGCGCCGCATCGTCGAGCGTTTCATCGCCAGCGGCCACACGATAACGGGGACGACAACAGCCGACCTCATCAAGGCCTTCGATGTGCATGTGGGAACACCTGACGACGTCGTCGCGTCGCTCAAGGCCGATACCGCATTGTCGCGTGTCACCGATCTCGTCTTCCAGGTTCACTCGGTGGACCCGCCGCACGAGCTTATCCTGCGCTCCCTGGAACTGACCGCCACCGTGGTCGCGCCAGCGCTCGGCTGGGCCGGGCAAGCGCCGGTGCAGCAACAGCGCCGGCTGGCCGCAACCGCATGAGTTCCACTTTTTAAAGAAAGGCAACGACCATGACTGTACCGACACCTGACGTCATCGACCGTCTGGCGGATATCCGCCCCGGATCGTTCGTCGATCGCATTCGCGCCGAGCGCCCCGAGACACGTGCCAATGCCCAGAAAAGCTATCTCGCACTGTTCGAACCGGCGCAGGACGGCGATGTCACGCGGGTAGAACGCCTACTCGTCGCGGCCTTCGTTGCTGGCCTGCACGGCGCGGATGCCGCCGAGGAGTTCTATGCAGGAGGGGCCGCCGGCATCGGCGGCAGCACCTCGCTGATCGCCGCCGTGAAAAGCGAAATCGAGGCCGGGCGAACGCGCGGGCCTTATGGAAAATACCCGTCCGGGCCACTGTCCGGCGAAGACAAGCCGGGACCGGCCTTCACCGTGTCGGAATCCGGGCGCGCTGCCCTCGGGGGCAAGCTGTCGGCAGCTTTGGAACACAGTCATCTTCTGGTCTACCGGCCGCGCGAAGCAAACCCTGCGGCTTTGCAGACATTGCTCGATGCCGGATGGACGACGACGGCGATCGTCACCCTGTCGCAGATCGTCGCCTTCCTGGCCTTCCAGATCCGCGTGGCGGCCGGTCTTACCGCACTTTCCGAAGCGGGCGAGGGCGCTCTCGCATCCGCAACGGCAGCCGAATAAGGAAACAGCCTATGACCGAGACCGTCATCCATCCCACCATCGAACGTCGCCCGAACGCCTTTACTCAAGCCGAGATCGGCTGGACGCCCTGGCTGCAGCCACTGGCAGAAGAAGACCTCACCGACCGGCACTGGGCGGGGCTTGTCGATGCGTCACGCTCGAAATCGCCTTATTTCATGCTGCTTGCCCGCGATCCGGAAATTCTGGAAGCGCGCACCAAGACCGACAAGGACATTTTCTACAACACCAAGACAGGCCTGCCGCGGGCGGAGCGCGAGCTTTCTGCCGCCTCCGCATCGCGTTTCAACGGCTGCATCTTCTGCGCGTCGGTTCACTCCCGCTTCGCCTCGCATCATTCCAAGCGCACCGGCGATGTGCAAAGGCTGCTCGATGAAGGTACGGACGCCGATCTCGGCAGCGCCCGCTGGAATGCGGTTGCCAAGGTCTCGGTCGCGCTGACGGAAACTCCTTCCACGTTCGGCGAGACCGACATCGAACGCCTGCGGTCGGAAGGCCTCGACGATCTCGAAATCGCCGACGCGATCCACGGCGCGGCTTTCTTCAACTGGGCGAACCGGCTGATGCTGTCGCTCGGTGAGCCAACGCCTGCGGCGTAAATTCGCCCGCCCTGTCCTTCAGCGGTAAGTTCGCTGCTGCCTCTATAGGCAGCGGCGAGTTTGCCATGTCTAGATCAGGCACGAGGGATGCCAACGGCGAGCCGTGCCAATATGGCTCAACGCAAGACCAGCCGCAGTGCCCTTTGCGTCTCCTTCAGCAAAGGCAGGTAGCGCGCCACCATCTCGGCGGCGGGCACATGGGCAGCAGGAGCACCGATGTTGATCGCTGCAACGACGCGGCCGCGGTCGTTCTCGACCTGGACCGCAATGGAGCAGAGCCCGAGCTCCAGCTCCTGATCGATAACGGCATAGCCCTGGTCACGCACGCGGCGGAGTTCCTCCATCAACACGTTCGGGTCGATCTTCGTCAGCGGCGTATTGGCCTTGAGCTCGGAGCGATCCAGAATGCTGCGTGCCTCGGCCTCCGGCAACGCGGCCAGCAGAACCCGGCCCATCGAGGCGCAATAGGCCGGCAGGCGCGAGCCGGGCGAGAGGTTGATCGACATCACGCGCTTTTGCGAGGCGCGGGCGATGTAGACCACCTCCGTCCCATCCAGAACGGAAGCCGACGCGCTTTGCCCCGCCTTTTCCGAGAGCTGGTCGAGATAGGGCTGGATCATCAGCGGCAGCGGTGTCGCCGACAGATAGGCATGGCCGAGCCGCAACACCTTCGGCGTCAGCGCGAAGAACTTGCCGTCATAATCGGCATAACCGAGATCGGCGAGTGTCAAAAGGCAGCGCCTGACCGTCGCGCGGTCGAGCTCCGTCAGCTTGGCCGCCTCGGCGATGGTAAGCTTTGGCCGCGTTTCTCCGAAGGCTTCAATGACTTTCAGGCCGCGTGCAAAGCCGCTGACAAAATCCGATTCCCGCATGATTCCAATCCCACATCGACTCCATTGTGTGCGTTATACGAACAAATATCAAATAACGCACGAATTATTTGACGACGCGCGGAATCGAGCGCTTATTGCGCCGATCAAACGTGGAAACAGATCTGGAGGAGAATGCCTTGGCGCGATTGACTTCGCTGGCGGAAGCCATTTCCGAAAACGTGAACGACGGCGATACCGTTGCCATGGAGGGGTTCACCCACCTCATCCCCTATGCCGCCGGCCACGAAGTGATCCGGCAGGGCAAGAAGGATCTGTTTCTCATCCGCATGACGCCGGATATCCTCTATGATCAGCTGATCGGGGCGGGTGCTGCGCGCGGCATGAAATTCTCCTGGGGCGGCAATCCGGGCGTCGGTTCGCTGCACCGCTTCCGGGATGCCGTCGAAAACCAGTGGCCGCGGCCGCTGGAGATCGAGGAACATTCGCACGCTGCGATGGCCAATGCCTATGAGGCGGGTGCCGCAAACCTGCCGTTTGCCATGCTGCGCGGTTATATCGGCGCCGATCTCACCAAGGTGAACCCGAACATCAGGCAGGTCACGTGCCCCTTCACCGGCGAGGTACTGGCCGCCGTTCCCGCAATCCGCCCGGACGTGACGATCATTCATGCGCTGCGTGCTGATCGAAAGGGCAATGTGCTCATCGAAGGTATTCTCGGCGTGCAGAAGGAAGCTGTGCTCGGGGCCAGGCGCTCGATCGTTACGGTCGAGGAAATCGTCGACGAGCTCAACCCGCCGTCGCCGAACTCCGTCGTCCTGCCCTCATGGGCGGTGACTGCGGTCGTCGAGGTGCCCGGCGGCGCCTTTCCGTCCTATGCTCAAGGCTATTATCCGCGCTCCAACGCCTTCTACATCGCCTGGGACGAGATCGCCCGCGACCGCGATACGTTCCAGGCCTGGATCGAGGAAAACATCATGAAGGCCGGGCCGGAAGATTTTGCCAGGCATGCGAAGAAGGCTGCGTGAGGAGAGCACGATGAGCAATTTCACCCCCACCGAAATGATGACCATCGCAGCCTCCCGCGCACTTACCAATGACGATGTCTGCTTCGTCGGCATCGGCGCGCCGTCGGCTGCCTGCAACGTCGCCCGGCTGACCCATGCGCCGGATATCACCCTGATCTACGAAAGCGGCACGGTCGGCACCAGGCCGGATGTGTTGCCGCTGTCGATCGGCGACGGTGAACTGTGCGACACAGCACTTTTCACCGTCTCGGTGCCGGAAATGTTCCGCTATTGGCTGCAGGGCGGCCGCATCACCACCGGCTTCCTCGGTGGCGCCCAGATTGACCGGTTCGCCAACCTCAACACCACCGTCGTCGGCCCTTATGAGCATCCGAAAGTTCGCCTGCCCGGCGGCGGCGGCGCACCGGAGATCGCCAGCAATTGCGGCCAGATCTTCATTACCATGGCGCTGTCCAAGCGCGGCTTCGTCGACAAGCTCAACTTCATCACCTCGATGGGGCATGGCGAAGGCGGCAACCACCGCGAACGTCTCGGCATGAAGACCAAGGGGCCGACGCGCGTCATCACCGACCTGTGCATCCTTGAGCCGGATCCTGCCACCAAGGAACTGACCGTCGTCTCCATCCATCAAGGCGTGACGCGCGAGCAGATCGTCGAGAATTGCGGCTGGCCGATCAAGTTTGCGCAAACGGTGATCGGCACACCGGTTCCAACGGACACCGAGCTTCAGACCCTGCGCGACATCAATGCGCGCACCAAGAAGGCCCATCAGGGCAGCAAGGAAGCCGCATGATGACCGAGGCCTATATCTGCGACTATATCCGCACGCCGATCGGCCGTTTCGGCGGTGCGCTGTCCTCCGTCCGCGCCGACGATCTCGGGGCCATCCCGCTCAAGGCGCTGATGCAGCGCAACGCCAACGTCGATTGGCAGGCGGTCGATGACGTCATTTTCGGTTGCGCCAACCAGGCGGGCGAGGATAATCGCAACGTCGCGCGCATGTCGCTCCTGCTCGCTGGCCTGCCGCTCGAGGTTTCCGGCACGACGATCAACCGGCTCTGTGGCTCCGGCATGGATGCCGTCATTGCGGCCGCCCGCGCCATTCGCGCCGGTGAGGCGGAACTGATGATTGCCGGTGGCGTCGAAAGCATGTCGCGCGCGCCGTTCGTCATGCCGAAAGCCGAAAGCGCCTTTTCCCGTGCCGCTGAAATCCACGATACGACGATCGGCTGGCGCTTCATCAATCCGATGATGAAAAAGCAGTATGGCGTCGATTCCATGCCGGAAACCGGCGAGAACGTCGCCGAAGACTACAAGGTCAGCCGTCAGGATCAGGATGCCTTTGCGGTCCGCTCGCAGAACAAGGCCGCCGCTGCCCAGGAAAATGGACGGTTGGGCCAGGAAATCACGCCCGTGAGCATCCCGCAGCGCAAGGGCGATCCGGTCGTCGTCGGCCGGGATGAACATCCACGCGCAACGACGATCGAGACGCTCGCCAAGCTTGGCACGCCGTTCAGGAAGGACGGCGGCACCGTCACCGCGGGCAATGCCTCCGGCGTCAATGATGGCGCCGCGGCCCTGATCATTGCCTCCGAAGCCGGCGTGAAGAAACACGGCCTGACGCCGATTGCCCGCATCATGGGCGGCGCTGCCGCCGGCGTGCCGCCGCGCATCATGGGCATCGGCCCTGTGCCCGCATCGCAAAAGCTGATGGCACGTCTTGGCATGACACAGGACCAGTTCGACGTGATCGAGCTCAATGAAGCCTTTGCAAGCCAGGGCCTTGCCGTCCTGCGCGAGTTGGGCATTGCCGACGACGATCCGCGCGTCAACCGCAATGGCGGTGCCATCGCCCTCGGCCACCCGCTCGGCATGTCCGGCGCCCGCATCACCGGTACGGCGGCGCGCGAGCTGAAGCTGACCGGCGGCCGCTATTCGCTCTCGACCATGTGCATCGGCGTCGGGCAGGGCATCGCGATCGCGCTGGAACGCGCATGAGGACATCGGTGGCGGCCAGCGTTGCCGCCGACAATCTGCACTTCTATGATATCGCACAGGAGCGAACGGAAGAGGGCATCATGGCAGACGTAAAAACTCCGTCTC
Source organism: Pararhizobium sp. P1_E7 (assembly GCF_056405855.1). Taxonomy (NCBI): domain Bacteria; kingdom Pseudomonadati; phylum Pseudomonadota; class Alphaproteobacteria; order Hyphomicrobiales; family Rhizobiaceae; genus Pararhizobium; species Pararhizobium sp. P1_E7. The sequence goes on along the minus strand of NZ_JBFUBH010000064.1, from coordinate 3,984 downwards.
CGACAGACTGTCGTGACGCGGCGACTTCAGATATTCCAAGGTGTGAAGAGAAAGGCGTCTCCACATCCACTCATGCCGCACAAGCGCCGTGGAGCAATCTGAAAGCTGCGATCGCTCGCGGGTTCAGCGAAGACTTCATGATCGACGGGCGCGATCAACCGCTCACCCCTCAGTACGCCAACCCCACATAATTCTCCGCCAGCACCGTCGCTGCCGCGCGGGAATGGGTGAGATAATCCAGCTCCGCTTCCTGGATCTTCTGGTCGAAGGCACCGGTGTCCGGAAAACGGTGCAACATCGTCGTCATCCACCAGGAGAAGCGGACGGCTTTCCAGACGCGGGAAAGGGCACGGGCGGAATAGGCGTCAATGCCGGCAGGCGAGCGGTCCTGATAATATTCGCAGAGACCCGCATAGAGATAATGGACATCGCTGGCCGCGAGATTCAGCCCCTTGGCCCCTGTCGGCGGTACGATATGCGCGGCATCGCCAACGAGGAAGAGATTGCCAAACCGCATCGGCTCCGCCACGAAGGAGCGCAGCGGCGCGATCGATTTTTCGAAGGATGGGCCGGCGATCAGCGCTTCGGCATGGTGGGCGGGCAGGCGCCGGCGGAGCTCGTCCCAGAACCGCTCGTCGCTCCAGTCCTCGACCTTCTCGTCCAGCGGGCATTGCAGATAGTAGCGGCTGCGGCTTTGCGAGCGCATCGAGCAGAGCGCGAAACCGCGCGGATGGTTGGCATAGATCAGTTCGTGATTGACCGGCGGCACGTCGGCGAGCAGGCCGAGCCAGCCGAACGGATAGACCTTTTCGAATGTGGTGATCGATCTTTCCGGCACAGTCTTGCGGCTGACACCGTGAAAACCGTCGCAACCGGCAATGAAATCGCAATCGATGCGATGGCTTACCCCCGCCGTCTCGTAGGTGACATAGGGCGACCGGCCGTCAAAATCGTGCGGGCAGACATTGGCAGCATCATAGATCGTCGCGGCACCGATGGCCTCGCGATGCTGCATCAGGTCACGCGTCAGCTCGGTCTGGCCATAGACCATGACGCCCTTGCCGCCGGTCAGATCCGCAAGGTCGATACGGTGGTCGCGGCCGTCGAAGGCAAGCGAAAAACCGCCATGCGGCAACCCTTCGGCATGCATCCGTCCACCGGCTCCAGCCTCGTCCATCAGCCCCACTGTACCGCTTTCAAGGACGCCCGCACGGACACGGCCGAGAATATAGTCCTTGCCGGCACGATCCAGAATGACAGCCTCGATGCCGGCTTTCGCCAGCAATTGTCCAAGCAGCAATCCGGATGGACCTGAACCGATAATGACGACCTGCGTGCGCATCTCTTCCTCCCGAAATGGTGCCGTTGGAGTGTGACACCGGCGCGTTACCGTCTCAATGGACATTGAGGTCAAGAAATTGCACAAATCGAACATTCAGGATATTTGCGGGACAACAATGCGCACCATCCCAACCTATGACTTATACGGCGAAAAGACCGGCGATTCTGCCGGATTCTGGTTGCATTGCGAAACAATCTCGTCGCGCAGCCGCCTGCATCACTTTGAGATCGGCCTGCATCGCCATGAGCAATTCTTTCAGATCCTGTACATCGAGGCCGGATCAGGCGATGCGGTCTTTGGCGATACTGTGCATGCGATTGCCGCGCCGGCGGTCATCACCGTGCCGCCTCTTTCCCGTCACGGCTTCCGGTTTTCGAAGGATATCGATGGTTATGTCTTCACGGTGCTGACATCGCACCTGAAAACCATGCCGGCCGGTCACAGCCGGCTTGGCGCCTGGCTCGGCGTTCCACGCCTGACGGCGCTGCTGGCGGAGCATGCCGACAGCCGCTACATCGCCGATACGCTGCATCGCCTTGCTGCAGAAGCCGCTGCCCGGCGAACGGGGCCAGCGGACCTTTGCGAGGCCTACCTGACATCCGCACTTCGGCTAACGGCACGTGCATCCGCCGCAGGTCAGGGTGACGAAGACGGGGAAGCGACGGAAAACCAGCGGCGGTTGAACAGGCTGAACGGACTGATCCACCAGCATTTCCGCTCCCACAAGCCGGCGTCGTTCTACGCGATTGAACTTGGTGTTTCCCCGACCCATCTCAACCGCATCGTCAAGCAGCTCACCGGCCACAGCACCCAGGCGCTGATCAATGGCAAGCTGATCGACGAAGCGCAGCGCGAACTGCTTTTCACACAGGCCCCGGTACAGGAAATCGGCTTTAGGCTCGGCTTTTCCGATCCCGCCTATTTCTCCCGCTTCTTCCTGACCCGGACAGGTCTGTCACCCCGGCAATGGCGGCAGGCGCAGGGGCGGGAAGGCTGACCTTGTCATTTTCGCGCGTTTGCAATTCTTGGATTAGCCGCCGGTCTTTGCCTGCCGGACCTCGGCAATGAAGCGCCCAGCATACCAGATGGACGCAATCGACGCCGAGATGCATGGACTGCCGGGAATTTGCCGGGTAGGTATCTGAACGACAGGCACGCAGCATGGCTTCCGCCTGAAATTGCAGCAGATTTTTTCGGAGACCCCATGAGCAAGGCCTTATCGACGCTTCAGACCGTGAGCACTCCAGCCGTTTTGATCGATCTCGACATCGCGCGGCGCAATATCCAGCGTTTCCAGACCTATGCCGACGCACATGGATTGAAGGTTCGCCCGCATATCAAGACGCACAAGCTGCCGGCGGTGGCCGAGATGCAGCTGAGGGCAGGGGCCGTCGGCGTCACCTGCCAGAAGGTGTCCGAAGCCGAGGCCATGATTGCCGGCAGCCCTGAAATCCGGGACGTTCTCATCACCTACAATATTCTCGGCGCCGAGAAGCTCGAGCATCTGGCTGCTCTTGCCCGAAAGGTGACGCTGAGTGTCGTCGCCGACAATGAAACCGTCATCGACGGCCTCTCGCGCGCTTTCGCGTCGGAGCCGGCACCCCTGCGGGTTCTGGTGGAATGCAACACAGGTGCCGACCGCTGCGGCGTGCCGACCCCGCAAGCCGCGGCCGAACTCGCGCAACGGATCGCCAAGGCGCCCGGTCTCGTCTTCGGCGGCCTGATGACCTATCCACCGGCAAACGGCGCGACCACTGTCGAATCCTTCATGACCCGCGCCAAGGCGTTCATCGAAGCAGCCGGCATCAAGGTTCCGGTAATCACGTCAGGCGGCACTCCGTCGATGATGGAGGCGGCCAAGGCACCGGTCACCACCGAATACCGGCCGGGAACCTATGTCTATAACGACCGCTCGCTGGTCGCACGCGGCGCCTGCACATGGGACGATTGTGCGCTCACCGTGCTTGCCACCGTCGTTTCCGTCCCGGCTGCCAATCGCGCCATCATCGACGCAGGCTCAAAGGCGCTGACGTCCGACCTGCTCGGCCTGACGGGTTATGGCCATGTGCTCGGCCGCAACGACATTACCATCGACCAACTCTCGGAAGAACACGGCCGCCTCGTCAGCGAAGGCCCGATCGACCTGAAGGTCGGCGACCGGCTGCGCATCGTGCCCAATCACGCCTGCGTCGTCACCAATCTGGTCGATGCGGTGAACATCGTTGAACACAGCGAGATTTCAGCCGTCTGGCCGGTTGTTGCGCGCGGCAGGATCGTCTGACGATCGCCTCGGGGCACACAACGAACCTCAATCGCGTGCCGTCCGGATGGATCACGAAGGCTGCATAACAGCGTGGGCCATAGGCCGCGCGCAAACCGGGGCGGCTACAGGCTCTGTCAAAGCTGGTTAGATGCGCGACGTCGCCAGCCAGTTAGAAATGCGACACTCAGCATCTCCGCTGGCGCTGACGGCAGCCCCCGATCCGACCGGCTGGGCCGGGTTGCGAGGGAGGAGCGGGGGCGGGTGAAGGACACCCCTTCGGCTTTAGCTTTGAGACTATGAGTGCCAGCGGTTCATTCCGCTGCCTCCATGCGCGCCAGCGCCTGCTGCCTTTTGGCAATGACCTCAGGATCATTCATGA
>NZ_JBFUBH010000063.1:0-15645 GCF_056405855.1 Pararhizobium sp. P1_E7 | reverse complement strand
TATTTATGGAACTTGTTGGAGGGGTCGGAACGTGCGTGCTGAATCCAGCCGGCTTTCGCGGGCCGGTTTCTGTCAGCCGACCCCAAGCCCGATCATGGACTTTGCGCGGGGTTATCGCTTGCCGTTCGACGGCGTCTCCGATGTCGCGTCCGGTTCGCCGCTCATATCCAGCGCCCGAGTGACGCTCAATGCAACGACCGTGCAGATCGCGCCGGATATCAGATAGCCGCCGATGAAGATGATGCCGAAACTGCTGGCAAGACCGAGGGCCACGAGTGGCGCAAATCCGGCGCCGATCAGCCAGGCAAGATCGGACGTGAGCGCGGCACCCGTATAGCGGTAATATTGGCCGAACCGCGACGACACGACGCCGGATGCCTGACCGAAGGACAGTCCAAGAATGCCGAAGCCGATGATGATGAAGGCATCCTGTCCCGTGCGGCCGGCATCGAGCAGGAACGGTGCCGAGAAGGAGAAGATGGCGATGATGATAGCGCCGATCATCAGCTGGTTGCGGCGGCCGATACGGTCGGCGATGACCCCCGACAGAATGATGCCAACAAGGCCGACGGCGGCGCCGGCAACCTGCACCCACAGGAACTGCGCCGCCGACTGGCCGCCAAACAACGTCACCCAGCTTAAGGGAAAGATTGTGACGAGGTGGAACATGGCAAAGCTCGCCAGCGGCGCGAAGGCTCCGAGCAGGACGTCGGATGCATGTTTGCTCAGCATTTCGAAAACCGGCCGGGCCTGCAGTTCGTTGCTTTCCAGCGCCGAACCGAATTCCTGGCTGGCAACGATACGCAGACGGGCAAACAGTGCCACGACGTTGATCGCAAAGGCCACGAAGAACGGGTAGCGCCATCCCCAGGAGAGGAAATCTGCGTCGGAGAGATTGGCAACGAAATAGCCGAACAACGTGCTGGCCAGCGCAAATCCAATCGGCGCGCCGAGCTGCGGGATCATCGCGTACCAGCCGCGGCGGTTCGGCGGTGCGTAGAGGTTGAGCAAGGATGCAAGGCCGTCCCATGCGCCGCCAAGCGCAAATCCCTGCCCCAGCCGAAACAGCGCCAAAAGCGCCACGGACCAAAGCCCGATGGTTTCGTATCCGGGCAGGAATGCAATGGACGCCGTGGAGCCGCCGAGGATGAAAAGCGCGATCGTCAGCTTCGTGCCGCGCCCATAATTGCGATCGATCCACATGAAAACGAAGGAACCGACCGGCCGCGCCAGGAAAGCCAGCGAAAAGACCGCAAAGGACATCATCGTCGCAGCCACCGGATTGGGCGCAAACGGGAAAATCAGCCGCGGAAACACCAGGACGGAGGCAAGGCCGTACACGAAGAAATCGAAAAACTCCGACATGCGGCCGATGATCACACCAAGCGCAATGCTGCCGGCCGAAAGCGGCTTGTCGCCATGCATGCGCCGGGCGTCCTGTTCAAGCCCCGATGACGAAGGATTTGCAGCCACGCCCATAATCTTTATCTCCTTGCAGGATTTCGATTTCATCACAATGTGAACCCAGGCCGGGCTTTGATCTAGAATATGGTGCAAAACCGCTGCGGTCCATCCTATAAAACGACGGTGCCACGCCGGAGTACCACAGACGCTTTGATCTCTGCCAAAGACCGTCTATATCTTTGCTCAGCCAGACGTTCGACTTCGATCTCAGCCATAGTTTTTGCAACGCGACAAATTGCTGCACTGCGACGACGCACCTCATTCCGGTATCAATGATGCTTCGATAGTGCGGAAGAGACGGAACGCAAACTTCGAGCCCGCTATGTCCCTATGGAAAACTGCCAGCCGCCTTCTCGCCGTGTTGCCGCTCATGGCTCTGGCGGGCTGCAATATGGTCGTCATGGCCCCATCGKGCGATATCGCCATGCAGCAAAGGGATCTCATCGTCATCTCGACGGTGCTGATGCTGCTGATCATCGTGCCCGTACTGTTCCTGACGGTGCTGTTTGCCTGGCGCTACAGGGGATCAAACACCAGCGCCACCTATGACCCGGAGTGGCACCATTCGACTGCGCTCGAAGTGGTCATCTGGTCGGCGCCGCTGATCATCATCATCGCGCTCGGTGCGGTAACCTGGATCAGTACCCATAAGCTTGACCCTTACCGGCCGCTCGACCGGATCGACGCCGGGCGCGCGGTCCCTGCCGAGACAAAGCCGATCACCGTTGAGGTGGTCGCGCTCGACTGGAAATGGCTGTTCTTCTATCCGGACTATGGCATCGCCACGGTCAACGAGATGGCCGCGCCCGTCGATGTGCCGATCAATTTCAAGATCACCGCCTCCTCGGTGATGAACTCCTTCTATGTGCCCGCTCTTGCCGGGATGATCTACGCCATGCCGGGCATGCAGACGCGTCTTCATGCTGTAATCAACAAGCAGGGCGAATATGACGGCCTGTCCGCCAACTATAGCGGCGACGGCTTCTCGCACATGCGCTTCAAGTTCCACGGCCTGCAGCAGGCGGGCTTCGACCAGTGGGTGGAGCGGGTCAAGGCGCAGGGCATGGCGCTGAACCGTGACGCCTATCTGAAGCTCGAAAAGCCGAGCAGCAAGGAGCCGGTGCGCTACTACTCGAGCGTCGAGAACGGACTTTATGATGCCGTGCTCAATATGTGCGCCAAGCCCGGCAAGATGTGCATGAACGAGATGATGCATATCGACATGATGGGTGGCGGTGGCGCCGAAAGCGCCGAAAGCCGGGCGAGGCTGGAATACGACAGCCGCCATGGCACCGAAGGGGCGCCGGCAGCGGGCAACTCCGCGCGCAGCGATCAACCTGCCGCGGGTGTGGATGAGCAGCAGCCGATGAACCACGACATGCACATGCAACATTCCATGCCGGGATCCGACCAAAGTGGACCGGCGCCGGCGCAACTGAATACAGACGGCGCCTCCAAGCCCTGAGCCCCGCACTTCAAGAGATTTTGGACAGACACATGTTCGGTTACAGCAATCTGACGGAATTCATCTTCGGGCGGCTCACCTGGGAAGCCATTCCCTATCACGAGCCCATTCTCGTCGTGACGTTCCTCGGCGTGGCACTCGGCGGCATCGCCGTTCTCGGGCTTATCACCAAGTTCAAGCTCTGGGGCTATCTCTGGACGGAATGGTTCACCAGCGTCGATCACAAGAAGATCGGCGTCATGTATGTGATCCTCGCCCTCATCATGCTGCTGCGCGGCTTTGCCGATGCAATCATGATGCGTATCCAGCAGGCAATCGCGTTCAACGGCAGTGAGGGCTACCTCAATCCGCATCATTACGACCAGATCTTCACCGCCCATGGCGTCATCATGATCTTCTTCATGGCGATGCCCTTCGTGACGGGGCTGATGAATTTCGTGGTGCCGCTGCAGATCGGCGCCCGCGACGTCTCGTTCCCGTTCCTCAACAATTTCTCCTTCTGGATGACCACGGCCGGCGCGATCATCATCATGATGTCGCTTTTCGTCGGGGAGTTTGCGCGGACGGGCTGGCTCGCATACCCGCCGCTGTCGGGCGCGGACTACAGTCCCGGCGTCGGCGTCGATTATTATATCTGGGGCCTGCAGGTGGCCGGCATCGGCACGACGCTGTCCGGCATCAACCTGATTGCCACGATCGTCAAGTTGCGCGCCCCGGGCATGAGCTTCATGAAAATGCCGGTCTTTACCTGGACCTCGCTGTGCACCAACATCCTGATCGTCGCGACTTTCCCGGTCCTGACGGCCACGCTCGCGCTTCTGACGCTCGACCGCTATGCCGGAACCAACTTCTTCACCAACGATCTCGGTGGCAATCCTATGATGTATGTCAACCTTATCTGGATCWGGGGTCATCCGGAGGTTTACATTCTGGTACTTCCGGCCTTCGGTATCTTCTCGGAAGTGGTCGCCACCTTCTCCGGCAAGCGGCTGTTCGGTTATGCCTCGATGGTCTATGCGACGGTCGTCATCACCATCCTCTCCTATATCGTCTGGTTGCACCACTTCTTCACCATGGGCTCTGGCGCCTCGGTCAATGCCTTCTTCGGCATCACCACGATGATCATCTCGATCCCGACGGGTGCGAAGATGTTCAACTGGCTGTTCACCATGTATCGCGGCCGCATCCGCTTCGAAGTGCCGATGTACTGGACGATAGGGTTCATGATCACCTTCGTGATCGGCGGCATGACCGGCGTGCTTTTGGCCGTCCCGCCGGCCGACTTCGTGCTGCACAACTCGCTGTTCCTGATCGCCCATTTCCACAACGTCATCATCGGCGGTGTCGTCTTCGGGCTGATGGCCGGTGTCGTCTACTGGTGGCCGAAGGCCTTCGGCTACAAGCTCGATCCCTTCTGGGGCAAGATGAGCTTCTGGTTCTGGCAGACCGGTTTCTTCGTCGCCTTCATGCCGCTCTACGTGCTCGGCCTGATGGGGGTCACCCGCCGTGTCAGCCAGTTCGAGGACCCTTCCCTGCAGATATGGTTCATCATTGCGGCGCTCGGCGCCGTCCTGATTGCGCTCGGCATCGCCTCCTTCGTCATCCAGATCGTCGTCAGCTTCCTGCGCCGCGACCAGCTGCGCGAGACCAGCGGCGATCCCTGGAACGCCCGCACGCTCGAATGGTCGACGTCATCGCCGCCACCGGATTACAACTTCGCCTTCACCCCTGTCGTGCACGATCACGACAGCTGGTATGACATGAAGAACCGCGGCTACGAGCGGCCCCTTACCGGCTTCAAGCCGATCCACATGCCGAAAAATACCGGCACGGGCGTCATCCTCGCCGCAATCAGCGTTGCCTTTGCCTTCGCGATGATCTGGTACATGTGGTGGCTGGCGATCCTGTCCTTCTTCACGATACTCGCCGTCGCGATCGGTCACACGTTCAACTACAACCGGGATTTCTACATCCCCGCTGAAACCGTGACCGCGACGGAAGATGCACGCTCCAGTCTGCTCGCGGAACGGACCTGACATGGTAAGCAAAACGAACGCCCACGAAACCGAAAAGCCGGAATTCTACCTGACGGACGAGCATCATCCCGAAGGCAGCACGATGCTGGGTTTCTGGCTCTATCTGATGAGCGACTCCTTGATCTTTGCGGTCCTGTTCGCCACCCACGGCGTGCTCGGCCGAAACTACGCCGCAGGCCCCTCCCCCGCCGACCTGTTCGACCTGCCGCTCGTCGCCGTTAACACCGCCATGCTGCTTTTCTCCTCCATCACCTATGGCTTCGCCATGCTGCAGATGGAGAGAAACGCCAAGGCTGAAACGCTGTTCTGGCTTGCCGTCACCGGCCTGTTCGGCGCAGCCTTCCTCGGTATCGAGCTCTACGAGTTCGCACACCTGATCCATGAAGGTGCCGGGCCGACCCGTAGCGCCTTCCTGTCGTCCTTCTTCACGCTGGTCGGCACCCACGGCCTGCACGTCACCTCCGGCACCGTCTGGCTGATCACGCTGATGATCCAGGTGTCGAAGCGTGGGCTGATCCCGGAAAATCGTCGCCGGCTGATGTGCCTGTCCATGTTCTGGCACTTCCTCGACGTCGTCTGGATCGGCGTTTTCTCCTTTGTCTATCTGATGGGAACCCTCGGATGAGCTCACAGCCGCATGCCCCTGCTCACGAAGATGCAGCCAACACGCACCACGCTCACAGCCATGGTCACGAGGCCGGCCACGGTTCGTTCAAGGGCTACATGATCGGCTTTGGGCTTTCCATTATCCTGACGGCCATTCCGTTCGCACTCGTCATGAGCGGCGTCTTCGACAGCAAGCTGCTCACGGCTGCCCTGGTCATGGCGTTCGCCGTTGCCCAGATCATCGTTCACATGATTTTCTTCCTGCACATGAACCCGCGCTCGGAAGGCGGCTGGACGATGATGGCGCTGATCTTCACGCTCGTCCTCGTGGCGATCACGCTCGCTGGTTCACTCTGGGTCATGCATCATCTCAACACGAACATGATGCCGATGTCGCCGGACCTGATGAAGAACATGCCCTGACGGGTGACCACGGTGACCACAGAACCTCCCGTGACGGCGGACGCCACCGGCCATCCACGCCGCGCCCGTCTGGTTTTTGTCAGCGCCATGCTGGTCCTGACGGCTGTCTTCATCGGGCTTGGCACCTGGCAGGTGCAGCGGCTGTTCTGGAAGCTTAGCCTCATCGCCCGCGTGGAATCCCGGATCCACGCCGATCCGGTGCCGCCGCCCGCGCCTGCGCAGTGGGGTGCCGTCAGCACGGAAAAAGACGAATATCGCCGCGTCGCTGCGACAGGCACCTTCGAGCATGGCAAGTCGGTCCTTGTTCAGGCCGTCACCGAGCGCGGCGGCGGCTTCTGGCTGCTGACGCCGCTGCATCTTTCGGTCTCGTCGACGGTCCTCGTCAACCGCGGCTTTTTGCCCGCCGACCGCCGCGATCCTGCTGCACGCGCGGCGGGCGAGATCGTCGCCGGGCCTGTCACGGTCACCGGCCTCTTGCGCATCAGCGAACCCGGCGGTGCTTTCCTGCGCTCGAACGATCCGGCCAATGAGCGCTGGTATTCCCGTGACGTCGCTGCCATTGCGCGCGCCAAGGGCCTTGGTTCCGTCGCTCCGTATTTCATCGACGCCGACGCCACGCCCAATCCCGGCGGCCTTCCCGTCGGCGGCCTGACAGTGATCCGTTTCCGCAACAGCCATCTTGTCTATGCACTGACCTGGTATGGTCTTGCGGTCATGGCCGCCGCCGCGACGATTACCCTTCGCCGCCGGCTGATCTGAGTCTGCTGAGGCCCCGATACACCTGGGGAATACCGGGCTATTTCCGCGCGAGGCTGAACGAAAAATGGCTGCCGCGATGGTAGTCCACCGCATATATGACGGGGATGCCGGCCGTATTGAAGCAGGTTTCGCGGATGAGGAGTGCCGGCCCGAAGCCGCGGAGATCGTTGCGTTCGGTGACATCGTCCGGCAGCATCACGGCCGAGACCTTGGCAGCCGACATGCGCGGGCGGTGCTTGTAGCGCTCGAGCAGCGCCAGCAACGATCCGCTCCAATCGATGTCGAACAGCCGTGCTGGAATGATCTGGCGCGGTACATAGTCGATGCAGTACATGATGGGCTCGTCATCCTGCAGGCGCAAACGCTCGATCCGGATCACCCGTTCCCCGGGCGACAGCTTCAGGCAACCGGCAGTCGTCGCATCCGGCTCCTCCTCGGCGATGGACAGGACCTTGTTGTTGGTCTTGTAGCCATAGTGCTGCGTCATGTCGGTGACGCTTTCAAACACGGTGATCGGCCGCTCAACCGTTACCGCCGACATGGCCGAGACGAAACGGCCGCGGCCATGTTCCACGAAAATCACATCATCCTGCTCGAGAAGTTTGAGCGCTTCGCGCAAGGCCGGGCGTGAGATCTTGAACCGCTGCGTCAACTGGGCTTCCGTCGGAAGCTTGTCGCCCGGCTTCAGGCCATCGTCCTTGATAAGGTTGGCGATACGGTCGCGCAACTGAATGACCAATGTGCGCGTGTCGCGGAGGGGCTCGTCCAATTGTAACCTCGTTTAAGACCTGACGGTTTTCCTGTTCTTGTCTGACAAATTAGCGAAGGTCAACAGCCGGTAGTCAGGCGACGGATGCCTTGGCCATCGCGCTTCGACATCAGGCCATGCAAAAAGGGCACAACCTCGCCGTTGACAAGAAAAATCTTGGATGTCAGTTGTCTTACAACTACACATCTCATCGAGAGGCGTATCGACGCCCCCTTTCAAGCGAGGAACAATAATGCTGAATTTTGACGAACAGAGATTTCTGCGCATCCAGAGTGGCGCCATTGCGCTGCGCACGCGCCTCGATCAGGTCATCGCCACCTGCCTGTCGGCTGGTGCGGAAAACGTGTTCTTCCTTGGAACCGGGGGAGCTGCCATTCTGATGCAGCCAGCGGCGCAATTGTTGCAGCGCAAATCGCGTTTTCCGGCTTTCATTGACCTGACGGCCGAACTGATGATCACCGGCTCGGCCAACCTGACGGAAAAGTCGATCGTCGTCATGCCGTCCCTGTCCGGCACGACGAAGGAAAGTGTCGCGCTTCTCGCCAAGCTCAAGCAAATCGGAGCGACCGTACTGACCCYCGTCGGTCATGCCGAGACACCCCTTGGCAAGGGTGGCGACCACGTCTTCGTCAACTTCGCCGAGGACGACACGTCGTGCGAATCCTTCTACCTGCAATCCCTCTTCATCGCTCTTTCCATCATGAAGCATCGCGGCGAAATTGAAAATTACGCCCAACTGGAGAGTGAGCTTTTGCTGCTTCCTGAATTGCTTCTTGAGGTCAAGCGCGCCTATGAACCGCAGGCCGAAGCCTTTGCGCGCACGCTGGCGGCGTCAGATTATCACATTGTTACGGGCGCCGGAAACGTCTGGCCGCAGGCATTCTACTACGGCATGTGCATTCTGGAAGAAATGCAGTGGATTAAGACGCGGCCGGTGCACGCCTCGGATTTCTTCCATGGCACGCTGGAACTCGTTGAAAAAGGCGTGAGCGTCATTCTGTTCAAGGGAGAGGATGCCTTGCGTCCGCTTGCCGAGCGTGTGGAGAATTTCGTCCCGAACTATACAGACAAGCTGACGGTGCTGGACACGGCACAGTTTTCCCTGCCGGGCATTTCCGCCGAAGTGCGTGGCCTTGTTTCCCCGGTTCTCCTGGCGACCGTGCTGGAGCGCATAAGCGCCCATCTCGAAGTGCTGCGCGATCATCCGCTCACTACCCGCCGCTACTATAAACGTGTCGCCTATTGAGGCGTTTCGAAAACCATCGTAGAGCCGTGAGCGCCCGTGTTGGCGTTCGCGGCCTTGCCGTAGCCCTGCCAGAGATACCACATGAAGCCTCTCCGTTTTGCAACCGTCGGCGACAATTGCATAGATCGCTTCCAGCCGCCGGTCAGCCAGTCTCTGGTGGGCGGAAACGCGGTCAACGTTGCGGTTCAGCTCGCGCGCCTTGGACATGTATCCTTCTACTTCGGTGCGGTCGGCAGCGACCCCGACGGCGCACGAACACGAGACCTGTTGCGGGTGAAAGGTGTCAGGACTGACCATCTCGAGGAGCGGCCGGGGATCACGGCCTATACCGATATTGAGGTTCTGGAATCGGGCGATCGGGTGATGACCTTCGAGGATTTCGGCGTCTGCGCCGGCTACGCCCCCTCCCCGCAGCATGTCGAGGTCCTGAAGACGATGGATCACGTTCATATTGGCTGGTTGGACGATCGCGGTGCGCTGAAACGCGCCCTCGCCGAAGCCGGCATCAGCGTGTCGCAGGATGTCTCCGTCAATGCGGATCCCGCAAACCGCAGCGTCGATGGCTTGACCGTCGCGTTCGGCTCAGCCGGCGAAAACGTTGCGGTTGCAAATCGCATGATCGCGGATTTCCTGGGGGCTGGCGCAAAACTTGCCGTGGTTACACGCGGCGCAAGCGGGTCCAGCGCCAGCGCCGGATCCGAGCATGCAGAAACGGGCATCAGACCGGCCGAAGTCGTCGATACCACCGGCGCCGGCGACAGCTTTATCGCCGGCTTCCTCTCGGGACGCCTGTGCGGTCTCTCGCTACAGGCCAGCCTCGAGTGCGGGAGAGATAATGCAGCCGTGACATGCGGTCATGTCGGCGGTTTTCCGCAGGAACCCGCACCGCTTTAATGCTTGCCACACACTGGCAGCCGGGACATGGCGGGCCTGGGCGCCCGCCATGGTTTTTACCGGCTAGTGAAGCAACTGGCTGAGAAACAAGCTGGCGCGATCCGTCTTCGGCCGCGCGAAAAAGTCGTCAGGTTTGCCCTGCTCGACGATCCGGCCGCGGTCCATGAAGATCACCCGGTCGGCAACCTGCCGGGCAAAACCCATTTCATGCGTCACGCAGACCATTGTCATCCCCTCCCCTGCGAGTTCGACCATCGTATCCAGGACTTCCTTGACCATCTCCGGATCGAGCGCCGAGGTCGGTTCATCGAACAGCATGACATTCGGGTTCATGCACAAAGCACGGGCGATGGCGACACGCTGCTGTTGGCCGCCCGACAGTTGGCCTGGGTATTTGTGAGCCTGTTCGGGAATGCGAACGCGTTCCAAAAAGCTCATCGCAATTTCGACCGCCTGGTTGCGCGGCATTTTCTTCACCCACATTGGCGCGAGAACGCAGTTTTGAAGGATCGTCAGATGGGGGAAGAGGTTGAATTGCTGGAACACCATGCCGACGCCGCGACGGATCGTGTCGGCTTTGCGTTCATCATCGTCGAGCTCGACGCCACGGACGAAAATATGGCCTTCCTGATGGGCCTCCAACCGGTTTACACAACGGATCAGAGTCGATTTTMCCGAGCCGGACGGGCCACAGATAACGACTTGCTCGCGCGGCGCGATGGAAAGATTGATGTCATCGAGCGCATGGTACTGGCCGTACCATTTGTGGACGCCACGCAGCAGAATTTCAGCGTTTTGCATCGGTGTCGAAGTGGTCATGGTATCTCCGCAGGGTTATTTCAGGACAAGCCGGCCGACAGGACAATGATCTCCGCCCTCCCAGAGCATGGGCCTCCAGATGAGGCCCATTCAACGGACATTGAAACGGCCGAAGCGTGCTTCGATGCGCGACTGCAGGAATTCAAGCCCGATGGACAAGACCCAGTAGATCATCGATGCCGTGATCAGCATTTCGATGTGCCTGAATTCCGTCTGTCCCTGGGTGCGAGCGAGATACATGATCTCCCACACGCCAACGACCGAAACCAGGGAGGAATCCTTCAGCATGGCGATGAACTGGTTGCCGGTCGGTGGGATGATGACGCGCATGGCCTGCGGCAAGATGACGAGGCCCATGGTCTGGCTGGAACTCAGGCCGAGTGCTGTCGCCCCTTCCGACTGACCGCGCGGAATGCTTTCGATGCCCGCCCGGAAGATTTCCGTCATATAGGCGCCGTAGCACAGCGACAGCGCAAGAATGCCGGCGGGAACTGCGCCGATGACATAGCCAACCTGCGGCAGGCCGAGATAGATGATGTAGATCTGCATCAACAACGGCAGGCCGCGAAACAGCGACGTATAGAATGTGGCAAGCCCGTAGATGACGCCGTTCTTTGACAGTTTTGCGATGGCACCCGTTAGCGCGATCACCGTCGCGATGACGATCGAAATGGCGGAGATATAGAGCGTGGTCGTAACGCCCTGCGTGATCAGGTAGCCGATCTTCTTGGCGATGAACGTGAAGGAAAGATTGAAGGAATAGAAGAACAGCATCAGCAGCACGAAAAGCTCGATCCAGACGCCGATGATCTGTTGGCGGCGGCTCAACTGCCGTAATGCCATCCAGTTCGCCGCCAGGATAAGGGCGATCATGGTGGCGGCAAGGAAGCGCCCGAGCGCCGGATTGTCTGCAAGCCATCCGGATGTGGCCGGCACCAGATGTCCTATCCAGGCAGAGCTGATCCCGAGCGTATAGAGAACAAGCGTGATCAGGCTCAAAATGAGGGCGATGCCGGTTCGCCGCACGCCATCCGGATAAGTCAGTATCAAACGGCCAATCATGGTCCCATCCCTTCGGCGTGATCAGGCGGCGCGCTCGCGCCACCAATCCTGTGCCTGCAGTTTCCAGTAGGTGAGTTGTGCAACGGCAAGGCCCGCAATGCCGCCCGCCCAGCTGAGCCCAAAGGGCTTGAAAAGAGCGTGGCGATCCGACTGGCCAAGAATACCCTCCGCCACCAGCTTGCCGCCTATGGCCGTCGTGTTGAGCCCATGGCCGCCGAAGGCGGTGCAATGCCAGACGCCCGGCTGCATTTCGCCGATCTGGGGCATGAGGTGGCGCGCATAGGACATGAGGCCGGACCAGGCCAGCTCCGTCTTCAATCCCGAAAGCTGCGGGTAGGTTCCGGTCATCTCGCGGCGCAGTTCGCCGGCAAGGGCGGCGGGCGAAGCCGCCCGCGTGGTAATGCGCCCACCCCAGAGGATACGCCGGCCGCCATCGACAAGACGGTAGTAGTCGCCGGCGCGCCGGTTGTCGCCAATGGCATCGGTCGTGGCAATGGCTTGCCTGATGAGGTCGGGCGCCTCTTCACTCAGCATCACATAGGTGGCGATCGGCAGGAAGGCGCGTTTCAGCCGGCGATTAACCCCGCCGGTGTAGCCGCCGGTCGTGAACACGACCTGGCGTGCCTTCACCAAGCCTGTTGCGGTCCGGACGATTTTTTCCGCTCCATCCAGGTCCGCTGTAGCAGCTGGCGTGCCCTCGTAGATGCGCCCGCCAAGCCGCTCGATTTCTGCAGCAATCGCGCGAAGATAGTTGAGCGGGTGGATATGAAAGGCCCTTGCATCACGCAGGCCTTGAAAATAACGGTTTGACTTCAGGACCGAGCGCACCTGATCGCGGTCGAGGTATTCGAGTTCGTAGCCGTAGTCGCGCGCCATATGCTGCGCATGCGCTTTTAGGCTTTCGCCATCGTCGTGGCGCAGTACGCTGGTGATACCGGGCTGCGGATGGGCTGCCTCGATGCCAAGCTCGCGGATAGTCTCGCGGATGAAATCGACGCCTTCGATGGACAGGAGATGAATCTTGCGTGCTGCCTCGGCGCCCGCCATGCGGGCAATGTCGTCGCCGCCGGTAGCAAAGCCGGGGCTGACAAAGCCGCCATTACGACCCGATGCGCCAAAGCCGACGTTTTGGGCCTCGATGACGATGACCGATTGCCCGGCGCGCGCCAGCTGCAACGCCGTTGTCAGACCGGCGAGCCCGGCGCCAATGATAACGGTGTCACAGTCTGCCGTGCCATTGAGCACAGGTCTGACCTTCTCGTCGGCCATTGTTCGTCTGTAATAGGTGTCTGGATAGGACATCGTTTGCTCATGCGCCTGCGGTTTTCAAGATCGCACGGACGGGCAAGCCGCCCGTGCGAAGAGAGGGATTGTGCGAAGAGGCGGATTTAATCGGCCGCGTAGTCCTTGCCGTACCACTTGGTGGTAAGCGCCGCCAACGTGCCGTCCTTCTTCATCTCGGTGATGATGCCGCCGACCTTGGCAGTCCATTCCGGATCACCCTTTTCGCCGATGACAACGAGGGGCTCCTTGAAGGCATAGTCGCCTTCCAGGATACGAAGAGGATAACCATTCTTGATGGCGTTTTGGGCGGTTTGTTCGGGCGCGATGACGGCGTCGAGACGAACGCCGGCACCCAGACGCAGATCATCGAAGGGCAGCATGGAATCGGCAAAGGTGCGGATTTCGCCAGGCTCAACCTTGTATTCAACCGGCGGCAGGCCCGGGGCATCGATTTGAAGCTGGCGGCGGATAAAATCTTCCGATGTCGTCGCGGTTTCGACCCCGATTATCTTGCCGTTGAGGTCGGTGGCGGTCTTGGCTTCGCTATCCTTATGGACCACGTAGACGTAAGGGCTGTAATAATAGACACCGGCGAAATCGATGACCTGAGCGCGCGGTTTGGTGGGCGTGACCGAGCCGACGCCAATATCGTAGCGACCCTGCCAATGGCCGCCCGTCAGCGTTGCCCAGTCCGGCGTTTCGAAGCTGACCTCGACGCCAAGGCGCTTGGCGACCTCGCGCGAGACGTCGATATCAAAGCCAACCATTTCATTGTTGTCGTCGAGATAACTCTGCGGCGGCCAACCGCTGTTGGTGGCAACCACCATCGCCTTTTTTTCCATCACCCGGTTAAGGGTTTCCCCTGCATGCGCCGTGCTGACGAAGGCAAGCGCCGCCAGCGCCAAATGTGCAAAGAGTTTTTTCATGCAATCCTCCTGTTTCATTGGCTTCGCCAACGTTCCCGTTTTTTTGTAAGATGTCAGACAACAAAAAGTAGATGTGAATTGTCGGGGGGAGTCAAGCGACTGGGAATGCGGCGGGATGATAGAACATGATCAAACCATGCGGTTTTGTAATGATGTATCAAGGCTTCCCGGATCTCAGGACGGCTGCACGCTCAGGAAACCGTGAGCGTTTGCGCGTCCGGGGCGACGTCGATTTCTTGGAGATCGAGTGAAGATGTTCCTGTTGAAACCGGACGATGAAGGCGATGCGGTAGGCACTTGATCGGCGCCAATTCCCGGTGGATGCCATCGGCAGGTAGGTTGTCGACTGCACCAGCTGATGGCAATTGCGGTGCAGGCAGGGATCTACAGCCCCCTCCCCTTCAGAAGAAAATCGGGCTTTGCGTAACACCGCGCAACGAAATGACAACGCATGAGCACCGCGAAATCGTTGCGTCTGCCACTCCGGGATTGCCAAAGGCCCACTATCGTAAGCGGTGGATGGTATCCAGAGATTTGGCTGCCTGGCTAAGGTCGGGTTCGACAATGCCGTCGAGACTGAACAGCAAAAGAAAAAGGCCCCCAAACGTCGCCGTCGTGGAAGCCTTCCTCATCGTGTAGCAACATGAGAATCGCATTTCCCCGAATCACAGTCAAGAGTCTTTGGCGTCATTTGAGCGAGCAGATGTCTTTTGCCTTCTGAAGGGTGAAGAAAAATGCAGACGGGAAGTGTGACGACGCCTTTTGGGCGGTGCTCGATGACTCTTGTCTTGATAAAAGGCCAGATAGAATCGGCGGAAATCAAACCTGGCAAAACGGTCGATAAATGGAAGGTCTACAGAGACGTCTGTGACGCCCGCTCGTTGCTGGGTCTAAGGGACAGGGCCTTGTCCGTACTCAATGCCCTTCTCTCGTTTTACCCGGAGACCTATCTGGCGGACAGTACCCAACAGGTTGCCGCGGAGCGCAGGCATTTGAAGGTCATCAAAGAGAAGATCTCACGAGGCTGAGCCAAGGATCAGGAACCGCCCTGTTCTCCTTCCACTGCGCCGGCCACTATCGATCAATCCGCGCAGGTTTTGAAAAAGGTGGGAAGCCGAAGAACCTCA
The DNA here is from genome assembly GCF_056405855.1 of Pararhizobium sp. P1_E7. Lineage (NCBI taxonomy): Bacteria > Pseudomonadati > Pseudomonadota > Alphaproteobacteria > Hyphomicrobiales > Rhizobiaceae > Pararhizobium > Pararhizobium sp. P1_E7. Next base: position 765 of record NZ_JBFUBH010000063.1, on the reverse strand, counting down.
TCGAGAATGACTAGCTTGTCGCTGTGCTCGGCCAGATAGAGCTCAGTCTCGGCAAGCTTTGCCCGTTCCGCGTCGGATTCGAGATCCAGATAGATCGAAGGACGGCTCTCGCCAATGGCAAGAGCAAGCGTCGTCTTGCCAACTTGACGCGGTCCGATAAGCGCGACAGCGGGGCTGCTGTCGATGAGATCATTCAGCTCAGAGGTTATTCTGACGCTCGATCATCCTTGCATTTATGGAGTTTAGATCCCTATTTGCAAGGTAAATTGTGATGCTCCGCTTTTTGCCGTCGACCATTCGGCCGTCTCGCGGACAGCCTCGAGCATGAAGAGTATCCATGGCTCCCACGAGGCCTCTGCTGTCACGGCGAGCAGAAGGTCGTAGTATGTGCGCTTGTTCTGGATGATGTGACGGCTGAGAAGAGGACCGGGATTTCCAGCAGCGCCTTGTCGACGAGGTACAGCAGGTTCAGCACGCGCCCGGTACGACCGTTGCCATCAATGAGTGCTGATTTCTCGAGGCAGGACCGTCGCCGAAATCGCTTTGCTCGAGGGCAAGAGCGTCGCCGACATCGAGAGCTGCCTGCAAAGTGCGCTGATCGCGTTGGACGCAAAATCAACTGCGGAGGCGCTTCAAAAAATGAACCTTTCCGGTTGATCGGAAAGATTGGCACCGCGACGCTCTTGCCGCTGAAGAAGCGGTGGACCTGGAGCCGCTGGGCGTCGCTCAGACGATTCCGGCAATGACGGCATCGAATTCCCGCTA
>NZ_JBFUBH010000062.1:0-15788 GCF_056405855.1 Pararhizobium sp. P1_E7 | reverse complement strand
CCGGTATGCGGGTCGTTGACCCCCGCGATCGCGGCTGTGCCGGCGCTGGTCACGGCCTCGGCTGTGCCTTGCTGGTCGGTGTAGCTGGTGACCACGCGAACCACGCCGCCAACATCGGCATCGCCCAGGGTATAGGTCGCCTGGTCGGTCCCAACATTGACAAAGCCGGAACCGGTATTGCGCTGCCACTGATAGTGTAGCGTGCCGAGACCATCGGCATCGGCCAGGGCAGCGGTGTTCGCCGTCAAAACCTGATTCTCGGTCGTCGTTCCGGTGATCGACACGCCGCCCGTCGGCGCATCGTTGACGTTCGCGATGGCAGGGGAGGCGGCGCTGGTGGCACTTTCGGCGAAGCCCTGATCGTCGGTATAGCTGACGACCACGCGGACGATGCCGCCGACGTCGCCGTCGCCAAGCGTGTACGTCGACTGATCGGTACCGACATTGACAAAACCTGAGCCGGTGTCGCGCTGCCACTGGTAGTGCAACGTGCCCAGGCCGTCGGCATCGGCCAGGGTTGCTGTGTTCGCCGTCAGGGCCTGGTTCTCGGTTGCCGTTCCGGTGATCGACACGCCGCCGGTGTGCGGGTCATTGACCCCGGCGATGGCGGGGGTGGCAGCGCTGGTGACGTTGTTTGCGAAGCCCTGCCCGTCAGTGTAGCTAACCACTACTCGAACCACGCCGCCGACATCGAGGTCGCCCAGCGTATACGTCGCCTGATCGGCGGCGCCGGTGCTGGAGAAACCCGAACCGGTGTCACGCTGCCAGTCGTAGTGCAGCGTGCCAAGGCCGTCGCTGTCCGCCAGGGTCGAGGTATCCGCGGTCAGCGCCTGGTTCTCGGTCGCCGTGCCGGTGATCGATGCGCCGCCGGTCGGGGCGTCATTGAAGGCGGTGATTGCGCTCGTCGCAGCGCTGGTTGCCGATTCCACCGTACCGCCGCCATCGGTGTAGTAGATGACCACACGGACCACGCCGCCGATGTCACCATCGCCGAGCGTATAGGTCGACTGGTCGGCGCCAACATTGACAAAGCCCGAGCCGCCATCATGCTGCCACTGATAGTGCAGAGTGCCGATGCCGTCCGGATCGGCTATAGTCGAGACCGCAGTCAGCACCTGATCCTCGGTCGCCGTGCCGATGACGCTGGCGCCGCCGGTGTGAATATCGTTGGTCGGCGTGACCGTGATGCCCAGCGTCATGGCCGCGCCGTACTCGGTCGAGCCGCCGGTGGTGGACAGGTTCGCCGTCGCGCCGGTGGTCACCGCGCCTGAGGAGTCTTCGATCATGTGGACGATCAGACTGGGCGGGGAGCCGGAATAGTTGGCGGCCGCCACGAAGCGCACCAAGGTGCTGCTGTCGAGAACGAAAGCGCTGGCGGCCGAGACGGCCGGCAGGTCATGCCACGATCCGCCCGAGAAGTACTGGTAGACACCTTGACTGGCGGTCGCGGTATTGGAGGTCACTGCCACGCCGGTAAAGGCGTCGGCAGACGAACCACCGGAAACCTGGTCCTTGGCATCCGAGAAATGGCTGCTGAACAGCGACGAGACCGTCTGGCCGGCCCCGGGCGCGGAGTCCTCGCCGATCGTCGTCAGGCTGACGGCCGAGCCACCCGTGATGGTCGGCGCGTCGTTGACGGCCGTGACCGCGTGATCGAGCACCACCGTGCCGACGCTGTAGGGCGTCAAACCGCCGCTGGTGGTAGTGTTGACGACCGCGCCGTTGGTCAGGGCGCCGCCGGAAGCATCGACCAGCTTCATGGTCAGGCTCGGGGCCGGGCCGTTGTAGTCCGTGGCCGGCAGGAAGCGGATCGGCGCACTGGCGGCGATCGTCACCGCCGCCGCCGTCGAGGCCGCGCCGACGTTCACCCAGCTCGAGCCGTTATAGTACTGCCACTGGCCCGTGCTGGCGCTGGAACCGTTGGCTACCACGGCCACACCGGCGAAGGCGTTGGCCGAGCTGCCGCCCGACACCTGGTCGTTGGCGTCGGTGAACTGGCCGCTGAACAGGGACGAGACCGTGTTGGTCAAGGTCGCATTGGCCACGTCCTCGTTGGTCGCGGCCAGGGTTTCGGTGCCGTCGCCGGCCACGAGGGGGGCGTCGTTCACCGCGTTGATGGTGATGGCGTAGCCGTCGGTGTCGGAGAGCGCGCCGCCAGAGCCGGTGTTGCCGCCATCGTTGGTCACCACCGTCAGGATGTCGGTGCCGTTGACGTTAGCGTTGCCCAGGTACAGCACTCCGTTGGCCGCTGCCAGCGTGGCATTGATCTCGTTGAGGGTGCCGGTCAGCGTGACCGTGGCCGTGCCGTTGCCCGAGACGCCGCCGCTGGTCAGGCCGCTGGAGACATTGGTCAAGAGCGTCAGCACGCCCTTGGTCACCGAGAGGGTGACGGTGATATTCGTGATCGCCGGATTGGCATCGGGATCACTGATCTGCAGGCCGGTGACGGCGATGCTGGCGCCTTCGTTGCCGGTGGCGCTGGAAACCGTGCCGTTGACCGGTGCGTCGTTGACTGCGCCGATGTCGATCACAGTCGTGCCGCTGTTCTGGCTTCCGCCTGGCACGTCAGGCGTGCCGTCGCTGACGGTCCAGGTAATGGTCCGATTGGTGTTCAGCCCATAGTTGGTGGGGTTATCGCCAGTGGTCCAGTAGGTGATCGCCGCTAGAACTGCCTGATAGTTGGCGATCGTATCGTAGCCCGTGAGCGTCAGGCTTTCGGTCGTCGCGTTCCAGCTGAGGGTAATGTTGGTACCGCTGATCAATCCGGAAATCTGTTTGGCGGCTCCGTAGCCGAGATGATCGTCGCTGTTGCTCGTCTCGTTGGACGAGAATTTACCGCCGGTGATCTGCACCGTGGCGCTGGCCAGATGATCTCCATCCAAATCGGTGATGGTCGGCGCACCGGTCAGCAGGGTGGTCGCGGCCGCCTGCTGTTCGTTGATGATCGTACCGGTGCCGTTGAGGCCGTTCAAGATCGGTAGCGCGTTGAACTGCATGCCGCCAATGTTGGAAGTGTTACTGAAGCCCGGCGAGATGGTATTAATCAAGGTTGCGGTCGTGCCAGCGGCGTCGAGCTGGAACACCCAGATGACGTCGTCGTCGGCGACCCCGCCGTCATTGACGTTCTCCGTCTCAATATAGAGGATGTTGTTGACCTCATCGAGCGTCATGTCGCCTGGATAGAAGTCGGCGGCGTTGACGCCCACCACAGTCACCTTGACGGCGTTGCTCGAACCATTGATGGTCGAGGCATTGGCTACCATCCAGATGGCATTCTCGGCAGCGGGGTCGGCCGGTTCCTCTGCATGAGTGATGAAGTAGGCGCGGTTGGAATCGACATCGATCTCGACGTCGGTGATGATACCGTTCAGCGTGGTGAAGTCGGTGCCGTCGCCGTCAAGCGGAAACTGCGCCTGCGGGACCAGCTTCACCGCGGGGGCGGTGATGTTGTTGAGGTCCAGGCGGTAAACCTCGTTGGTCTCGACGCCGTCGCCCAGCGAGACGTTGGTAAAATAGACGAAGCCGCGCGTGAAATCGAAATCGAAATCGCGCGGAATGAACAGGCCCGTGCCGCCGGCGGCGCTGGAGGTGATGCCGGCCGTCGCCTGGGTGACCAGGAATTGCTCGTTGCTGAGTGCGCCTGTCGTTGGATTGTAGTCGTAGACCTTGATGCCCTGGGTATTGTTGCCGAAGCCCGCACCCACATCGATATAGCTGACATAGAGCTTCTCGTTGATCGGATCGATGTGCATCGCATAGACGAGGTCGTCAGTCGCATTGTAGGTCTCGACGACCGTCGGTGGCGTGGTGCTGCCGATATGCCCCATCAGGATGCGGCTGTTCGACCCGTCGCCGCCGCCCGACAATACGAAAAACAGACCCGCGGCGGTGTCGAGCACCACGTCTTCGGGGAAGCTGGTGCCCAGGTCYAGGCTCGGAGTGTTGTCGAACACCGTGGTGTGATTGAGCCCGTCGCTGTTGACATAGACCAGGCGCGCGTCGGGCAGGTTGCCCTGGGTCAGATACCAGAGCTGTCCGGTGGGGTGGGAGCCGAGGACGCTAACGCCGTCATCGGTGGAACCGCCGGCGACGGTGTAGGTGGTCCCGCCAACGGTGGCGGTGGTGGTTACGGTCGTGCCGCCAAGCTCCAAGGAACCGGCATCGTCCTTGTTGTCGACAAAAGTCAGTGTGCCGCCGGCGTTGACCTTGAACACGCTGACACCGTTCTCGGTGCCGCCGACCGTCAGGTAGGTAGTCGAGCCCTGGACGGAGACGGAAAGACCGGTGGCGCCGGCCAGACGCAGGCCTGCGGTGTCGGAAATGTTGTCTACACCGGTCAGGATACCCGACGAGTTGACCGAAAAGACGCTGACGCCGCTGTCGGCCGTGCCCGTGACGAACACATAGGTGACACCGCCGACCACAGCAGTTGCGACGTCGGAGGCACCGTCAAGCTTAAGAGTGGCGTCGTCGGTGACGGAACTCGTGTGGGTCAAGCTGCCATTGGCTGCAACCAGGAAGACGCTGAGGCCATCATCGATTCCGCCAGCCGCGAAAAGGTAGGTATTGCCGCCGATCACCGCGGTGGTCAGGCCTTTGACGCCGTCCAGCTCGATCGCGCCGGTGTCGGCGAGGTTGCTGACCTCGGTCAACTTGCCGTCGCTTCCCACCCGCATGACGCTGATGCCGTCGTCGTTGGTCCCGGCTGCGAACACATAGGCATTGCCGCCAACCGTCGCCGTCGCCACGCGCGACACGCCGCCGAGGTTCAGGGTGCCGCCGTCGCCGACATTATCGACATTGGTCAGGGCGCCGTTGGTGCCAACCCGGAATACGCTGAGGCCATTATCGCCCGCGCCCGCGGCGATCAGATAGGTATTGCCGTTCGAGGCGATCGTCGACAGGCCGCTCACCCCGACCAGGTTCAGGCCGCCGCCATCCGTGACATTGGAGACGTTGGTCAGCGAGCCATCAAGGCCGAGCGCAAAAACGCTGATCCCGTTATCGACCGCGCCGGCGGTGAAGACATAGGTCGTGCCGCCGACATCCGTCGAGGTGATGAACGATACGCCGTCCAGCTCCAGCAAGCCGCCGTCGGTTTCGTTATCGGGATTGGTGAAATTGAACATGCGTCACCTCCAGCCTAATCAGCGGTCGTCGCGTTTAAACGGACTGAGGCCGCATCGTTGTTTTTGCTGCGTTGCTTGCGATCGCCCCGTCAAAATGGGCGCATTGGCTTTAAAAAATTTGTCAGGTCGGAATTACTAAGCGGAATCGTTCCCGAGCTAACCGCAATGCGCAGATGGTGCATTGTCCGGTTTGCCGGCCTACTGCTTGTATCGTTGTTCAATATGAAGGTGACGTGGCCGGAATGGCTGGAAACACTGAATACGGATGCGGCGCCCAGCGGAAACGAGCGCCATTACATCCGCCACTTCAAGCCGATGCGGATGACATCGGCGTCGACATCGTTCTCGAAGCGCGGGAAAGCCCCCGCCGGCTCGATGGCGGCGCCCGTGGCAGTCACGGTGCCGAAATCATAGTGGAGATATTCAAGGCCAATCGACCAGTTCGACTTGATGCGCCACTCGACGCCCCCGCCCGCTACCCAGCCAGTTTCCGTACCGCCGCCCGAAACGTCCATCAGCCCTTGCGTCGGGAAGGTCACGCGATCATAGGCACGCACGTCGATATTGGCCAGCGCAACACCGCCCGTCACGTAGAAGAGGACATCGGATGCGGCGACGCCGGCGCGCAGGCGCGCGCTCGCAGCCCAGTCCATGTCGAAGCTCGTGCGCGTGTCGCTCTCGATCGCCGATGTGCCGGACGCCCCCTGGTTCATCAGCGAGAAATCAATGACGCCGCCGAGCACAAAGGCATTATCGCCAAGGTCGAACTGACGATCACATCCTGCCTCGACACCGCCCATCAGGCCGCTGTCATCCATGCCAATTGTTTCGGAGGCTGGGTCGTTCCACGCGCTGCCCGACCCCGCGAAAGGGCCGTCGCGGAACGGCGTATCGGTGGCGTCCGCGTTTACACGACCATAGCCGGTATTGGCGCCAACATAGCAGCCCGACCAGCTGGATGCCGTTTCCTTGGGAGGAAACATGTCCCCGGAGGAGGCTGATTGAGGACCGAGCATCAAGGCCGTGCTCATCGCGGCGCAAAATATATAGCGCTTCAAAAGTATGCCCCCAGCAATTGAACACCCGACGCGGCATGTATAAGCCGCACCTCATGATTGAGCTATAGGAGCCTTTCCCGTTATTCGCCAGCCGATTTGTTCGCGATGGTTGTGCGGCGCAGTGCAATGCTACTGTATGAGGCGGAAATACCACATGCGGTAATGTCCAAGGAGTGGCGTGGAAGAAATAGCGCTAGATCGGGCCTATCAACGCCATCAACGCGAAGCCGACGCGCGTCATATCACCAACAAAAAAGCCGCCATCCGTTTCCAGATGGCGGCTCAATATGGCTCACAGTATAGCTTGAAACACTCATCCGCAAATATGGAATGTATTACTCTCTCCTCCAAGAGAGGTCTTACTACACTGCAATTTTAGGGGTTTTTCAATGCACAATTTTGGGTCTATTGTTAGATTGCATAATATTGAGTGATCGCATCGCGACAAGCCCGGCAAACCATTGGCGGGACAGGTTGGCCAGGCAACTGGCGAATTGGCGGGCCGCATCGGGCTCACTCGCCGCGCAAAACGTCCACCTTCGCATCCAGCACAATCTTCAGCGTCCGGATCATGTCGGCTGCATCGAGCAGTGCCGCCTTCACGTCATCATCTGGGCCGCGATCGATTGAGGCCGCGACTGACTGAGGATCGATCACAGGGGCGGCCGATGTTTGAAGCGCCTTGCAAGTCGCATCTCAGCATGGCTCCACAGCGTGGTCGCCGGCTCAGATCCTTTCAATGTGGGTGGGTCCTCTTAACGGAGGCTATGACAGCCCGTCTAACAGTGTTTTCGCTGCGCTGACATCCGTCGTATCCAGGCCTTCATCAAATCGTTCGAAAACCGGCTTCAGCAATGCCCGCGCATCACGAAGCCGTCCATCACCAATCCAGAGCGCAGCGAGGTCGGTCGCAGTTCGTAGCTCCCACGCGCGCGCGCCCATGCCCACGCTTTTTGCGATTCCCAACGCCAAGCACGCCTCGACGTCGTCTCCGGATGAATGCGTCGATAACAACAGTCTTGCCTTAACGCGCAGCAATTCCGGCAGATAGCAGAGGTCTCCGTTCTTCTCGACGAGTTCGATCGTTCGGTTGATCCTGGCCATGCCTTCGTCGAACTCGCCGATCGCCACCAGTCCCTTGACGAGCGAGATTTCGAGCATGGTCGTAAACACCTCATACGTCGCCGAATGAAGCTTCTCGATGCATCGACGCAGTGTCTCGATCCCGAGCTTCAAGTCTCCTCGGCGGATGGCGACTTCCCCTTTGAAACCTTGAGCTACGGACACGTATGGTGACAGGAAGTGTAGCCCTGCGCGCGAGATCAACCATTCTATATGCTCCTCGGCACTCGGCAGATCGTCCCGCCACAGGAAGACAGCAATGCCGCCAAGAAGCGCGATGCACAAGGTAAGGGAATGGTCCAGCTTCGCTGCATCGCTGATCGCCTTGCGCGCCCGAAGGTCAGCTTGCACCGGATAGCCTTGCAGCCACAGGTTTCGGGCAAGAATTCCTCCGGCGAGATGCTTTCCTTCGAAGCCCACGTAGCTGGCAGGGGTTCGTCGAGACCTCGGTTCGCTACTCGCTGCGGCCTCAAGTTCAATCCGCGCGTTGACGAGATCGCCCGTGAAATGCAGCGAATTACCGAGAAGGAAGTGACCCAGTTCAACAGTTGCAGGATCGTCCACAGTTGCAGCGATTGCAGAGCAACGGCGCGCATAATGAAGGGCAGCGTTGAAATCGCCGATACGCAGGCTGAACATGCTCAACGGGCCCAATATCCGCAACTGGTCGAGCGCATTGCCCCGCTCTTCGGCGATTTGGAGACCGCGACTGAGAGCGGCCTGCGACGTTTCGCGGCCGCCTTGCAAATACATCCGGGAAATTCCAAGACCAGCCTGCAGGTGCATTTCCTCAATGCTTCCCTTGGACGTGTCATCCAGCGCGAGGAGGGCGCGTTGCGACCAACGCTGGCATTCTGGAAAGAGCGACATCACCTGGAAAACCGACGCCGCGGCAGCCGCAAGCTTGATGCCGACGTCGATGTCGCCATGTTCCCCGAAAGACCACTCCAATGCCGCTCGGACGTTGTTGATGCTCACGAAGTATGGCAGCCGCTCCGGACCTGTCGACAACGTCGCCCAATCAGGTCCGAATTGCTCCAGCCAACGTCGATAATAGGTCGCATGGCGGGATGCCAATCCGGCGCGATCCTCTTCGGTCTGAGATTGGAGCGCATAGGCCCGTGTGGTGTCGAGCAGGCGGTAGCGCATCATCGCGCCCACCGGATGGGTTGCGAGCAACGATTTGGCGACCAGATTGTCGATCGCATCGAAAATGGCTGTGGGATGTATTTCCGGTGTGGAAATCACCTCCAGCGCGGCGTCGAGCGTAAAGTCCCCGACAAAGACCGCCAGCCGCCGGAGCACGAGGCGCTCTACGTCTGTGAGAAGCCCGAAGCTCCAGTCGAGCGTTGCCTGCAAGGTTTTTTGTCTTGCCGGAGCTGTTCGCGATCCTGCCCACCCCAATGTCAAATGCCGATCGAGCAGCGTGGCGGTCTGATGGAGACCATAGCTCTCGACGCGGCGGGCGGCGAGTTCCAATGCGAGCGCCATGCCGTCGAGTTTTCGGCAAATGCTTGCAACGACGCGAACATCCTGGTCACTGAGATCGAGGGCCGCCCCGCTCGCCGCAGCGCGATCGATGAACAGCCGCGTTGCTGGAAAGGACAGGACGGCCTCGGTGGAAAGTTCCGGGTCATCCGGCGGGCAAGCCAGGGTATCGAGCCTGTAAACGCTTTCCGCTTCGATCCTTAACGCCTCGCGGCTCGTTGCGAGGAGAAACACCTGCGGCGCGGCCTCGATAATCGCTGCCACGAGATCCGCAATGGCATCGATTAAGTGCTCGCAGGTATCAAGGATCAGCATGATTTGTTTATCGCGCAGGTAGGCAATCAGGCTGGGACGTACGTCGTCGGATCCGACTGGCAGACCGAGCATCGAGGCGATCCCTGCCGCGACCAGCCCCGGATCGCTCAACATCCCATAGTCGGCAAACAAGACAGCCCCATTGAACGTGGGCGCGAGGTGATGCCCGACCGCAGTGGCGACGGTGGTCTTTCCGACGCCACCGACGCCGACAATGGTGACCATTCGCGACGTCATCAACTTTTCCGCCAGACGCAGAATATCCTGTTCTCGTCCGACCATCCGATCAAGTCGGCCAGGCAGTAGGGCATGGCGGAAATCGACGTTGGCGGATCGCTGTCGTAAGGGGCCGGATCGAGAGATTGGCGCTACGAAACAATATCCCCTTCCGGCGACAGTGGTAATATAGCGTGCGCCGTCTTGTCCGTCGCCCAGCGCCTTCCTCAGCCCGGTCATGTGAAAACGCAAGCTGCCTTCATCGACGATGACGTCCGGCCAGACGCGGGACATCAGGTCTTTCTTGCTGACGACAACATTGGGGGCGAGCGTAAGAGCAACCAGCAAGTCGAGGGCGCGCGCACCCAGGTCGATCGGAGTCCCGTCTTTTGCGAGCAGTCGCTGACTGACGCTCAAGCGGAATGGACCGAACGATAGGTCATCGGCATTGGCATCGCCGAAACTGTTCATGTCGTTCGCCCCAGTCGCTCCAATTGGCTGCTTATACTCCAATGGCCTTGGTGGCGCCATCGAGGATGATCCGTTGCAGCGGCAGCCTCAGGTGCGCAGGATCGTAAAATCGACCTCGATATTGCCGCGTGTGGCCCTTGAAAAGGGACAGATCCGCCGTGCTTCTTCTATCAAAGTCGAAGCGACATCGCGTTCCAGACCGGGAAGTTGGATGACTAGACGAACGCCGATAACAAATTCATCGTCGTCCGACGAAAGGTCCACTTCGGTATGGATCTTTACATTGGCGGACAGGTTCACTCCGGTCTGTCGAGCCACTTGTGCCAGGGAGCTTGCGAAGCTCGCCGACCAGCCGGCAGCCATGAGCTGCTCGGGATTGGTGCCGATGCGGGTTGAACCGGGATCCGAGAGCCTGATGTCGAGCATACCGTCCGCGCTGCGGGCGACACCGTTCTTGCGTCCCCCAGTGGTTTCGGTGGTAGCCGTGTAGATCAGATGCCTGGTCTTGTTCGTGGACATGTTTCTTGGGTCCTAACGCCCGTTGGAAAAATCGGCGCGCGCCGTGCACGCGCCGAGGCTTCAGCGTATTTTCAGCCGGATTTCCGAAGGCTGCGAAATCCGGCACGCACCTCGTTGGTGAAAAGCTTCGGCTGCTCCCAGGCTGCAAAATGTCCGCCCTTGGGAAGCTTGTTGTAGTGTACGAGATTTGGGTATGCCTTTTCGGCCCAGGCACGCGGTGTCTGGTAAAGCTCGTCCGGGAAGACGCTTACGGCGACTGGCACCTTGACCCCCTTCGCAGCGAAGAATGCGAGCTTGTTCTCCCAGTACAGACGCGCAGCCGATACGCCAGTATTCGTCAGCCAGAACAGCGTCACGTTGTCGAGGACATCGTCAGGGCTGAGGCCTTCATCCTGGCCGTCGAATGATCGGGCGATCATTTCCAGGCTCGCGCCGTCGTGGTCGAGCATGTAGGTCGCAAGAGCGATCGGAGAGTCCGTCAATCCGGTGAGGGTTTGCGGACGCGTTCCCATCAGAAATGCGTAGGAGACATGCTTGTAGAAGAAGACGAGCTGATCGTACGAATGTTTTTCTTCATCCGAGAGGCCTGCTGGAGTCGGCGCGCCGGCAAAGGCAGCGTTGTTGATGGCGTCGGGGATGGCGCCCGGCATGTTGGTATGAATGCCGAGAAGTTCCGAGGGAGTCTGCACGCCGATCATGTCGGTGACGACTGCACCCCAATCGCCTCCCTGCGCGACAAACTGCGTGTAGCCCAGGCGTCGCATCAAAGTGATCCAGGCGGTTGCAATGCGTTCAGGTCCCCAACCCGTCGCTTCAGGTTTTCCAGAGAAGCCGTATCCCGGCATCGACGGGATGACGATATGGAATGCATCCGAGGCGCTGCCGCCGTGGGCAGTGGGGTCTGTCAGCGGCCCGATGATCTTCAACTGCTCGATGATCGAACCGGGCCACCCGTGCGTCACGATCAGGGGAAGTGCGTTTTCGTGCTTGGAGCGGACATGGATGAAATGGATGTCCAGCCCGTCGATCTCGGTGATGAAATTCGGCACGGCGTTGATCCGAGCCTCGACCTTGCGCCAGTCATATCTGTTCTGCCAGTGATCCAGCAATTGCTTGGYCGTCTTCAACGGTACCCCTTGGGTAAAGTCGCCGACGGTCTCTTTTTCAGGCAGCCGCGTGCGGGCGAGGCGGTTGCGAAGGTCGTCGAGATCCGCTTCAGGAATGTTTACCTGGAACGGGCGGATGGCGTCAGATCCCGTCGCGGCCTTGGAATATGCGGGAAGCAAGCTGGCAATGCCCAGGACGGCGATCCCGGATGCAGCGGCACCCAACAGGCGGCGGCGGTCCTCGTCGATAACGTCAATCTTGATTGCGGTCATGGTCATTCTCCTCGGTAAGATCGGGTTGATCGTCCGCACCTCTGTGCGGCTACCAAGAGGTACGCCGAGGTCGTCGAATGCACACGTTAGGCGTTGTTAGATGTTCATAGAGGCCCAACACTCAACGCCGGCAACCGCTCCTCAAACACTGCTGGAACAGTGTTTCGCATGCCTCCGCTCGAGATTTTCCCAGGTGTCGTTAATCGCAGCTATTGACGTCTAACAACGCCTAACGTGCGGTTCCGGTCTCGGTGGCGTACCTCTTGGATCAGCACAAGGTGCAGACGCTCAATCATCAAAAACTAGGACAGGAAATTCGCTATGACCCACAAGGTTCTCTTTACTGGCAAGACGCACAACACCAATGGCCGCGACGGTGGAGCCCGCAGCGGCGATGGCTTTCTGGACATCAAGATGAAGCAGCCGCATCCGGCCGCCGAAAACCTGTTCGGTGCCGCCTGGTCGGCCTGCTACATGGGTGCCATCGAAGTTGCCGCCTCCCAGAGGCAGATCAAGCTCCCGGCCGGGATCGCGGTCGATGCCGAGATCGATCTGAACGTCGATGACGGCAACTACTTCCTGAGCGCCCGCCTCAATGTCAGCGTGCCCGGCGTCGATCCTGTGATCGCTGGCGAGCTGCTCACCGCCGCTCACAGCATCTGCCCGTACTCGAAGGCAACGCACGGCAACGTTAATGTTGTGACCAACCTTATCTAAACGCAGCCTTTCGGGTCTGTCGGCAGGAAGCCGGCAGACCCGGTAACTGTCGAGCTATCGAGCCATCGTTCACCCGAATGGCATGAGAAGGTCTGGAGGCAATCCAATGTTAAAGTTCGACACGCAGAGCGAGGCTTACCATGACTTCGCCGACCTGCTTGACACTGCGATCTACCAGCCGTTGCCAGATGAATGGCTTGTCGGAATAACCGATGTCATCGGCTCAACCTCGGCAATCGCATCGGGGCGTTACAAGGATGTCAATTACGCTGGCGCATCCGCAATCGCGGCTCTAGGGAATGCGTGGAACAGTTTTGACTTTCCATTCGTGTTCCGCGGCGATGGTGCTGCGTTCGCCGTGCATCCCGACCGGCTGGCATCGGCGACGATCGTTCTCCAGCAGACTTCAGCCTATGCCCGCGATGTGCTCCAGCTTGGTTTGCGGGCGGGGTTGGTCTCGGTGAAGGAAATTCGGGCAAGCGGAAACGATGTGAGGACGGCCCAATTCGCCGCATCCGAGGCCGCTCAATATGCAATGTTTGCTGGAGGGGGGCTGAACTGGGCTGATCGGCAGATAAAGGCGGGTAAGTATGGAATCCCGCCCAGCGCGGCGCTCGCGACACCGGACCTGCGAGGATTGACCTGTGAATGGGCACCAATCCCGAGCCAGCGCGGTGAGATACTCTCCCTTCTGGTGGAACCTCGCGATCACGCGCGCCCCGAGATTTTCGCCAAGTTGGCACAACAGATCCTGGCGATTTTTGACGTGGGGGAGCGACGTTCACATCCCGTGCCGGATGACATAGTCCTTTCAAAGGATATGGCAGATTATCTCGGTGGAAGAGGGTGGTCGGATGTCGTTTCGAATTCTGACTATCGCAGGTACGACGATGTCTTGCGTTTGACATTGGACTGTACGCCCGAACAGATTGAGATGGTCGAAGTCCTTCTTGCCGCGGCCAGAGCACGTAGAGACGTCAGTTTTGGGCTGCATCGGCAGTCCCATGCCCTGATGACCTGCTTGGTACCCTCCGGAAATAGCAATTCCCACCTTCATTTCCTCGATGGAATGGGCGGCGGATACACAAAGGCGGCCGCAATGCTGGCGGCTCAAAGTTCCGTTCGCTGATCGTGCATATCGACGAGTTCGGAAGACTTTCCGCTATGAAGATAATATGCAGAAGGATCGCCGCCGTTGCCAAGCTGGCCTGAAATCGCCCTGCAGCCACTGGGAAGACAGCCCACACCCATGGTTCATCGCCCGTTTAGATTGCCTCCTGCAACGGCCATGTCGTGCGTCGAGGTTATCCGGGTCGGCCAAGGGCGCTCTCCGAAAGGGTCGAGCGCCCTTGGCATTTCAAAGCCTGGGAACAGCATTGACCGGCCAGACATCGCTCGGTTACAGGCGGTCGACGTCGATGATCGCCTGCGCGAAGTCCTCCGGGGCTTCCTGCGGCAGGTTGTGGCCGATGCCGCCGGTGATGTTGCGATGCTGGTACGTGCCGGAAAACATGCCAGCATAAGCTTTAGGCTCCGGATGCGGCGCGGCATTCTGGTCCCCCTCGAGCGTAATCGTCGGGATCGTGATCACCGGGCTCTTGGCAAGCTTTTCCTCGAATGCGTCGAAGCGGGGTTCGCCTTCGACCAGGCCCAGCCGCCAGCGATAATTATGGACGGTGATAGCGACATGGTCCGGGTTGTCGAAAGCCGTGGCCGAACGAGCGAAGGTGGCGTCGTCGAATTGCCAGGTCGGCGAGGCAGTCTCCCAGATCAGACGAACAAAGTCCTGCGTATTGGCCTGGTAGCCCAGCCGGCCGCGCTCGGTGGCGAAATAGAATTGATACCACCAGGCGAGCTCGGCCTTGGGAGGCAGAGGTTTCTTGTTCATCTCTTGGCTGCCGATGAGATAGCCGCTCACCGACACCATCGCCTTACAGCGCTCCGGCCATAGGGCGGCCATGATGTTTGTGGTGCGGGCACCCCAATCGTAGCCGCCGACAATTGCTTTTTGGACGCCGAGCGCATCGAGAAACGCAATCATGTCGACGGCCAAGGCAGATTGCTGGCCGTTGCGTGGTGTGTCCTCCGACAGGAATCGAGTCGTGCCATAACCCCTCAGATAGGGCACGATCACCCGATAACCGGCCGAGGCCAACAGCGGCGCGACGTCGACATAGCTATAGATATCGTAAGGCCAGCCATGCAGCAGCAGGACCACGGGCTTGTTGCTGGCACCAGCCTCGGCGTAACCGATTTCGAGGTCCCCGGCCTTGATGCTTTTCATAGATTCGAAGGATGTGTGCCTGCCAGCGCGGATGGTGGTGCTCGCCTTCGTAGTGGACTTGTCCGACCCCGCATGGGCTGCGTCAGCAAAGCCAAGCTCGACTGCTACCGCGGTAAATGCAGCCATACCGAACAGGTGACGGCGGTCAAGGTTGATTTCTTCGGACATCGATCTCTCCCCCGGTTGTGGCGATCACGATGAAAAACGATAGGGCTGGCTCTAAGTTATGTCTAGCGGGAAACCGGGCTTCGGAACGGGGAATTGAAACAGACCCAGCCGTCTTTCGCCTCGCTTATGAGGCTGTGGCTTGGTGCATTTGTCGCCTGGGTGAGTGGCCCATGACCCGCTTGCAGGCTGTGCTAAAGGCCGCCTCTGAGGCATACCCGACAGAGTGCGCGATCATTGAAACCGATTTGCAGGAACATGAGATTGGCAAGCCCCGAGCGCGCCGCAACGGTTCCGGACCCTTAGGATACTAACGAGCGATAAGCAATCGCGAACCCGGCCAGCGTTTCGGCCAGCCGGGGGTATCGAATGTCGCTACCTGGCGCTTTTCGGGAAGGCCGGCAGCTTGGCGATGTCCTTTGCGTCGTGCTGCACGATTAGCGTGGCATCGAGCGCCTTGGCAATCCCCGTCAGCCGCTCCATCGAAGCGAGCGTTTCCGCGCGGTCGTAGTTGAAGGTTGGCACGCCGCGGTTCTCGAACTGTTCCTCGAAATGCGCGACATCGCCGGAGAGCAGGACAGCGCCCTTTTCTGCCAGACGAACGAGCAGGCTCGTCTCGCCCGGCGTGTGGCCGGGCGTCGAAAGGATGGTCACCGATCCATCTCCGAACACATCGCGGTCGCCCGAGATGGCGTCGACCTTCGAACCGCCGTCTAGCCATGGTTTGATGAAGGCCGGATCGACTGCGAAGGGCAGGGGATCGGTCTTGAACTGCGCGAGGTCGGCCGCGCCGATCATTAGGGTCGCCTGCGGAAATGCAGCCGCCTGGCCGACATGGTCGAAATGGTTGTGGCTGATGCCGAGACGGCCGATCTGTTCAGACTTTACGCCGACTTCTGCGAGTTGGGTCCGAATGTCCTTGGCC